>NZ_VIUG01000019.1:0-119948 GCF_007828255.1 Pseudomonas sp. SJZ078 | reverse complement strand
TGAATGGGCATAAAAAATCCGATACCAGAGGACTGGTATCGGATTTTCTAGAAAGCCCGGCTTGGACTCAAATGCTTAAGTGAACAGCATTACGCGCCTGTCGCGGGCTTTTTCTTGGGCTGCTGGAAATTCCCTGGATCGGCCCGTCAATGTGTTTCAAGGCGTGAGAATCGGCCCTTTTGACGACGTTGTCGTACATCGTCCGGCGGCACCCTGTGCTTAACTGCCATCGGAAAACCGACTGTTTCTGGAAATAAAACAATCGCTTAGGAGCTTGGTTACTCATGGAGTTGAGAATCGACCGGCAGGCCCTGGTGCCTGTCGTGCAGCAAATTGTCGATGCGCTGGCCGGCTGGATTCGACAGGCTGGGGTGCAACCGGGGACCCGTCTACCTTCCATTCGCCAATTGGCGCGGGAAAATCTGCTCAGCCAGTCCAGCGTCAATGAAGCGTGTGAACGCCTGGTTGCCCAAGGGATATTGGCCTCCCGCCATGGCTCGGGTTTTTTCGTCGCATCACCTTCTTCGATCAGACCCGGACTTTCCGGCAGAGGCGTGTCGGATGAGGTGCAATGTCCCCGGGCCGATTCAACCGACAATGGACAGTGGGAATTGAAGTTGGGCAGTGGCGGATTGCCTGAACGTTGGCGCGAAAGCGATGACCTGGCCTATGCGATCCGCCAGGTCTCGCGCACCGACATGGCGGGGCTGTTCAATTACAGCACGCCGCTGGGGTTGCCCGCCTTGCGCGAGCAACTGTCCAGGCGTTTGAAGCAGCTCAATATCAATGTGGATGAAAACCTCATCCTGACCACGACAGGGGCGACCCATGGCCTGGACCTGATCGTGCGGACGCTGCTGCGGCCGGGCTGTTGCGTCGTGGTGGAAAGCCCCGGTTATTCGGGGCTGTTCGAGCTGCTCAGGCTCCATGGGATCGACATGATCGAGTTGCCCAGGACCCCACGGGGCCCGGATGTCGACGCGTTGCAAACGTTGTTGGCGACCCACCGGCCCAGCGCCTTGTTCATTAACAGCGCGTGTCACAACCCCACCGGCAGCTGCCTGGCGCCGGCCGTGGCCCAGCGGCTGCTGCAGTTGACCCGCAAGCATTCGGTGCTGGTGATTGAGGACGACGTCTATGCCGACTTCCAGAGCACAACACGGACCCGCTTGGCAGCGCTGGATGCCGATGTGCTTTATGTGGGCAGTTTCTCGAAAACCCTGAGCAGCTCCCTGCGGGTCGGTTTCGTGGTGGCCGGGGCTGCGATCATCGAGCGCTTGAGCAAGGTCAAGGCGATCACCAGCATGGGCGGTTCGCGGTTCTGCGAGTCGGTTGTCGCCGGCCTGTTGGCCAACGGCGCCTACCGCAAGCTGATCCAGCGCCAGCGGCAACGCCTGGCTACCGAAATGGCTGCGGTGCTCCAGGTACTGGAGGACGCCGACTGGACCGTCTTCGGCAAACCGGCCGGTGGGCTGTTCATCTGGGCACGTCCGCCCATGTGCGACTACGCTGGATTACAGCGCCTGGCCAAGCGGTTCGGCGTGCTGCTGTCTTCGCGTACAGCGTTCAGCCCTTCGGGTGTCGACAGTGACTGGCTACGGATCAACGTGGCCTATGCCCGGGACTCCCGGGCGTTGGCGTTCTTCCGGGCCACGGGTCTGGATCGACCTCAAGTGTTCTGAAAACGACGGAGCCGTAGCTTTTTGCCATTATTCCGACGTCAGCATCTTGTGCGATGGGGCGTCTCGTTGCGAATCTGCGATTACACACACTGGCAGAGGACTGAGCGCAATGATTTCGGCCGTGCAAAGACGTTTTGCCAACCTGGGTATGGCAAAGAAGCTGGGGATCGGGTTTGTCATGGTGCTACTGCTCACGGCAGTCGTGGCAGCCATCGGCGTCTGGTCCTTGCAAACCATTAGCCAACGCTTCGATGGCTTGAAGCAGATGTCATCGTTCAGTAGCGAGCTGCTCAAGATCCGGCTGCTCGAACAGGACTATGCACTGCGCTCCGATCCCAAGACGGTCGATGCCCTGCACCAGGGCGTCGACAGCTTGATCGCCAAGGCAAACGAGTTCAAGGCACAGTCGGCTGCCAATGTGCCGGTGATGAACGATGTGGAACAGGCCCTGGTGGCGTATCGCAAGGCGTTCGACGAGTTCGTCGGATTGAGCCAGAGCAAGGACCTGGCGCTGGAGATGGCCAGTTGGTCGGTGTCCAGCGTCGCGAATAACCTGGATGTGTTGCGGGCGGGGTTGGCGGATGATGGCACCTACACGTTGAAAGACACCCAGGGCAAGGAGGGCGCCGAATTCGTCGAACAAGCCAACCAGGTCAGCGAGGTGTCGCGGTTGATGCTGGTGGCCATGAATGAGGCGCGGGTGCGCCTCGATCAGACCCGCAAAGGCAGTGAAGAAGCCGGGCAGGGCCAGATCGAACAGGCCGAGCAGGCGATGAAGCAGGCCGAAGTGCTCAAGACCGCGATCAAAGACCCGGGCTACCAGACCGTCATCAACGAAGTGGCTGGGCACATCGCCGGGTTCAACGAGAAACTTGCCGAATATACCGGCCTGCTGGCCCAGGAGAAGGTCATCTCCGGGCAGTTGCGTGAACGGGCTGCCCAGGTAGTGGATCGGGTTGACCAGGCCTATGCGGCCGAAGATCAGGCCATGCAGGCCGAGTTGAAAAAGAATTCGTTGTTGATCGTCGGTTCGTCGGCCCTGGCGTTGCTGGTAGGGTTGATTGCGGCCTGGGTCATCACCCGACTGATCGTGGCGCCATTGCGCAGCGTCATCCGTGTCGCCCAGCAAATTGCCGGAGGGGACTTGAGTGCAACGGTCGAAGTGACGCGCCGGGATGAAATCGGGCAGTTGATGCTGGCCATGCAGCAGATGGGGGCCGGGCTGAGCAATATCGTCAGTGGGTTGCAGTCCGGTATCGAGCAGCTGGCCAGTTCCGCTCAGTCATTGTCGGCCGTGACCGAACAGACCAATCTGGAAGTCAGCAGCCAGAAAGAGGAAACCGAACAGGTTGCCACGGCCATGAACCAGATGACCGCTACCGTGCACGATGTGGCGCGCAATGCCGAGGAAGCGGCCCAGGCGGCGCAGACCGCCGACGACAAAGTCGAAAGTGGCCAGCAGGTGGTGCGCCAGAGTATGGCGCGTATCGAGCAGTTGGCGGACTCGGCCACGTCGGCCAGTTCCAGTATCGAAAGCCTCAGCGCCGAGATCCAGAACATCGGCACGGTATTGAGCGTGATCAAGAGTGTCGCCGAGCAAACCAACCTGCTGGCGCTCAATGCTGCCATCGAGGCGGCTCGCGCCGGTGAGCAGGGCAGGGGCTTTGCGGTGGTGGCCGATGAAGTGCGGGCCCTGGCCAAGCGCACACAACAATCCACCGAGGAAATCGAGCGGTTGGTGAGTGCCTTGCGTTCCGCCGCCCAGACTTCCGTGCAGCAGATCCAGAGCAGTGGAGAGCTGGTGAAGATGGCGGTCAGCGATGCCCTACAGACTGAAAGTGCCTTGGGCAGCATCGCGGCAGCCGTATCGTTGATCCAGCAGATGAACCAGCAGATCGCCGCGGCAGCCGAACAGCAAAGCTCGGTGGCCGAAGAAATCAACCGCAGCGTCACCAATATTCGCGCCAGTGCCGATCAATCCTCTCTGGCGATGCAAGGCAACGCCGCGTCCAGCGTTGAACTGGCGCAGTTGGGCGTAGAGCTGAAGGGGATGGTTGGGCATTTCAGGTTGTAACGTACCATAACCTGTGGCGAGGGGATTTATCGAAACCTCGCACCGCCCTGTGCTGGGCTGCGAAGCGGCCCAAAAACCTGAACATTCGGTGTGTCAGTTAATAACGTAGGGCTGCTTCGCAGCCCAGCGGGGCGGTGCGACGTTTCGCTAAATCCCCTCGCCACAATAAGGTTCAGTCGTAGACTTTCTTCTTCTTCCATTCATCGTTCATTTCGTCTTCCTTCAAACCTTCGGTCAACTGGTTGACTTCACCTTCGGCCGCCTTGGTACTGGCCAGGACCATGGCATTGACGCGGGCCAGGAGTTTTTCGAGGTAAGCCAGTTGTTCGGCATAGACCTGTGGTTCCTGCTGCTTGCGCAGGTATTGCACGCCGCGCTCGAATGCCAGGCGAGCTTGCCCCGGTTGTTCCTGCTGCAAGGCCTGTTGGCCGAGGTTGTTGAAGAACTCGATGTGCAGCAGCACCAGGATGTGCCGTACTTCGCGGATCCAGCGCTTGGCTTCGTTCGGCGGCAGAAACCCGTCCTGGGCGGCGCGGGTGATCTGGCCGTGCAAGGCCTCGAGCAGGAACCGCACGTCCTTGGCCTTGGCTTCGGTCTGGATCGGTGCCGGGGGATTGTTCACCGGGATCGATTCGCCCTGGGCCGCCAGGGTGTTCAATTCATCCAGGCGTGCCTTCACCGCGGCATTGGTCTTCTCCATGCCCAGCAAGCGCTGGCAGACATTGATTTCAAGACGGGTGATCAGCAGCTTCAGGGCCGGGGTCATGAACTGGCCGGGGAAGGTCTCGGTGAGCTCGCCGCAACGACGCAGGCGGTCATTGAGTTCAACCTTGGTGCGGGCCTTTTCCAGCTTGCTGTTTTCCGCCACATGGTTCATGTAGCCAATGGCGATCAACAGTGCGATCCCGGCTACGACAAGCAGGGTGATCATGAGTGGTGTCACCGGTAAGACCTCTTTAATAGGGTTCGCATACATCAGTGTAGTGGCTAGGCTTTTAAGCGCATAGGCCCGAACGACGAGATTAGACGGGCGTGTTGCTGGCCAGAGGCACAGTAGCGTAGATGCACATTGCCACTATTTGCCCGGCGCGACTATAACGTCTTGGCGGGCGACAGAATATAGGCGTCAGAGACTGGACGGGCAAAATCTGCGAATTGCTCCTCAAACCGGTCGAAGTCATTGATTTAAATAAATTTATATCTGGGGGTTGACGACCCCTCAATCCATCCATAGAATGCGCGCCACTTACAGCGTAAAGCACTCAGCCAAGCGCCATAAGCAGTGAATGTTGTACGTGTGTCCCCTTCGTCTAGTGGCCTAGGACACCGCCCTTTCACGGCGGTAACAGGGGTTCGAGTCCCCTAGGGGACGCCAATGCGGGAATAGCTCAGTTGGTAGAGCACGACCTTGCCAAGGTCGGGGTCGCGAGTTCGAGTCTCGTTTCCCGCTCCAATTTTAAACAATCTTGCTTTCGGGCAGGATTGAGTGAAACCAGAAACGATACCTTCGGGTTCGGTGCTGGGCACTGGGACACACACCATGTGTTCCGGGCAGCGTGTCCCCTTCGTCTAGTGGCCTAGGACACCGCCCTTTCACGGCGGTAACAGGGGTTCGAGTCCCCTAGGGGACGCCATTTGCGGGAATAGCTCAGTTGGTAGAGCACGACCTTGCCAAGGTCGGGGTCGCGAGTTCGAGTCTCGTTTCCCGCTCCAAATTCAAAAAAACGCCGCTCATCGAGCGGCGTTTTTTTATGCCTGTGAAAAAAACCATTTCAATCAGCGCTGGACCGCCCCAGGTGCTTTAAACGAACAATTTGCATGTTTTTTAGGGCGTGGGCCTTATTGCCTTAATAATGACGGAAGGTTTGGCGAAATACATGCAAAATTAACGGAAAAGCATGTGTGAAAATTAATAATTAATTTCTTAAAAAATGCCGTTCTCCTAACCTTCCAGTAGCCATTCTGGAGGTGTATCTATGTTGATTTTCGTTAAATCGATGGTCATTGGGCTTTGCATTGCGGCCCCTGTGGGGCCCATCGGGTTGTTGTGCATACAAAGGAGTCTCATGCTTGGCTGGAGAGCCGGTTTTGCGACAGGGTTGGGAGCGGCTACCGCCGATTCGATCTATGGGTTCATAGGTGCGTTGGGTATCACCGCGATCATCGCGACGCTCATCAGCTTCAAGCCCTGGTTATGTATTCTGGGAGGACTGTTCCTCGCCTACATTGGTTATCAGACTATACGATCTAACAGCAATGCGACCGCCATGGGGGGCGAGCGCGCCAACATGTTCAAGGCTTACTCGACCACGCTGTTCCTGACTTTGTCGAACCCCATGACCATTTTGTCGTTTATTGCGATTTTTGCCGCACTGAGCGATGGCATGACCAGCGAACAGGGCAGTCAGCACTCAGTGCTGCCCATGGTGACCGGCATATTTCTGGGCTCGGCCGTCTGGTGGCTGGGATTGAGCGGCTTCTCCTCCATTTTCAAGGCCAGGATCGCCCAGTCGAAGATTAAATTGATCAATTACTTCTCCGGGGCAACCATCAGTCTGCTAGGGGCGTACCAAGTGGCAACCGGCGTCATGCTGGCCACGGGAGCCTGAGAAGTTTCCCCTTCGGTGAATCGGTCCCCTTCGAAGTCAAAAGGGGACTTTACCCACTTTGGACTCAACGTAGGCTTTGAAACGACCTATCGCCTGTGTGGTTTGTGTGGCTGTCGCATTACTGAACGACAACCTGACCTGATTGACCCCTTCGTTCGTCAATGAGAACAAGGAGGTGGGGAATACAATGACCTTGAAGTGCCTGGCACACTCGTTCATTTCAGCCTGTCCGAAGACAAAAGGCAGGTGCACATTGATAAAGAAGCCACCCACGGGATGATTCCAGCTGACGGTTCGTTGGGAATCGCCTTCGGATGGAAATGCGCGCTCAAGGCATTCAAGCATGTGGTTCCTCTTCTGCGTATAAGACAATACTCTGGGTTGGTTCAGGTCCTTCAGCGAGTAATTGTTTTCGATCAGTAAACCGCCAACGATTGCCTGGCACAGGGCTGGGGTATTGACCGTGATCAAACTTTTGGCCTTGCATAACCTCGTGCTGAAAGGCATGACTCCTGCGCCTTCCGGAGCAACTACATAGCCCATGCGCAAGCCCGGGAAAATCGATTTGGAAAACGAGCCGAGCAGGAATACTCGGCGGCTGTCCATCGATCTCATCGACGCAATCTCATCTCCCTCGTATCGGAAGTAGCGGTATGCAGTGTCTTCCAGGATGAAGAAATTCAGTTCATTGGCTAAGCGGAGCATTGCCTGTCTGGCGGGATAGGACAGGCTGTCGGCAGTAGGATTGCTAAAGTCTGGAATCGCATACAGTGCCCGTATTTTTTCCCCTTTGGATTCAAGATCTTCAACCAACTTGCGCAGGGCGGCTGGATTGAGAAAGGTCGCCATTGGAACGGGGAGCATTTTTATGCCCAGCAGTTTTGCGATACCTGTGATCCCGGAAAACACCGGATCTGGCACCAGTAAAATACCGCCTCCCTCAAAGAGCGATAAGAGCGTCAAGGTGCAAGCTTCCTGGAAGCCCATGCACACCACGATATTTTCGGGACTGGAAATTTTTATCGCTTCATCTATGTATAGGTAGTCGGCGACTATTTCATTGATGATCCCGGAGGTTTTTCCATATTGGCAAAGCAGGGTTGCCAGTGAGAGTTCGGTACTGGCGACATGTTGTCGATAGCGGGCCAAGCCCTTGTCGATGAGCGCGGGATCGCAATACTCGTCGTCAGGTCGCCCGGAGGCCAGTGATATAGCCGCTGGGTTTTCCTGGGCAATCGTATTCAGAAGATGGATAACATTGAGGACAGGGTGTTCGAATAGCGTATTTTCGACTGCGTTGGGCACGCTCGCTTCTCCATAAAAAAGCAACGAGCGTTTTGGGCGCCCGTTGCTCATGACTACCGCTACGCAGGATTGAGTGAGCTTGCCTGGTCAGCCTTGTTTTCCATGGCTTCGAATGCTTGCAGCAAGTCCTCTTTCAGATCCTCGAGGTCTTCCAGGCCAAAGCACAATCGAACCAGGCCCTTTCCAATGCCCATGTCCGCTTTTTCCTGTTCCGTCATCGAGGCATGGCTACCACTGAACGGCTGCGCGACCATCGAGGTCACGCAGGCCATTCCCGTGCCGGTGCCAAACCATTTGAGGGCGCTGGTGAAGGTTTTGTAAAAGGGCACCAGGTCGGGCCGTATATCGACAAACACAATGCCGCCATAACCCGTCAGCTGCGTGCCATCGATGCGTGGGTAATAGACATGCTCGATAAATGGCAGTTCTCGCAGGTAGTTGAGCATGCTCAAGGTCGTATGGCTGTGTTTCTCCATGCGCAGGGTGAACGTCTGCATGCTTCGACGAAGCAACCATGCGCTATTGGGGGTCAATATCGAACCTGAATAAAAGCGACCTTCGAGCAGGCGGTTATAGATCGCCTGGTCGTTGACGAGCACCAGTCCCCCCATGACATCGCTATGCCCGGAGAAGTATTTCGTCGCACTGTACAGTGAGATATCGGCGCCAAAGTTCAGCGGCTTCTGGTAGATCGGCGTGGCCCACGTGTTGTCGACAATCACCAGGGCGTCTGGATTGATTTGTTTGACTGTTTTGCTGACCCCATGAATATCAATGTCTTTCAGGAAAGGATTGGTCGGTGTTTCAAAAATGACCATGTCGACGTTGGATGGCAGCGCCTTCAACCCAGTCTCTGTAGTGAGATCCAGGATCGTCAACTGTGCGCCGATACGTGCAGCGTATCGCTGGAACAGCTTGTAGGAGCAGCCATAGATGTATTTGTTGATAACCAGTGACCCGCCCGGTTTCAACAGTTCCAACACCATGTAGATGGCGCTCATCCCGGTGCTGTAGGCCAATGCGTATTCGCTCCCTTCCAGGGACGCGACCACTTGTTCCAACTCAGTCACATTGGGGTTGGCCTTTCTCGAATAGAAGAATGCCGAGTCAGCACTGAAGGCGCTGCATTGATAAATCGGTGTGACCGAGGGGTAAGCCTCTCGGTCATCGACTTTGATATGAAGTATTTCGGTGGATACGTTCATGCCTGGGTCACCATTCTGATGACCTGTTCGTACATGTTCTGCTTGCCCTCATAGCCAATGGTCGGCGTAATGTCGTTTTGCGAAATACCAATCTCTTCGATCGACTCGGTTGGGAAGTGAGCCCTGTCGAATACTTCATGAAGGTTTGAATTCACTCCGTCGGGTAGCCAGACCTCAGGCCCCGACTCATCGATTCGGGCCTTGGCGATAATGAATCGATAGCTTTCATGCGGGCGCAATGTCAGTGATTTCCAATCGCTGTTGCGCCCGTCGGTATAGTTGCGGCGCAGGTAGACGGTCTGTTCGAAGTCTTCGGTATTCAGCACCTGAGCGTGCAGCGATACGATATCTCCGTGCCACTCGAATTTTCGCTTCTCGTAAGCAGACAGCGCATCCTCTTGCATCCCGACCGGCGTACTGGCTTTGCATTCGCCCAGCAATTTGAAATGCGCATCATGGCCGCACCGGGAGCAGCAGCCTTTACTGTCCAGGCCGATGATTTCGGCGTTCAGGCCGTAGCGGGTAACGAGCAGGGCGTTACAGTTATTGCAACTGGTATTGGTACCTTCGACATCATTCACATTCCCCAGGTAGACATGCTCGACGCCCATGCTCCGGGCGACATCCCGAGCCTTCAGTAGCCTGTCCACCGGCGTTCGAACGCTATTGCTCATTTTGTAATCGGGGTGGAATCTCACGAAGTGCAGGGGCACGTTCGGACCCAGTTCATCCAATACCCATTGGCTGATTTTTCTGGCCGTGTCTTCATCGTCGCTGATGTCGGTCACCATCAAGGTGCTGACTTCAACATATTTTCCGGCGTCGTAGACTTTCTTGATACCTGCCAGGACCGGCTCAACCCAGCCCGTGGTGACTTTCCGATAGTATTCGGGGGAAATCGATTTGAGCGAAATCGAGAAAATATCAATGACCGGCAACAATTCATCAATGGCTTCTTCACTGATGAAAAAGGCTGATTTATACAGGTTGATCAGGCCTGCTTCCTTGGCCAGTTTTGCCGTGTCGAGGATGAATTCATGCCATACCACAGGATCGTTATACGTCCAGGAGAGGACGCGTATCCCGTGCTTGAGCGCGGTTTCCACGACCTGCTCCGGGGTGTAGTAATACACATCCTTGTCGGTGACATACTTGGCTTGCGAGGTTTTCCAGTTATGGCAGTAACCGCAGTTGAGCATGCAACCAATGTTGCCCAGGGAAAGGATTCGCTCGCCGGGGGCAAAGTGGAAGACCGCCTCGGTTTCGATCGTCTCTTCAGTGCTGTGAACGCCTTTTCCGTAATTCAATGTAACCAGTCGGCCGCCTCGATTTCCGCGAACCTTGCAAAAACCTAACTTGCCCTCCTGGATGACACAGTTGCGCGGTGAAAGATGACACTTTACAGCCCCCCCAGGAAGTAGTTCTTCCAGTTTTGCCGGGGTGCTTTCCAAGGTCCAGTTCTTATTTTTTGTAGTGTCCATCTCTCATTTCCTCATTGCGAAAGTTGCCAACAACATCATCGGTCAAAAAATTGAGGCGAAACGATCCAGCCGCCATAAGTGGCAGTCATTTTGTTGTAATCAGTAAACGGACGAGGCGCGTATCAACCCGTGGTTCTTGAGTGAGAAACGCCGGGTATTCATGTTCATGAACGGTTGAATAAGTGGGCCGATGACCAACAAGAAGGCAATTGTTCCCAGGCCAAAAGGACCTCCCAGCAACCAGCCACTTGAAAAGATGCCAATTTCAATGATCATTTTGGCCTTGGTGAATGACCAGCCCCATTTGGAAACCATGGTCAATACCACCAGATCCATGATTCTGATGCCGATACCGCTCATAATGATCAACGCAGACGAGTAGGCACACAGGATCAGTCCCAGCGCCAGTAACGTGTACTCATTGAGTCTGGCAATCAAGTACTCGCCCATTCCCAGCACCGACCATAAGTCAATCAGCAGGCCTGTCAGCGTGGTGGTGATGAATGGGCTGATCGGAGGGTATTTTTTATTCCAGAGCATCCACCATATTAGAAAGAACAAGGAGACAATGGCCGAGCATGCGCCCATTCCGAAGGCAAGTAGCTTATCTATCGAAATGATCAGGACATCTAAAGGATCGGTTCCCAGTTGGCTGATAATGAAGCACTTGGCGCCCACCGAAAAGAGGCAGACGCCCATCAGGTACATCAGCAGCTGATCCCTTTTGAAATTACCCAGATCTAGGACTTGCGTTCCAACATGCTGGGCCAACGGATGAGACTTTTTTCCACACTTTATTTTCTCATCTTCCATACGAACACCATCCCTGGAGAGAATATTTTATTATGCAGTGCGTCATGTTAACGAGGAGGGCTATTGATGCCCGGATTCTTTTCAGGCTTTTCAGGCAAGAAATAGGCTAGCACTCTGCTTTATTTTGGTGCATGATTTTTTTAATGAAAAACGCGGGCTTTTCATTAAATTTTACAGTTCTTACCAAGAGAAACGAACATGGACCGTATAGACATAAAAATCCTGGGGAAGGTACAGGACTGTGGCCGCATTTCCATCACGGAACTTTCCAAGCACGCGGGTCTTTCTATTCCTGCCACCACTGACAGGTTACGCAAACTGGAAGACTCCGGGGTCATCAAGGGCTATAGCGCCCAGTTGGACCCCGCCAAGTTGGGGTACGGCATCTCTGCTGTCGTCGGCATCACCACTCTCAAGCCGGCGAAAGCCAAATTGATAGCGACGCTCCAGGACATTCCCGAAGTCGTTGAGTGCCTGCATATCACGGGTAACGATTCCTACCTGATCAGGATCTATGCCAAATCGATGGCTGAAATCGAGGCGATCATTGCCAATATCAACGCGTACGGAGAGACGCGCACCAGCATTGTCTTGTCAGTCCCTATCGAGAGAAGAAAGCTCGCCCCTTGAAAGCCTGAACGCCAGTCTCCGTATCAAGATGCTCATCACCCCTCCAAGCTGTGTACCAGGCTCTCAAGCGTTGCCGTGCTCGTTTCCTCCGGCACCGATGGCGTGACGACCGTCGTGCGCACCTGTCGCGCCAGGCGGTATTCGCTGGGCGTGCAACTGGCGTACTGTTTGAAAGCGCGAGCGAAGTAGGACGGATCCTTGAAGCCGGCTTCATAGCCGATGCTGGTGATGGGCATTTCGCTGTTATCGAGCAGTTCCTTGGCAAAACTCATGCGCTTGTTCAGGACGTAGTCGGTAAAGCCCAGCCCATTGGCCTCCTTGAACAGGCGGCTGAAGCGAAACGTGGTCATGCCGCAACGCTTGGCCAGGTCACGCTGATCGATGCTTTCGCGAAAGTGCTGGTCGATGTACAACAGGATGTGGTTGAGGGCCTGGTGTTTCTGGTGGCCGGAGGTCAGGCGGATGCTGTCCGGCAGGGAGGGGGAGTGGTCGATCAACGACGTCTTGCCCCGGCCGCCGATATTGCGTCGCAACTCGCATAATTGCACCACCGCTGTCAGGTAGCGCTTTCTTTCGGTGGCTGAAAGGGGCAGGACCATGTATTCCCAGACATTGGAGCGCATGGCCCAGACCGCCAGCTCTTCGGAGTGCTGCACGGTGAACATGGTGATGGGGATGGTCGGCACGGTCCGTTTGATCTCCAGCAAACGCCTCAGGCCCGGGGTGTCCGGTCGGTCGAAGTGAATGCAGATCATGTCGACCTGCTCTCCACCCGGCAGCATGGTGTTGTTGGCCTGCGTGCAATGGCAGGCTTGCTCGAACTGGATGGCGAGTTCCTTCGTGGACCGATCGTGAGTCAGATCGAACCACAACAACCTTGGCTTTCCGGTCAGATTCGACGTCATGTGCCTACTCAGTGGTTCTTCCTGCCCTTTAGCCGGAAGTATCGTCAATGTGCTATTACCGCGCCGAATAAATTCTTATCAAAAATCACATTTTTATCGCCATTCCATCGCAACGGCTCCCACGGCCCCAGCGGATGACCTTGCGCAAAATAATCCTAGCGATGTGCAAAATCCTCCTAACGGCTACGCCGGCCTCCTGACTAGGGTTGCATCAGGCAGTTCGCAATGTCCTGCCCTTGAAAAACAACCCCGATGAGGTGCGCGAAATGACTCTTCAAACTATCAAGGCTTCGGTACGGAAGTTCGCCAAAGATGAAGATGGCCTGACCATTGTGGAATACGCCGTGGCCGGTGGGTTGATCACCGTATTGGTGGCCGCTGCCTTTGTTCTGCTGGGCGGTGCCGTGAATACCAAGATCCGTGCGCTGTGCCAGGCCGTCAACGGCAACGTTGCCTGCTGATCTCAACGCTTTGCGATAGGGGACACGGCAACTTTCACGGAATCACGCTTGCGACTCTTTTGCAGTGAGTACAACGAATATTTCAAATGGACTTGGCGCTGTCCCCACAACTAAGTTCATGGCCGTATTACTTCCGAATGTGAGGTAAATAAAATGACTCTGCACACAATCAGAACTTCGATCCGCCGGTTCGCCAAAGATGAAGAAGGCTTGACCATCGTGGAATACGCGGTGGCGGGTGGCTTGATCACGGTGTTGGTGGCAGCGGCATTCGTCCTCTTGGGCGGTGCGGTGGATACCAAGATCCGGGCGCTCTGCCAGGTCGTCAACAGCAACGTTGCCTGCTAACGATAACTGCAACCGGGAGACGCGCCATGTCCATGGAATTGCTGGTATCGACATTAGTACTGCTGGGACTGTTGGGTGTGGCGGTGGTAAGCGATCTGCTCCGCCACCGTATCCCCAACTCACTGGTCCTTCTGGGGCTCGCCCTGGGGCTGGCCGGTCAGGTCTACACGGGCGGGATCAGTGGCTTGGGCGACAGCCTGCTGGGCATGCTGATTTGCTTCGGGCTGTTCCTGCCGATGTACGCGGTGGGTGGGATGGCGGCCGGTGACGTCAAGCTGATGACCATGGTCGGCAGCTTCCTGCCGTTCCACTACGCATTGTGGGCCGCACTGTTCAGCCTGATCGCCGGCGGCGTGTGCGGATTTCTGATTGTCCTGGCCCGCGGACAACTGCTGCAAACCCTCGGGCGTTACTGGCTGATCGTTCGGGCCCAGTCCTACCTGGCGCCTACTTCGGACGAAGTGGCCGGCAAACCCTTTCCTTATTCGATTGCGATCCTGATCGGCACATTGAACAGCGTCTATTGGCAACTGGTTGCCGGCGGCTGGGGAGTCTAGTCATGCACGTCATCAACGATAGTGATGCCTATCCCAGTGAGCGGGAGGCGGTACAACGCCTGGCGCCCCAGCCTTGCACGATTCGCGACACCGGCCTGACCGACAGTTTTCTTGGCGAACTGGTGTGCAAGCACCTGCATGACGCCGGTGTGCTGGACATGCCGCGGCTGGTCGAACGGCTGGCGCTGACCGGCGCGGTGCTGGAGGAAGTCCTGGCGTTCTTGCGCAAGGATGGCCGTGTCGAGGTGCTCGGCCAGATCGGTCAGGCCAGTGTGCAGGCCCTGCGTTATGGCCTGACCGAACGCGGCCGCAGTTCTGCCCGGGACGCCCTGGCCCGCAGTGGTTATATCGGTGCGGCGCCGTTCCCGGTGAGCACCTATCGTTCCCTGATCAAGATCCAGACCATCCACCATGGCCGCATCACCGCCAACGACATGCAGCGGGCCCTGTCGGGCGTGGTGCTGAGCCAAGGCATGCTCGACCAGTTGGGCGTGGCCCTGAACTCCGGGCGGGCGATCATGATTTATGGCCCGGCGGGCACCGGCAAGACCTACGTCAGCAGCCGGTTGATCCGCCTGTTTGCCGAGGCCATCTGGGTGCCCCACGCCATTGTCGTCAACGAGTCGGTGATCGAGATCTACGACCCACAGGTGCATCAGCGCCTGGATGACAACAGCCAACCGAACAACCTGATGCTCAACGAAGGCATCGACCGCCGGCTGCTGTGCTGCAAACGCCCCATCGTCATCACCGGTGGCGAGCTGAGCATGGAGCAGCTGGACGTCCGCTACGATCCGTTCACCCGTCAATACCAGGCCGCCTTGCAACTCAAGGCCAGCAATGGCCTGTTCATCATTGACGACATGGGCCGCCAGCGCATGGCCCCGGCCGAGTTGCTCAATCGCTGGATCGTGCCCATGGAAGAGAAGCGCGACTTCATCAACCTGGGCGGTGGCCGGCATTGCGAACTGCCGTTCGACCTCGTCCTGGTGTTCTCCACCAACCTCAATCCGTTGGAGCTGGCCGACGAGGCGTTCCTGCGGCGCATTGGCTACAAGGTCCAGTTCGGTTACCTCAAGCCCGACGAATACGAACGCATCTGGCGCCAGGAATGCGAGCGCCTGGGTGTCCCTTACGACCCGCTGTTGGTGCGTTATGTATTGCAGCGGTTGTATGCCGGCGAGGGCATGCCCCTGGTGCCTTGCCATCCCCGCGACCTGTTGAACATGGCGCTCGACCGCCAGCGCTACCTGGGCGGTTCCGGACCCCTGATGCCGCAAGAGCTGGAATGGGCCTGGCACAACTACTTCGTTCAGCTCGACTTTCTTTGATTCGGAGATACCGACATGAGCTCTCGTACGCTTCCGCTGATTGGCGTTTCCCTGGTAATGGGCCTTGGCGCTGCATGGATGGCCGACTCCTGGTTGAGTGCGCGACTCAATGCGACCCCCGATGATCATCTGCGCAGTGTGGTGGTCGCCACTGTGGAAATCCCCTTCGGGCAAATGGTCGAGGCCCAGCAGGTCACGACCGTACGCATGCCGATGGATACGATTCCGGACGATGCCTTCGACGCCAGTGAAAAGGCCGTGGGCAAGATCGCCACGTTCGACATCCTGCGCGGCGATATCGTGCGCGGTGCGCGTCTGAGCGAACACCTGGGGGGCAGCACCCTGGCCTCGCTGATCGCGCCCGACAAGCGTGCCGTCTCGGTACGGGTCGACGATGTCGTCGGCGTCGGCGGGTTCCTGTTGCCGGGTAACCGGGTCGATGTGCTGGCGACCAAGACCACCAGTGCCGGCAGTAACAGCGCCACGTCCCGGACGATCCTGGAAAACCTGCGGGTACTGGCGGTAGACCAGACCGCGGGCACCGACAAGACCCAACCGGTGGTGGTGCGGGCCGTGACGCTGGAGATGACGGCGGTCGAAGCGGAGGCGCTGGTCACCGCGCAAACCGAAGGCAAGCTGCAACTGGCCTTGCGCAACCCCCTGAACCTGGAGAAGAAAGCCGTGGCTGTCGCACCGCCAGCGCCACCGGTCATGGCGGTAGCCGCCGCTCCGGTACCACGGCCCATCGTGCAACGCGTCGTCAAGGCGCAGGACAGCGCAGAGGTGACGGTGATCCGTGGCATTGAAAGCAAGGTGATCAACCTTCGCTGAGCGGCGTGAACCAGCCTGGTTCCCAGGCGATGGCGATCCTCAATGCAGTCGACGAGGGCGTGATGATGAATTCCGATATCGGACGGCGCCAGGGAGGGGCAGTGAGTGTATTGATGGTGATTGCCTTGGTGGCGATCTCCATGATGGCAGCGTTGGCCCTGGATGGCGGCCACATGCTGCTCAACAAGACGCGTTTGCAGAACGCGGTGGATGCCGCAGCCTTGAGCGGGGCCAAGACCCTGAGCCAGGTCACCGGTGGCCTCAACATGGCCAGCACGACCCGCGTGGCAGCCCTGGACACGCTGAACAAGAACGCCCAGGCCTTGGGCAACACCGAACTGGCCACCGCCGTCGCCGGCAATCCGGGGGCGTTTGCCGTGGTCGAGCTGGCCAGCAGCGTCTATGGCCCGTTCTCTTACCCCGGCCCTGCCGATGCCAAGTACGTGCGGGTGTCGGTATCGAGTTATCAACTGAACGGGTTTTTCTGGAGTTTCGTCCAGACCATGGGCAGCGCCGGTCTGGGTAATAAACGGGTGGCGGCGATTGCCACTGCCGGTCCCAGCCCGACCTCGCCTTGCGATCTGGCACCCTTGATGGTGTGCGGTGACCCCGCCCAATACAACCCGGCGGCCGGCAATTTCTGGGGGTACCACTTTGGTGACCTGCAGGTCTTGAAGACGGCGGCGGGCAATACATCGCCCATCGGGCCTGGCAACTTTCAACTGCTCGATTTCGGCTCCGGCGGCAGTGCGGTTCGGGAAGACCTGGCCGGCGGCGGGTCAGTCTGCCGCAATGTTGGTGATAACGTCCAGACCGCACCCGGCAACAAGGCCGGCCCGACTTCCCAGGGCTTGAACACCCGCTTCGGGATCTACAACGGTCCGGTCAGCTCCTCCGATTACCCACCGGACCTGGTGACCTCGTCGAGTACCCCGGCGATGACTTACGACGATGCACTCGCTAAGGCGAAGTACAAAGGAAAAGTCGTCACCTCGAGCAACGGCGATCTCTCGGCGGACGGCGAGGCGATCAAGGATTACAACGACTGGCGGACCCAGGTCGCCGCCTGTGTCGGCGGAAGCGGCAGCGGTTGTGAAAGCAATGGCGTGTTCGAACGGCGGATGCTCAAAATCGTGATCGGCAACTGCACCGGCAAGCAGGGCGGTTCAACCTCGATTCCCGTGTTGGGATTCGGCTGCTATTTCGTCGTGCAACCGGTGAATGGTGGCGGTACGGATTCCCTGGTCTTCGGCCAGTTCGTCCAGGAATGTGAGGGCGATGGCGTACCGGGCCCCACGCCGTCCAGCGATGCCGGCCCGCAGATCATCCAGCTCTATAAAACCTACCTCAACGGCAGTGGCAATCCGAGCACTGACTCGTAGGAGGCGTCATGGGACTTGTTCAATTCAAACACCCGCAGGCCCAGCAAGGCGTGGCGCTGGTGGAGTTCACCCTGGTGCTGCCCCTGGTGCTGATGCTGTTGCTGGCCTTCGGTGAGTTCGGTCGCATGCTCTACCAGTACAACGTGCTGTTGCAGGCCAGCCGTGACGCCGATCGATTCGTCGCCGGCCAGGCCTGGAACTCTACATTGGGCGGCATCGCCCTGAGTAACACCTTGTTGACCCAGACGAAAAACGTCGCGGTGTATGGCGTGCCCGCCCAGGTCGGCAGCGCCGTAGTGTCCGGGTTGACCACGGCCAACGTGGCAGTCGCTGCGGTGGGCACCACCCATGTCCGCGTCACCATCACCTACACGTTCTGCCCGGTGATCGGCGCGGGTAATTGCACCGGGTCGCTGCCGGGCTTTTTCGGCGCCGCCATGCCGTTGGGCATCCCGCTGGTCGCAACCACTGTGATGAGGGCGCTGTGATGAAA
Source organism: Pseudomonas sp. SJZ078 (assembly GCF_007828255.1). Classification (NCBI taxonomy): domain Bacteria; kingdom Pseudomonadati; phylum Pseudomonadota; class Gammaproteobacteria; order Pseudomonadales; family Pseudomonadaceae; genus Pseudomonas; species Pseudomonas sp. SJZ078. The sequence continues at coordinate 101,841 of NZ_VIUG01000019.1, read as the reverse complement.
CCGATGAACCAGAAGTCCATGCGCGGCACCTACATCGTTGAGTTTTCCTTCGTCGGCCTGTTGGTGTTCATCCTGCTGTTCGGCGTGGTGGAGATGGGCCGGTTGTACTTCACCGCCAACGCCCTGGATGAAGCCGCGCGGCGCGGTGCGCGCCTGGCGGCGGTGTGCAACATCAGCGATCCGGTGGTGTTGCGCCGGGCCATCTTCAACGCCGCGACCGACGCCGGCACCAGCCAACTGATCAGCAGCCTGGCCACCACGAACCTGGCGCTGACTTACCTGGACGTCAACGGCGCCGTGGTGGCGAACCCCTCCGACACGGTCAGTGTCAACGGCTTCCGGGCCGTCCGTTATGTTCAGCTGAGTGTGCAGGGCTATGTGTTCAACCTGTTCATTCCCGGCTTGGGCGTACCCATTACCTTGCCCGCCTTCAGGGCAACCTTGCCACGCGAAAGCCTTGGGCGTCATTCCGATTCCGGGGAGATCACACCATGCTGAACACCAGAGAAACCCCAGTCCCCACCGCCACCGGCAAAGCCGGGTTGCGACTGCTGATCAGCAGCCGCGACGCGGCGTCCCTGCGCGATTTGCAATGCGTCTGCCAGCGCATGCCCTGCCTGGAAGTCAGTACGCGGCTGGTGAGTAATGGGCATGTCGATCCTCTTTACGGCCTGGAGCGCATGCCCGACCTGCTGCTGTTGCGGGTCAGCCACTTATGGCGCGAAGAGCTGGCGGCGTTGCTGCAGCGTCCGGCCCATGAGCGTCCACCGATGCTGGTGTGCGGCCTGTTGGGCGATCAGGAAGCCATGCGCCTGGCCATGCAGGCCGGTGCCCGTGACGTGCTGCCCGAGCCCATTGCCGAGCCCGAATTGGTCGCAGCGTTGAATCGCCTGGTGGCCGAGGTTCGCCTGGGCAGCGGCGCCGAGGGCAAGCTGGTCGCCGTGATCGGCGCCAAGGGCGGCTCCGGCGGGACCCTGGTGGCCTGCAACCTGGCCCAACAACTGAGTGCCCGGGCGGGGAATACCCTGTTGCTGGACATGGATCTGCAGTTCGGCAGCGTGACCCATTACCTCGACGTGGCGCAGTCCCACAGCCATCTGGAAGTGCTGCAGCAGATCGACGACCTGGACAGCATCGCCCTGCGCGGTTTTTGTAGCCACTTCAGCCCGACCCTGCACGTGCTGGGCGGTCGAGCTGGCGAATTGTGCCTGCCCCAGGACGCCCAACCGGAACAGCTCGACACGCTCCTGCAACTGGCCCGCGCCAGCTACGACTGGGTGGTGGTGGACTTGCCACGACAGATCGATCATCTCACCGGCTCCGTGCTGGAGCAGGTGGACCGGGTGTACGTGGTGGTGCAACAGAGCGTCAGCCACCTGCGCGATGCCAGTGCCCTGGTGCGGATCCTGCGCGAGGACCTGGGTGTGCGCGGCGAGCAGTTGCAGATCGTGGTCAACCGCTATGACAAGGCGGCCGCAATCAGCCTCAAGGACATCGGCGAGGCCTTGCGCTGCGCGAACCTGTCCAGATTACCCAATGACTTCAACCTGGTCAGCCAGAGTCAGAACACTGGCGTGCCGTTGGGGCTGCACGCGCCGAGGGCGGCCATCACCGTCGCCCTGCGCGATTTGACCGAAGACCTGGTCGGTCACCAGATGAGCACAGACAAAGGCCTGTTCAAACGCGCCTTCAACCGTTTTTTCGGGGGATGACCCATGATCAGCGATTTTCGCAACCGCTTGCGCAAACAGTCCGGTAAACCCGGCGCCTCAGTGGCCCCCCTGCACGGCGACGGCCAGCCGGACTCGACAGAGGCACTGATGGCCTGGGAACAGGCCGTCCCGGACGTGCTCTACGAAACCCGTAGCCAGGTCACGCCGGTGGAGGCCGAGTGGCGGGAAAGGATCTACCAGCAGTTGCTCAAGGTCATGGACCTGTCCTTGCTCGACGCCCTCGAACAGGTCGAGGCCTCGCGGCAGATTCGCGATATCTGCCAGCGCCTGCTCGACGAGCATTCGGCACCGGTGAGCACCGCCAGTCGTCAGTTGATCATCAAGCAGATCACCGACGAGGTGCTGGGCCTCGGTCCGCTGGAGCCGTTGCTGGCCGACCACAGCGTGTCCGACATCCTGGTCAACGGGTTCGCCTCGGTCTATGTCGAGCGCTTCGGCAAGCTGCAACGCACCGATGTGCGCTTTCGTGATGACCAGCACCTGTTGAACATCATCGACCGCATCGTCTCCAGCCTGGGGCGGCGCATCGATGAGTCCTCACCGCTGGTGGACGCCCGGCTCAAGGATGGTTCGCGGGTCAACGCGATCATCCCGCCGCTGGCCATTGACGGTCCGAGCATGTCGATCCGGCGCTTCGCGGTGGACCTGCTCAACACCGATAGCCTGATCCAGGTGGGCACCATGACCCCGGCCATTGCCCTGTTGCTCAAGGCCATCGTGCGCGGGCGCCTGAACGTGCTGATTTCCGGCGGCACCGGCAGCGGCAAGACCACCATGCTCAATGTGCTGTCCAGTTTCATCCCGCACAACGAACGCATCGTCACCATCGAGGATTCGGCCGAACTGCAACTGCAGCAACCCCACGTGGTGCGCCTGGAAACCCGGCCTTCGAACATTGAAGGGCGTGGCGAGGTGAGCCAGCGGGAACTGGTGCGCAACAGCCTGCGGATGCGTCCGGACCGGATTGTCATTGGCGAGGTGCGCGGTGCCGAGGCGCTGGACATGCTCACAGCCATGAACACCGGTCACGATGGTTCCTTGACCACCATCCATGCCAACACCGCACGGGATGCATTGGGGCGAATCGAGAACATGGTGTCGATGACCGGCGCGACGTTTCCGATCAAGGCCATGCGTCAACAAATTGCCTCGGCCATCGATGTAGTGATCCAACTGGAGCGTCAAGAAGATGGCAAGCGACGGGTGGTAAGCATCCAGGAGATCAACGGTATGGAAGGGGAGGTCATCACCATGACAGAAATCTTCTGCTTTGCACGCCAGGGCATCGGCGAGCATGGCGAGGTGTTGGGTGAGTATCGACCCAGCGGCATGATCCCGGCCTTTCGCGATGTACTGGCCAAGCGCGGCATCGAGTTGCCGCTGACCCTGTTCCGCCCTGAGTGGATGGAGGCCCGGACGTCATGAACAATATTCCTGCCGAATTCATCCTGATTTTCCTGGGCATGGTGTTCATCGCGGTGTTCCTCCTGTCCCAGGGCGTGGTGGTGCCGGTGTTCGGCGAGGCCGGCAAGATGCGCAAGCGCATCCGTGGACGCCTGCATGTACTGGAGAGGGCCAACCATCTGCCCAATATGCAAACCGTACTGCGGCAGAAATACCTGACGCGCCTGTCACCCCTGGAGGCCCGGCTCGAGCAGTTGCCGTTCATGGCCAACCTGACGCAACTGATCGAGCAGGCTGGCCATGAGTACCGCGCCTATCGGGTGATGCTGCTCGGTCTGGTCCTGGGCGTGGCGGCCGCTGCCTTGGTGCTGATGGTTTCGCCGCTCTGGTGGCTGGCACTGCTGGCGGGCTTTGCGCTGTTCTGGCTGCCGGTGCTGAAAATCCTGCGTGACCGCAGCAAGCGTTTCGCGGCGTTCGAGGAAGGTCTGCCGGATGCGCTGGACGCCATGTGCCGGGCCCTGCGCGCCGGTCACCCGTTCAACGAAACCCTGCGGTTGGTAGCCGATGAGCACAAGGGACCGGTGGCCCAGGAGTTCGGCCTGACCTTCGCCGACATCAACTATGGCAACGATGTGCGTCGGGCCATGCTCGGCCTGCTGGAGCGCATGCCCAGCATGACGGTGATGATGCTGGTGACCTCGATCCTCATCCACCGCGAAACCGGCGGCAACCTGACCGAGGTGCTGGAGCGTTTGAGTCGGTTGATCCGCGGGCGCTTTCGCTTCCAGCGCAAAATCAGGACCCTCTCGGCGGAAGGGCGCATGTCGGCCTGGGTGCTGGTGGCGATTCCTTTCGTGCTGGCGATTGCCATCGTGCTCACGAGCCCCAGTTACATGCCTGTGCTGATCAACGATCCCATAGGCCACAAACTGATCATCGGTGCCTTCTGCGCCATGTTGATCGGGATTTTCTGGATACGGAAGATCATCCGGATCCAGGTTTGAACGCTGTCTTGCCGCGGGGTATCAGTCATGGATTTTCTGCTCGGGTTACTCAGTCGGTTTACCGGGAACGAAGAGTTGGCTCGTCTGTTGTTCGTCACGGCGATTGGTCTCAGTACGGTGCTGACCGTAGTGGCGTTGCTGTTGCTGATGTTGGGGTTGCAGGACCCGGTCCAACGGCGCCTGGCGCTGATCAAGCGCGGCTATTCGGGCAGCGCGGCGGGGCATGAAGCGCCCGGGAACCTGCAGCTGCTGCTCGAACGGATCGGCCAGCGCTTCGCTTCGGCAGACCCGGCCCAGACGTCCGCTACCCAGACCCTGCTGACCCACGCCGGTTACCGCTCGGCGTCGGCGGTGCAGATGTACTGGGCCGTGCGCCTGATGCTGCCGCTGTTGATGCTCGGCCTGGCGCTCTTGCTGCTGCCGCTGATCAAGGTGTCCGTGATCATCGGTCTGCTGGGGGTGACCATGATGGTGGGCATCGGCTGGCTGCTGCCGGCGCTGTATGTCGGCAAGCGCAAGCAGGCGCGCCAGACCCGGTTGCGCGCCGCATTCCCGGATGCGCTGGACCTGATGGTGGTGTGCGTCGAGTCGGGCCTGGCCCTGCCCACGACTATCGAACGGGTGGCCGAGGAAATGGCAGTGAGCCAGGTTGAACTGGCCGAGGAATTGGCACTGGTGAATGCGCAGATCCGTGCAGGCATCACCAGTACCGAGGCGCTCCGGCAACTGGCCATGCGCACCGGCCTGGAGGACATCCAGGGGCTGGTCAGCCTGTTGGCGCAGAGCATCCGCTTCGGCACCAGCGTGGCCGATACCTTGCGTATCTATGCCGACGAATTCCGCGATAGGCGTACCCAGGCGGCCGAGGAAATGGGGGCGAAGATCGGTACCAAACTGATTTTTCCGCTGATCTTCTGTTTGTGGCCGAGTTTTTTCCTGGTTGCGATTGGGCCGGCCATGATTGGGGTGTTCAGGGCGTTTGGGAATATGTAGCTGTGTGAGGGAGACCTTTATAGCCGGCCTGACTGCATTGGGTGTACACAAGTCCTCTGTGTGCGGGCTTGCTCGCGAAAGCTGACCATCGGCCAATGCAGAGTCGCGTGACGGATCGCTTGCGCAAGCAAACCCGCTCCTACAAAGACTTCAATCGTGTAAAAGACAGTTTATTGACGCTGATTTTGACATGGCTTTCACCTCCGCCACTTTTCAGACGTTTTTTTTATTTTCGGCGTGGCGCTTTGCCATAGGTGAACTACCGTCAATCAGAAGTGAGCAAGGTGGCCAGTAAATCGCCTCCCACGCGAACTGTTTGTATCAGTCACCGTTCGATAACCCGGGTTGATTCCGGGTGATAAGACAGGGGTAGCCCGGACCCCATAAATGATCCGAGGCAACTGGTCACGTCCAAGGACGGCCTGTTCTGTCGAGGAGCATTCTATGAGCTATCGTACCGCGCCCGCGTTAAAACACTTTATCCATGGCCTGTTCCTGATGGGCCTCGGCCTGGATGCGGCACACGCCGCAGCCAGCAATTGTTCGCAACTGGACAGTCTGCCGGCGACCTTCGAGGTTGGCCAGGGGCTCCAGAACGAATTGCGCATCCTGGCCCCAGTGACAAAACTGGCAGTGGGCGACCCGAAAATCGCCGACGTGCAGCCCAGTGGCAGCGACGCCTTCATTCTCACCGGCATAGCACCGGGCGCTACCAGCCTGATGGTCTGGACGGCGTGTTCGAAGATGCCCCGCCAGAGCATGATCTTCGTCAAGGGCCGGGCCACCGAGGCGCTGACCACTGCTGCGAGCGTGCCGTCCGAAGATCCGATGCTGCTCGCCCAGGTACAGACCGACATCCGTTTCGTTGAAGTCAGCCGGACCAAACTCAAGGAGGCCTCGACTTCGATCTTCGGCAGCCGCGGCAACTTCCAGTTCGGCTCGCCGAGGACCCTGCCCACCATCGGGGGCGTGGTCCGGCCTTCGTTGCCAGTCAATAACGACATGTTCAACCTGTCCTTCGCCACCGGGCAAACCTTGCTGATGATCAACGCGCTGGAAGGCAGCGGCTTTGCCTATACCCTGGCGCGGCCGAGCCTGGTTGCCCTCAGTGGGCAGAGCGCGAGCTTCCTGGCCGGCGGCGAGGTACCGATTCCGGTGCCCAGTGCCGGCAGCGACAACGTGTCTATCGAGTACAAGGAGTTCGGTATCCGCCTGACCCTGACACCGACGGTCATCGGCAAAAGCCGAATCGCATTGAAGGTCGCTCCGGAAGTCAGCGAGCTGGACTTCACCAATGCCGTGAACATTGCCGGCACGCTGGTTCCGGCGCTCACCGTGCGCCGTACCGATACCAGCATTGCCCTGGCCGACGGCGAAAGTTTCGTCATCAGCGGCCTGATCAGCACGCGCAACGCCTCCCAGGTGAACAAATTTCCCGGCCTGGGCGACATCCCGATTCTCGGCGCCTTCTTCCGTAACCACTCCATCGACCGTGAAGAACGGGAACTGTTAATGATCGTCACGCCGCACCTGGTCCAACCGCTGGCCGCCGACGCGCAACTGCCGACCTTGCCGGGTGAACAGCTGCGCAACTATGACCCGAATTTCTATCGCATGTACTTCCTCGAACACGGTGAGTTCGACAACCGCAGCGGGCTTTCTCAATGAGCCGGCGCCTGATGTGCGAGGGGGTGGGGGGTCAGCCTGGTATCGGAGGACATTCCATGAAAGCAGTGATCGCGATAACGGCGACGTTGATACTCGCCGGCTGTGCCAGTAACGGCGTAGTCGCTTCCCGGCCGTCCAGTTGCGCCAGGCCCAGTTCCGATCAGGAACTGGCCCTGAACCTGGCGGATGACATGGCCAATGACGGGCGTCTGTATGCCAGCCTGGCGAACCTCGAAGGTCTGCCGGAAGACCTCGTCCAGGTCCGCCTGCGCAAGGCCCGGGTACTGCGCCTGATGGGCCGTAACGAAGCCGAACCGTTGTATAAGAGCCGGCTCGGAACCTGCCTGGCCGCCGATGGGGAGCATGGCCTCGGCCAGTTGGCCGCTGCCAGGAATGATAATGACAGCGCCACCGAACACCTTGAGCGCGCAGCGAAAATGGCCCCGACCGAAGGAAAAATCCGCAATGACCTGGGCGTCGTCTACCTCAATCAACGCCGGATACCTGAAGCGCGTTTCGAGTTCATGACCGCCATGGAACTCAGGCAAGCGGACTCCCTGGCCGCCCTCAACATGGTGACGTTGCTGATCTACCAGGACAGCTGGAAGCAAGCTGCCGAACTCGCGAACATGGCCAGGCTGAGCCCCGCACAAGTGGCCGATGCCCAGGCCCGCGCAGAGAAGATCAGAGGGGCAGCCACCAAGACGGGAACGACACAGGCAGACCGTTCGAATGAGGTTGTCGATGCTTCATCCGGCGCGGCCAAGTAGAGCGTTACGAGGAGTTCAAGAGATGAAAACGAAACAGCTGTTGATCGTCTGCATCGCATGCCTGTCCACCTTCGCCTGGGCAATCGAGCCGGGGCCCTCTTCGACCGCGCAACAAGGCACCGAGAGCTGGATGCAGTTGCAGATTCGCGGCGTGGTTGCATCCACCAATCTGCAAACCGTCTCCGCCGCCGAGCGTGAAATGGCCATGCAGCGCTGGCTCAATAGTTTCAACTATCCGATTCCGGAGTTCTTTGACCAGGATTCGGGAGGAGAAATCGGCAGCAGCAAATGAGTCCAGCAGAAAACCAAAAGGATCGTCCGAAGGCGTTGCTGCGTTCGGACGATTTTTTACGCCACCACGAAGCGAGCTTGCTCGCGATGGCATTGGCACATTCAACACTTGCGTGACAGACGCTCCGCTATCGCGAGCAGGCTCGCTCCCACAGTATTTTGCTTGCCCAGGATCGTCAGATTCCGACCAAGAAAAAAGCCCGCAGGGTTAACCGTGCGGGCCTTTGCATGACTGATCGCAATCAGTGCTTGCTGTCCTGGTCAGACATCGCCAGCAATTGCTTTTCCTGGTTCCAGTCGAAAGGTTCGTCGTTCTGTTCGGCTTCGAAACGACGTTCTTCGAGGGCCTGGTACAGGTCGATTTCCTCGTCGGGCATGTAGTGCAGGCAATCGCCCCCGAAATACCACAGCAGGTCACGCGGCACCAGGTGGGCGATCTGTGGATAACGGACGATTACCTGGCAGAGGAGGTCCTGGCCCAAATACTGGCTTTCGATGGGGTCGACGGGCAGTTGCGCGCGCAATTCATCGAAGCGCTCCAGGAACAGCGCATGGCTTTCTTCGGGAACCTGTTCGGCCTCACCTACGGCGACCAGGATGCTGCGCAAGTGGTCGAGCAAGACAAGGTGATCGGCAACGACATTGGACACGAGATAAGTCCTCAAGAGCAAAACGGGCGCGGGAGTATAAAGCCCCTGCGCCGGTTTTTACATCGCCGTGGGTCAGCGTGGGGCCAGTCCTTTGTGGCGAGGGGAAAAATCTCCTCGCCTTAAATCAACGAACCTTGCCCTCGGCGAGCGTCAGAGCCTCTTTGTCGAAGTCGTCAACGTCGATCACCTTGCGCCGCGCAGCTTCGGCGGCATGCAGGGTCTGGGCTTCGCCGGCCTGCAGCACACCGGCTTCGAGGGCCGCGTCGATAAGGTGCTCGCCGGGAACCGCCTTGAGCTGACCATGCTTGAGCGCCGCGTGCAACTTCTTCTGCAACGGCTGGGCGGCCGTCAGCAGGTTGGCGGCATGTTGCAGGGCGCCGACCGGATCGTCGACCGAGAGCGGGCGATAGCAGCCCTGCAGCAATTCCTCGAGGGTCGGGTCGCCCTTGGCCCGGCCGATCACTGCCGCCACTTCTGCGTCCAGCCTGTCGCTTGGCCCCTTGTGGCGACGGCCGAAGGGGAACACCACACAGCGCAGCAGGCCACCGAGCAGCCGGTTCGGGAAATTGGCCAGCAGTTCGTCCAGTGCACGCTCCGACTGGCCGAGACTCTCCTCCATCGCCCAAGTGAACAGTGGCGTCATGTGGTCCGGCGAATCCAGGTCGTGATAGCGCTTGAGCGCCGCCGAGGCCAGGTAAAGGTTGCTCAACACATCGCCCAGGCGCGCCGACAGGCGTTCTCGACGCTTGAGCTCACCGCCCAGCAGCATCATGCTCAGGTCTGCCAACAGGGCAAAGGCCGCTGCCTGTCGATTGAGCGCGCGGAAATACCCCTGGCTCAGGGTGTTGCCGGGAGCCCGGTCGAAATGCCCCAGGCCCAGGTTCAGTACCAGGGTGCTGGCGGCGTTGCTGATGGCGAAGCCGATGTGCTTGAGCAACAAGCCGTCGAACTCCACCAGCGCCTGATCCTTGTCTTCACGGCTCGCCAAGGCCATTTCCTTGAGCACGAACGGATGGCAGCGGATCGCCCCCTGGCCGAAGATCATCAGGTTGCGCGACAGGATGTTCGCGCCTTCCACGGTGATGAAGATCGGCGCGCCTTGCCAGCTGCGCCCCAGGTAGTTGTTCGGGCCCATGATGATGCCTTTGCCGCCATGCACATCCATGGCGTGGCCTATGCACTCGCGACCGCGTTCGGTCAGGTGGTACTTGAGGATTGCCGACAGCACCGAGGGCTTTTCCCCCAGGTCCACCGCGTTGGCGGTCAGCATGCGGGCGGCATCCATCATCCAGGCATTGCCACCGATACGCGCCATGGCTTCCTGGATGCCTTCGAAGGCGGACAACGGCACGTTGAACTGTTCGCGCACCTGGGCGTACTGGCCGGTCACCAGGCTGGTGAACTTCGCCGCGCCGGTGCCCACGGCCGGCAGGGAAATCGAACGGCCCACCGACAGGCAGTTCATCAGCATCATCCAGCCCTTGCCAAGCATGGGCTGGCCGCCGATGAGGAAGTCCAGCGGGATGAACACATCCTTGCCCCAGTTCGGCCCGTTCATGAACGCCGCGCCGAGGGGCAGGTGACGCCGGCCTATATGAACGCCGGGAGTATCGGTGGGAATCAACGCGAGGCTGATGCCCAGGTCTTCTTCGTCCCCCAGCAGGTGATCGGGATCATAGGCCTTGAAGGCCAGGCCGAGGAGGGTGGCCACGGGGCCCAGGGTGATGTAGCGCTTCTCCCAGTTCAGGCGCAGGCCCAGGGTTTCCTGGCCTTGCCAGTCACCTTTGCAGATGATGCCAGTGTCGGGCATGGCCCCGGCGTCGGAGCCGGCCAGGGGACCGGTCAGGGCGAAGCACGGAATATCGTCGCCACGGGCCAGCCGCGGCAGGTAATGGTCGCGCTGTTCCTCCGTACCGTAGTGCAACAGCAGCTCCGCCGGGCCGAGGGAGTTGGGGACCATCACCGTGGAGGCCAGGTCGCCGCTGCGGGTGGCCAGTTTCATCGCTACCTGGGAGTGGGCGTAGGCGGAGAAACCCTTGCCTCCGTATTCCTTTGGAATGATCAGTGCGAAGAAGCCGTGCTCCTTGATGTGTGCCCAGGCTTCGGGCGGCAGGTCCATGGCCTGGCCGATCTGCCAATCGCTGACCATGGCGCAGAGTGCTTCGGTGGGACCGTCGAGGAATGCCTGTTCTTCCTCGGTCAGTTGCACCTTGGGATAGGCCAGCAATTGGTCCCAATCCGGACGGCCGCTGAACAGCTCGCCATCCCACCACACCGTACCGGCGTCGATGGCATCGCGTTCGGTCTCCGACATGGGCGGCAGGGTCTTCTGGAACCAGTCGAACATCGGCGCGCTGAAATATCGGCGGCGCAGGTCCGGCAGCAGCAAAGGCGCCGCGATGGCGGCGAGCACGACCCAGAGGATCAGCATCAGCGCGCCCGGCGCATGGCTGAATATGCCCATCGCCAGCAGGTACACCGCGATGATACCCAGCGCGGGCAGCGGGGCGATGCGCCGATGCGCCAACCAGGCTATCCCGACGACCAGAACCAGTATCCACAACAACAGCATAGGTAGTCCTCCGTGAACCAGGGCAAAACCGACCCACAGAGCTTAGACGGCATCTGTAAAAGCGGCGGTCGGCGCGATGTGATTGATTTCGTGGGAAACCCCGGATGCATTGCGCCAGTCTGGTTGGCAACAAGCGTGGGAAATGGTTCGTTGCAAAAGTGAGAAAGCGCCATTGTTTGGCTGAAATGGCATTAGCCGCAGATAGGTTTGAGACGTGAGATGACCAGGGCGAAACGCAAAAACTGTGGCAAGGGGATAAATCCCCTCGCCACAGGGAAAAGTTAGGCTCTGGATCGTGGTGACAATTTGAGTCGCGACTGATCCGGCGTATGCTGCTGCGGCATTTATCCACTGAGGGGAACCGTGATGCTGAAGATCTGGGGCCGGAAGAATTCATCGAATGTCCGCAAGGCACTGTGGTGCGCCGAAGAGCTGGGGCTGGCCTTCGAGGCCATCGATGCGGGCGGCGCATTCGGGGTGGTGGACACGCCGGAGTATCGGGCGAAGAACCCCAACGGCCGTGTCCCAATGATCGAAGACGACGGTTTCGTGCTGTGGGAATCCAACGCTATCGTGCGTTATCTGCTGGCTCGTCATGCACCCGGTTCAGCCTGGTACCCGACCGATCTCCAGGCGCGGGCCACGGCTGACAAATGGATGGACTGGACCACGTCGTCCTTTGCCGGACCGTTCCGCACCGTGTTCTGGGGCGTGCTGCGCACGCCAGCCGAGCAACAGGACTGGCCCGCCATCCGGGCGGCGATCAAGGAATGCGAGGGCTTGCTGGCAATGGCAGACGAGGCCTTGAGTGAGCGGCCCTATCTCTCGGGTGAGGAAATCGGCATGGGCGACATTCCGTTGGGCAGTTTCATCTATGCTTGGCTCGAAATGCCCATCGAGCGGGTGGCGCAGCCTCATCTCGAAGCCTGGTACCGGCGGTTGCAGCAGCGTCCGGCTTACCGCAAGGCCGTCATGACCGCGTTGACTTAATACTTACTATCGACACGCGTGACTGTACTTGTGCGGCGGCGCCAAGCACCATGGCCTTCGTGCGCCATGGTTGTATTGCTCGCCGCGCGCCCTCATGTATTCCTTTCCTCTCTTCTTGGTGCGTAGATCCGATATGAGTTCCGCTCTGTCCATCCGGCAGCTAACCAAAACCTACGGCAACGGTTTCCAGGCCCTGAGTGGTATCGATCTGGACGTCGCCGAAGGTGATTTTTTCGCCTTGCTCGGCCCCAACGGTGCCGGCAAATCCACCACCATCGGCATTCTTTCCACCCTGGTGAACAAGACCAGTGGCACGGTGAATGTCTTCGGCCATGACCTGGACCGCGAGCCCGCGGCGCTCAAGCGCTGCATCGGCGTGGTGCCCCAGGAGTTCAATTTCAACCAGTTCGAAAAGACTTTCGACATCGTCGTGACCCAGGCGGGTTACTACGGCATCCCGCCGAAGATCGCCAACGAGCGAGCCGAGCAGTACCTGACCCAGTTGGGGTTGTGGGACAAGCGTGACGTGCCGTCCCGTTCATTGTCCGGCGGCATGAAGCGCCGACTGATGATTGCCCGTGCGCTGGTGCATGAGCCGCGCCTGCTGATCCTCGACGAACCGACCGCAGGCGTGGACATCGAGTTGCGTCGATCGATGTGGACCTTCCTGACCGAGCTGAACCAGAAAGGCATCACCATCATCCTCACCACCCATTACCTGGAAGAGGCCGAACAGCTGTGCCGCAACATCGGCATCATCGACCACGGCACCATCGTCGAGAACACCAGCATGCGGCAATTGCTCAGCCAACTGCACGTGGAGACGTTCCTGCTGGATCTGAAGGGCGACCTGAAGGCCGCCCCCCAATTGATCGGCTATCCGGCCCGACTGGTGGATCATCGCACCCTGGAAGTCCAGGTGGATAAAAGCGTCGGCATCACCGGGTTGTTCACTCAACTGGCCCTGCAGAACATCGAAGTGCAGAGCCTGCGCAACAAAACCAATCGCCTTGAGGAGCTGTTCGTGTCCCTGGTGGAAAAAAACCTGGCAAAGGTGGCGGTATGAGTTCCGAACTACGACCCAACCTCATCGCCCTCAATACCATCGTTTACCGTGAAGTCCGGCGCTTCACGCGGATCTGGCCGCAGACCCTGCTGCCGCCGGCCATCACCATGGTTTTGTACTTCGTGATCTTCGGCAACCTGATCGGTCGGCAGATCGGCGACATGGGCGGTTTCACGTACATGGACTACATCGTGCCGGGGCTGATCATGATGTCGGTGATCACCAACTCCTACGGCAACGTGGTGTCGAGCTTCTTCGGCAGCAAGTTCCAGCGCTCGATCGAAGAGTTGATGGTGTCGCCGGTTTCGCCCCATACGATCCTGATCGGCTACACCCTGGGCGGCGTGTTGCGCGGCCTGGCGGTGGGCCTGATCGTGACCTTGCTGTCGCTGTTCTTTACCCATCTGCAGGTGCATCACCTGGGCGTGACGGTACTGGTGGTGGTGCTCACGGCGACGATCTTTTCATTGCTGGGATTCATCAACGCCGTGTTTGCGCGCAACTTCGATGACATTTCCATCATCCCCACGTTCGTGCTCACGCCGCTGACTTACCTGGGCGGGGTGTTCTATTCCATTTCCCTGTTGCCACCGTTCTGGCAGACCGTGTCCCTGGCCAACCCGGTGTTGCACATGGTCAACGCCTTCCGCTTCGGCATCCTCGGGGTATCGGATATCCGCATCAGCGTTGCGATCACTTTCATGCTGGTGGCGACCGTGGTGCTGTATATCGGTTGCGCCCGGTTGCTGGTCAGTGGGCGTGGCATGCGTACATAAGCGAGAGCGCGTCGCCTTCTTCGCGAGCAAGCCCGCTCCCACAGAGAATTTGTACACGACTCCTGTTCCTGTGGGAGCGGGCTTGCCCGCGAAGGGGCCAGGACAAGCACCCAAAAAACGGGCCCCTGAAATGGAGCCTTTTCGTATCTCACATCCGGCTTTTCTTGCGCCGGTGCCATTGCCGGGCCACCCACCAGCGCCAATAACTCATGGTGACGAAGTAGGCCAGGGCGCCAAGCACCAAGCCGGTCACCACCGACCCCAGCAGGAACGGCTGCCACAAGGTGGACAGTTGTTCGGTGATCCACGCCCAGGTCAGTTCGTCCGGCAGCGTCCGGGCAGGCACGTCCATCAGCCAGGCGCCGGTCTGGTAGGTGCAGAAGAATACCGCGGGCATGGTGATGGGGTTGGTCAGCCAGACCAGGCTTACCGCAATCGGAATGTTGCCCCGCACTGCAACGGCCAATGCTGCCGCCAGGAGCATCTGCAAGGGAATGGGGAGAAAAGCCGCGAACAGGCCGACCGCCATGGCCCTGGCCACGGAGTGACGATTGAGGTGCCAGAGGTTGGGGTCATGCAGCAGGGTGCCGAGAAAGCGTAAGGATTTGTGTTCCCGAATGCTAGCTGGGTCAGGCATGTAACGTTTGAATAGGCGCCGGGGCATAAGGCTTCTCGGTCGGTTCAAAGCAATGAAGCGGCAAGTATGTCCGGATTCTAAGACCGGCAGATTCAGAGTTTGTGACAATTGATAACGCGCACGGTGCCGCAGACCGGCTAAGCCTGGAGAAAGGACTCTCAAGGACGGGTTATGCGCACAGGGTTGGTCGCGCTTGCACTGGGGCTGGTGGCCCCGGTTTTCTTTCCGGCGTTGCCGCCGTTGTGGCTGGTCGCGGCGATGCCGATCCTGGCGCTGATGGTGCTGCCGTTTCGAGCGTATCCGCTGGGTTTTTTCCTGTTGGGGTTGGCCTGGGCCTGCCTGTCGGCGCAAACAGCATTGGACGAACGCCTACCGGCCGCACTGGATGGTGAAACCCGCTGGGTTGAAGGACGGGTCATCGGTTTGCCGCAATACAGTGAAGGCGTGGTGCGCTTCGATCTGGTCGAGGCCCGATCGCGACGCACCCGCCTGCCGACGTCAATGCGCCTGGCCTGGTTCGGCGGGCCACCGGTGAGCAGTGGCGAGCGGTGGCGGCTGGCGGTGAAGCTCAAGCGGCCTGCCGGGCTGTTGAACCCACACGGTTTCGACCATCAAGCCTGGTTGTTGAGCCGGGGCACTGGCGCTACCGGTACGGTCAAGGATGGCCGGCGCTTGCAATCGGCCCGGGGCGCTTGGCGCGACGGGGTGCGCCAAGCGCTGGCACAGGTCGATGCCCAAGGCCGCTCCGGGGCGCTGATGGCATTGGTCCTGGGCGATGGTGGCGGGTTGAGCCGTGAAGACTGGCAGGTATTGCAGGACACCGGCACTGTCCATTTGCTGGTGATTTCCGGTCAGCACATCGGCCTGCTTGCAGGCCTTATGTACCTGCTGGTGGCCGGTGCGGCGCGTTATGGCCTGTGGCCGAGACGTCTGCCGTGGTTACCTTGGGCCTGTGCCTTGGCCTTCATCGCGGCCCTGGGCTACGGTTTGCTCGCCGGGTTCGAAGTGCCGGTGCGGCGGGCCTGTGCGATGATCGGCCTGGTGCTGTTGTGGCGCTTGCGCTTCAAGCATCCCGACTCCTGGCGGGCGTGGTTGCTGGCCTTCGATGGGGTGCTGTTGTTCGATCCCTTGGCCAGCCTGCGACCGGGGTTCTGGTTGTCATTTGCCGCGGTCGCGGTACTGATGTTCACGTTCGGCGGGCGTCTGGGGCCCTGGCGCTGGTGGCAAACCTGGACCCGCGCCCAGTGGCTGGTGGCGGTCGGGCTATGCCCGTTGTTGCTGATATTGGGCCTGCCGGTGAGTCTCAGCGGGCCGCTGGTGAACCTGTTGGCGGTGCCCTGGATCAGCCTGCTGGTATTGCCGTCGGCATTGCTCGGCACGGTGTTGCTGCCGGTACCGCTCATCGGCGAAGCGCTGCTATGGATTGCCGGGGGCTTGCTCGATCTGCTGTTCAAGGGCCTTGCGCTGGTGGCCGGGCGAATACCGGCCTGGGTCCCCGTCCCGATCCCTCTGTGGGCGTGGTGCATCGCCGCGCTTGGCGCTGTCGTGCTGTTACTGCCAAAGGGCGTACCGCTGCGTGTGCTGGGTTGGCCGATGTTGCTGCTGATGGTGTTTGCGCCACAGGAAGAAGTGCCGCCAGGGCGAGCGGAGGTCTGGCAACTGGATGTGGGCCAGGGACTGGCAGTGCTGGTGCGCACCCGTCGTCACAGCCTGCTCTATGACGCAGGGCCTCGTTTTGGCGATGCCGATGTGGGCGAGCGTGTCGTGCTGCCGACCTTGCGCAAGTTGGGTGTACGGAAGCTGGACCTGATGCTGCTCAGCCATGCCGATGCCGATCACGCCGGTGGCGCCCAGGCCGTGCGCAACGGGCTGGCAACGCTGCGGGTGATCAGCGGCGATCCGGCCGCGCTGCCTGTCGTCCTTGAAGCCGAGGCTTGCGACAGCGGCGAACAGTGGGAGTGGGACGGCGTCCGCTTCGAAGTGTGGCAATGGTCATCGGCTCTTGAAAGCAACCAGAAATCCTGTGTGCTGCTGGTCGAAGCCAACGGCGAGCGGTTGCTGTTGACCGGCGATATCGACGTCCATGCCGAACGTGCCTTGCTCAATGGCCCGCTGGCAGTGCCGACCCAGTGGCTGGCCGCGCCCCATCATGGCAGTCGCAGTTCATCGTCCATGGCATTGCTGTCGCGCCTCGAGCCGCATTCGATTTTGATTTCCCGAGGTCAAGGCAACACGTTCGGCCATCCCCATCCCCAGGTGATGGCCCGGTATCGACGGTTGGGCATGGCCATCTACGACAGTGCCGAACAAGGCGCCATTCGTCTGCAACTAGGGGCCTTCGAGGTGCCGGACTCCCAGGCCCGCCGCCGGCGATACTGGCGCGATCCGCCGCCTGCGGGGCCATGAGCCGGACATTGACCCAGGTCGCTTCCAGGCGCAGTTATCGGCGGGGCGGGGCCTCCATGGCGAGTCTCTATGATAAAGTGGCGCACTTTTTCGAGGGGGCAGTCACTGTGTGGGAATTGGTCAAATCCGGCGGCTGGATGATGTTGCCGATCATTCTGAGTTCCATCGCGGCACTGGGTATCGTTGCCGAACGCCTGTGGACCCTGCGGGCCAGCCGCGTGACGCCGGAGCATTTGCTCGGGCAGGTCTGGGTCTGGATCAAGGACAAGCAACTGAACAAGGACAAGCTCAAGGAGCTTCGGGCCAGTTCGCCGTTGGGTGAAATCCTGGCGGCTGGCCTGGCGAACTCCAAACATGGTCGCGAAATCATGAAAGAGTGTATCGAAGAGGCCGCGGCACGGGTCATTCATGAGCTGGAGCGCTACATCAACGCCCTCGGCACCATCGCCGCCATGGCCCCGCTGCTGGGCCTGCTGGGTACGGTGCTGGGCATGATCGATATTTTCAGCGCCTTTACCGGGTCCGGCATGAGCACCAATGCCTCGGTGCTGGCCGGTGGTATCTCCAAGGCCCTGATCACCACCGCCGCTGGCCTGATGGTCGGAATTCCGTCGGTGTTCTTCCACCGGTTCCTGCAGCGCCGCGTCGATGAGCTGGTGGTGGGCATGGAGCAGGAAGCGATCAAGTTGGTCGAGGTGGTGCAGGGTGATCGTGACGTGGACCTGGCCGGGAGCAAGAAGTGAAATTCCGCCGCAAACCACGGGAAAACATCGAGATCAACCTCGCATCGTTGATCGACGTGGTGTTCATCCTGCTGCTGTTTTTCGTTGTGACCACCACTTTCACCCGGGAAACCCAGCTCAAGGTGGAATTGCCACAGGCGGTCAGCGGTTCGCCAGCCGAAGACCAGCAGTTGAAGAGTCTGGAAATCACCATCAACGCGCAAGGGTCGATTTCGGTGAACAACCAGCTCTTACCCAAGAGCGACCTGGCGACCCTGATCGAGGCGTTGCAGAAAGAGTCCGGCGGCGACACCAACCTGCCGCTGTCCATCAGCGCCGATGGCAAGACCCCCCATCAATCGGTCATCACTGCCATGGACGCCGCCGGCAAGCTCGGCTTCAGCCATCTGCGCATGACCACGGTCGAGGCGGCGCCCGCACCCTGATGGCCATGTCCGATCGATTGCTCGCCGCGTGGTATGACGGTCATCCGGCCCTGGCGTTGTTGCGGCCACTGGAGTGGCTGTACCGACGCGTGGTGGTCGGCAAGCGCCAGCGTTTCCTGGCAGGCGAGGGCGATATCTATCAGCCGCCCGTGCCGCTGGTGGTGGTGGGTAACATCACCGTGGGCGGCACCGGCAAGACGCCGATGATCCTGTGGATGATCCAGCACTGCCAGCGCTCTGGCCTGCGGGTTGGCGTGGTCAGCCGCGGCTATGGTGCCAAGCCGCCGCAGCTGCCGTGGCGAGTCGAGGCCGACCAGGGCGCCGGGATCGCCGGCGACGAGCCGTTGCTGATCGTGCAGCGCACCGGCGTGCCGCTGATGATCGACCCGGACCGCAGCCGCGCGGTCCAGGCGCTGCTGGCATCGGAACCGCTGGACCTGATCCTGTCCGATGATGGCATGCAGCATTACCGGCTGGCGCGCGACCTTGAGCTGGTGTTGATCGACAATGCCCGCGGCCTGGGCAATCGGCGTTGCCTGCCTGCCGGTCCGTTGCGCGAACCGGTCGAGCGCCTGCAGTCGGTGGATGCGGTGCTGTACAACGGCGCCAGTGCCGACCATGAAGACGGCTTCGCCTTCGAGCTGCGGCCCACCGCCCTGGTGAATCTGGCCAGTGGCGAACGACGCCCGCTCGACCATTTCCCGCCCGGCCAGGCCTTGCACGCCGTGGCCGGTATCGGCAATCCGCAACGTTTCTTCAAGGCCCTCGAAACGCTACACTGGCGGCCTGTACCGCACGGGTTCGCCGACCATGCCGAATACAGCGTCGAGGCCTTGAATTTCACACCGCCATTGCCGGTGGTCATGACGGAAAAGGACGCGGTCAAATGCCGTGCCTTCGCCGCGCCCGACTGGTGGTACCTGGCGGTGGACGCCGCGCCTTCACCGGCCTTCGAGGCCTGGTTCGATACGCAGTTGATGCGCCTGTTGCCGGATCGGCTATTACCTTAAGAACCTTATCCAGGGGAAATTCCATGGACACCAAACTGCTCGACATCCTGGCCTGCCCGGTTTGCAAAGGCCCGCTCAAGCTCAGCGCCGACAAGACCGAGCTGATCAGCAAGGGCGCCGGCCTGGCGTACCCGATCCGTGATGGCATCCCGGTGATGCTCGAAAGCGAAGCCCGGACCCTGACCACCGATGAGCGCCTGGATAAATGAGCGTCGCCTTCACCGTTGTGATCCCGTCGCGCTTCGCTTCGACGCGCTTGCCCGGTAAACCGCTGTTGTCGATCGCCGGCAAGCCGATGATCCAGCACGTATGGGAACAGGCCTGCAAGAGCAGCGCCCAGCGTGTGGTGGTGGCGACGGACGACCTGCGCATCGTCGAGGCCTGCGAGGGCTTTGGCGCCGAGGTGGTCATGACCCGCGAAGACCACAATTCCGGTACTGATCGCCTGGCGGAAGTCGCCGCGAAACTGGGCCTGGAACCCGACGCCATCGTGGTCAACGTACAGGGCGACGAGCCACTGATCCCGCCCAGCGTGATCGACCAGGTGGCGGCCAACCTGGCGGCCCATCCCGAAGCGCGCATGGCGACGCTGGCCGAGCCGATCAAGGATGTGCAGACGCTGTTCAACCCGAACGTGGTCAAGGTGATCAGCGATCTGAATGGCCTGGCGCTGACCTTCAGTCGCGCTACGTTGCCCTGGGCGCGAGATGCGTTCGCTCAAACCCGTGACGTCATGCCCGAAGGCGTGCCGTACCGTCGCCACATCGGCATCTATGCCTACCGCGCGGGGTTTCTCCAGGACTTCGTCGCCTGGGGCCCGTGCTGGTTGGAAAACACCGAGGCCCTGGAGCAGCTGCGCGCGCTCTGGCACGGTGTGCGGATCCATGTGGCCGATGCGTTGATTGCACCGCCAACCGGTGTCGACACGGTCGAAGACCTTGAGCGCGTCCGTCGCCTGCTGGAGGCCTGATGCGGGTTCTGTTCGTCTGCCTCGGCAACATCTGCCGCTCGCCCACCGCCGAAGGCATCCTGCGGCACAAACTGCGCGAGGCCGGGCTGTTCGGGCAGGTAGAAGTGGCCTCCGCCGGTACCGGTGACTGGCACGTGGGCAAGCCGCCGGATCAGCGCAGCCAGGCCGCTGCCTTGCGGCGCGGCTATGATTTGTCGGCCCAGCGTGCCCGGCAGGTCAGCCGCGCCGATTTCGCCGCCTATGACCTGATCCTGGCGATGGACAGCAGCAACCTGCGCAATCTCAAGGCTCTGCAGCCAGCCAACGGCCGGGCTGAACTGGACTTGTTCCTGCGCCGCTACGAGGCCGGCGTCGATGACGTGCCGGACCCGTACTATGACGGCGAGCAGGGTTTCGAACAGGTCCTGGACCTGATCGAATGCGCCACGGATCGCCTGGTGATCGAATTGAAGGGACGGCTATGAGCTTGCAGGTACAGGCCGGCGTCAGCCTCAAGCCTTTCAACAGTTTCGGCGTGGACGTCAGGGCCAGGTTGTTCGCCGAGGCCCACGAGGATGCACAGGTGCGCGAGGCGCTGGCCTACGCCGCCGGGCATGGGGTGCCGCTGCTGGTGATCGGTGGTGGCAGCAACCTGCTGCTCACTGGCGACATCGATGCCCTGGTGCTGCGCATGGTCAGTCGCGGGGTCCGCCTGCTGAGCGATGAGGGGGAACGGGTAGTGATCGAGGCCGAGGCCGGAGAGCCTTGGCATCCTTTCGTCCAGCACACGTTGGCGCAAGGCTGGGCGGGGCTGGAGAACCTCAGCCTGATCCCCGGTACGGTAGGCGCCGCGCCGATGCAGAACATCGGCGCCTATGGCGTGGAAATAAAGGACGTCTTTGCCGGGCTCACCGCCCTGGATCGCCATACCGGCGAGTTGCGGGATTTCACCCTCGAAGAATGCCGTTTTGCCTACCGTGATAGTCTGTTCAAGCAGCAGCCGGGTCGTTGGTTGATCCTACGGGTGCGCTTCGCCCTCAGCCGCGCCGCCCACCTGCATCTGGAATATGGCCCGGTCCGTCAACGGTTGACCGAACAGGGCATCGACCAACCGACGCCCATCGATGTCAGCCGGGCCATTTGCAGCATCCGCAGCGAAAAGTTGCCGGACCCGGCCGTGCTGGGCAATGCCGGCAGCTTCTTCAAGAATCCGCTGGTGCCGGCCACGCATGTCGCGCAACTCAAGCTGCAATACCCCGACCTGGTGGCTTATCCACAACCCGAGGGCCAGATGAAAATCGCCGCGGGCTGGTTGATCGAGCGTGCTGGCTGGAAGGGCTTTCGTGAGGGCGATGCTGGGGTGCATAAGTTGCAGGCGCTGGTGCTGGTCAACTATGGCGAGGCTACTGGCCTGCAACTGCTGGACCTGGCCCAGCGCATCCAGAAAGATATTGCCGAACGTTTCCAGGTTGATCTGGAAATGGAGCCCAACCGCTACTGAGCCAAGGTTCATCATGAACCGGGAACGCCCTGCACGAACCTCGCACAAGCATCATTTGTGCAGGATTGTGCAGGGCGTTTTGCTTGAACCTGGGTTAATTTAATCTGCTGACGATGCGACCATCGCATCGCGCAAGGCCCGATGCAGACGCCTGTGTCTACATAAGAGAGCCCTATCAGCCTGAGCCAGTCTGCGACACCGAACCGTTCTCCAAGCGGCAGATTGCTCGACCCCATAACTCGATAACTATGCGGGCGTGCCCATGATTACCCTGAAACTCAATGGACAAGACCATCAACTGGATGTGACCGAGGACATGCCGCTGCTGTGGGCTATCCGCGATGTCGCTGGGTACAACGGCACCAAATTCGGCTGCGGCATGGGCCTGTGCGGCGCGTGCACCATCCACATCGACGGCGCCCCGGCGCGCAGTTGCATCACGCCGATCGGCTCGGTGCAGGGGCAGAACGTCAGTACCATCGACGGGCTGCATGCCGACCCGGTGGGTCAGGTCGTGCAAAAGGCCTGGCTCGATACCGCCGTAGCCCAATGCGGCTACTGCCAGGGCGGGCAGATCATGTCCGCCACCGCATTGCTCAAGAACAACCCCAACCCGAGCGATGAGCAGATCGAGGAA
The DNA here is from genome assembly GCF_007828255.1 of Pseudomonas sp. SJZ078. Classification (NCBI taxonomy): domain Bacteria; kingdom Pseudomonadati; phylum Pseudomonadota; class Gammaproteobacteria; order Pseudomonadales; family Pseudomonadaceae; genus Pseudomonas; species Pseudomonas sp. SJZ078. The sequence continues at coordinate 79,616 of NZ_VIUG01000019.1, read as the reverse complement.
GCCATGGTCGGCAATATCTGCCGTTGTGGCACGTATAACCGGATCAAGACTGCGATCCGCCAGGCGTCCACCCACCTGAAGGAGGCCAAGGCATGAGCCGTCTGCCCAATGATTTCGTGCTGAGCAATCTCAGTCGACGTGGCTTCCTCAAGGGTGCGAGCGCCACCGGCGTGCTGGTGCTGGCCGCCAGCTGGGGTCTGCCGGATGTTTTTGCCGAGGAAAAGAAATTCGGTGCCGAGGGCATGCCCCATGGCGCGGTCGACGACCCGAAGGTGTACGTGAGCATTGCCGCCGACGGCAGCGTGACGGTGATCTGCAACCGTTCGGAAATGGGCCAGGGTGTGCGCACCAGCCTCAGTATGGTCGTTGCCGATGAACTCGACGCCGACTGGGCATTGGTGAAGGTGCAGCAGGCACCTGCCGATGAGGCGCGTTTCGGCAACCAGGACACCGACGGTTCGCGCAGCATGCGCCACTGGTACGAACCGATGCGCCGTTGCGGCGCCGCAGCGCGGACCATGCTGGAGCAGGCCGCCGCGGCCCAATGGAACGTCCCGGTGGGTGAGTGCCATGCCCAGTTGCACAACGTGGTGCACCAGCCTTCCGGTCGGAAACTGGGTTACGGTGCATTGGCTGCTGCTGCCAGCGCCTTGCCGGTGCCGGCCCGTGACAGCTTGCGCCTCAAGCAACCCGCCGAGTTTCGCTACATCGGCAAGGAAGCGAGCCGGGCCATCGACGGTGCCGACGTCGTCAACGGTCGTGCCGTGTTCGGTGCCGATGTACATTTCGACGGCATGCTCTACGCCGTCGTGGCGCGTCCGCCGGTCTACGGGGGCAAGGTCAGGAGCGTGGACGACAGCGCCGCGCTGAAAGTACCGGGCGTGGTCAAGGTGGTGCAGATAGAAGGGCGTCCGTTGCCTTCGGAGTTCCAGCCCCTGGGTGGCGTGGCGGTAGTGGCGAAGAACACCTGGGCTGCAATCAAGGGGCGCGATGCGCTGAAAATCGAGTGGGACGACGGCCCGAATGCGGGGTATGACTCGGTCGCTTATCGCAAGGAGCTCGAGGCCGCGGCCCTCAAGCCCGGGAAAGTCCTGCGCAGCACTGGCGACCTCGATGATGCCCTGGCGAAGGCCGATTCGTCCCTGGAAGCCTCGTATTACCTGCCACACCTATCCCAGTCGCCGATGGAACCGATGGTGGCCATTGCCCGGTTCAAGGATGGCCAGTGCGAAGCCTGGGCACCGAGCCAGGCGCCACAGGTGACCCGTGAGCGCGTCGCCGAACGGTTGGGCATCCCGTTCGAAAAGGTCACGATCAATATTACGCTGCTGGGTGGCGGCTTTGGCCGCAAATCCAAGCCTGACTTCGTCGTCGAGGCCGCGGTGCTGGCCAAGGAGTTTGCGGGCCAGGCAATCCGGGTGCAATGGACCCGCGAGGATGACATTCATCACTCGTATTTCCACACCGTTTCGGCCGAATACCTCAAGGCCGGCTTGAACCGGGACGGGATGCCGTCCGGCTGGCTGCATCGCACCGTGGCCCCGAGTATCACCGCGCTGTTCGCGCCGAATATGGTTCATGAAGCACCGTTCGAAGTGGGCATGGGCGTGACCAACATGGCCTACGCCATTCCCAATCTGCGCCTGGAGAACCCGGAAGCGGTGGCCCACACTCGGGTGGGTTGGTACCGCTCGGTGTCGAACATCCCCCACGGTTTTGCCATCCAGAGCTTTATCGACGAACTGGCCCACAAGGCCGGTCAGGATCCGCTGCAATACCACCTCAAGTTGCTCGGCCCGGATCGTAAGATCGACCCGCGTACCTTGAATGAAGAGTGGAACTACGGTGAATCCCCCGAGCGCTATCCCATCGATACGGCGCGGATCCGTACCGTGCTGGAAACCGCTGCCAAGGTGGCCGGCTGGGGGCAGAAGCTGCCGAAGGGCCGTGGCCTCGGGCTGGCGGTGCATTACAGCTTCGTTACCTACGTGGCGGCCGCCATCGAGGTGGAGGTCAAGGAGGACGGTACGGTGATCGTGCACAAGGCCAATATTGCCGTCGACTGCGGTCCGCAGATCAACCCCGAGCGCATCCGCTCTCAGTTCGAAGGCGCCTGCGTCATGGGCCTGGGTAATGCGATGGTGGGGGAGATCAGCTTCAAGGATGGCAAGGTCCAGCAGGACAACTTCCACATGTACGAAGTGGCACGCATGTCCCTGGCGCCCAAGGAAGTGGCGGTACACCTGGTCACGCCGCCGGGCGAGGTGCCGTTGGGCGGTGTCGGCGAGCCAGGGGTGCCGCCGATTGCGCCGGCGCTGTGCAACGCCATTTTCGCAGCCACCGGCCAACGCATCCGCAACCTGCCGGTACGCTACCAGTTGCAGGGCTGGCAGCAGGCCAAGGCCTGATGGACAGCGTTGACCTGAACGTCCTGCGTAGCGTGCTGCAATGGCGCCGCGCCGGGCAGCGCGTGGTGTTGTTCACGGTGGTCCAGACGTGGGGCACCGCGCCGAGACCTCCGGGGGCGATGCTCGCCTTGCGCGAAGACGGCGTGGTGATCGGTTCGGTGTCGGGCGGTTGTGTCGAGGATGACCTGATCGCCCGGCTGCATGATGGCCGGATTCCGGCGGACGGGCCGCCGGTGCGGATGATCACCTACGGTGTCACCCGCGAGGAGGCAGCGCGCTTCGGCTTGCCCTGTGGCGGTACCTTGCGCCTGACGGAAGAGCGGGTCGGTGACCCACAATGGGTGGCCGACCTGTTGGAGCGTTGCGAAGCCCATCAGATTGTCGCCCGTGAGTTGAACATCGCCACCGGCCATGTGGCGTTGACGCCCGCCAGTAAGAGCGACGTGTTGGTTTTCGACAGCCGGACCCTGCGCGCTATCTACGGGCCGCGCTGGCGACTGCTGCTGATCGGTGCCGGGCAGTTGTCACGCTATGTGGCGGAAATGGCCCGGTTGCTGGACTTCGAAGTGCTGATCTGCGATCCGCGCAAGGAGTTCGTCTACGGTTGGGAAGAACAGCACGGCCGCTTCGTCTCGGGGATGCCCGATGAGGCGGTGTTGAATATCCAGACCGACGAGCGCACGGCAATCGTTGCCCTGACCCATGATCCGCGCCTGGACGACATGGCCTTGCTGACCGCCCTGGATTCCCCGGCTTTTTATGTGGGGGCCCTGGGATCGCGGGTCAACAGCCAGAAGCGCCGGGACAATCTGCTTCAGCTAGGCTTGTCAGCAGAGGCCATCGAGCGGCTGCACGGTCCTATCGGCCTGCACATCGGCAGCCACACTCCAGCGGAGATCGCCTTGTCGCTGCTGGCCGAGATCGTGGCCATCAAGAACGGCGTTGAGCTGCGGCAGAAGAAGCCGTTGTAACTCGTGGACGAGGAGGGCACATGGGTGAATCGATTGGCGTGATCATTCTCGCCGCTGGATCGGGCAGTCGTTTCCGGCAGGTTGCAGGTCCTGACAAGGATAAGTTGCTGGCCGACTGCACGGGACGCGACGGCGCTGTTCGTTCGGTGATCGAGCAGGTGCTGGTGAATCTGCCTGCATCGCTGGAAAAGCGCGTGTTGGTGACGAGCAGCGAACGGCCTCAGGTCATACGCATGGCCCAAGCCTACGGCTGCGATGTCGTGGAGTTGGATTCGCCGGGCCTGGGTGACAGCATTGCCTCCGGTGTCCAGGCCTGTCCGGACCTCTATGGATGGTTGATCGTGCTGGGCGACATGCCGTTCATCCTGCCGTCGAGCTATGAACAGGTGGCCGCCGGGATTCGTGAGAACGGCATCTATGTGCCAGTCCTTGCGGGTGAATACGGCCATCCCGTGGGCTTTGGCCGTGTCTTTGGCCCGAAATTGATGGCGCTTAGCGGTGATCAAGGCGCCAAGGTGCTTTTTGCCGGAGCACGAGTGGTCGAGATCGCCGTGGACGATCCCGGGGTGGTTTGGGATGTGGATGTGCCTGAGGCTTTGAGTTTCCAGCAACAACATTGATGGTGACTGGACCACCGCTATCGTCGGAACGCCGCCCGGAGCCGGCTCGCTCCCACAGGTTCTGCGGTGGGTGAGAATTTGTGATTGCCGAAAAATCCCCTGTGGGAGCGGGCTTGCTCGCGAAAACGGAGGCACTTTCAACATCAGTGCAAGCTGAATCACCGCGTTCGCGAGCAAGCCCGCTCCCACAGTGTTCCAAGGTGAATATCGACGCAGATCCCTTGTGGGAGCGAGCCTGCTCGCGATGGTGATCTCACATTTGAGCCAAAATAAAAAGCCCCGCCTGGCATCACCAGGCGGGGCTTTTTATTGAGCGATGGAATCAGGCGTGAGGTTTAGGCTCGTGCTCTTTTTCCAGGGCTTCAGTGTGACGCGGTGTGATTTCTTCGGCGAACGGTTGAGGTTCGTCGATCACCGGGGCCGATTCAACCGGAGTTGGCTCCGAAGCCGTTTCAGCGACCGGGGCAGGGGCTGCCTCGACCACTTCCACTGCTGGGGTCGGTGCGGCAGCGGACGCCTGGGCGGCAGCCTCTTCGGCTTCCTTCTGCAGACGCTCGGCTTCACGCTTGCGACGGCGCACTTCACGTGGATCGTTTGGAGCGCGGCCATTCGCGGTCAAGGCGCTGACGGGTGCAGGCTCCTCGACGGGAGCTGGTGCTTCGGCAACCACGGGTGCTTCGACCACTGGCGCTGGCTCGATCATCGCAGGTTCGGCTGCCTTGACGGGCTCTGGCGTCGGCTCTGGCTCGACCACCGGTGCCGGTGCGGCAGGTTCCGGGTTCCAGTTGAACGCGGTCTGCTCTTCACGCACAGGTGCCGGTGCCTTTTCCTCGGTGCCCGTTTCAACAGGCGTTTCAACGGCAGGTTTTGCGGTCACCGGCTGTTCGACGACCGGTGCAGGCTCGACGGCAGCTTCGGCTTCAGGCTGGGCTTCACGCGCCGGTGCAACTTCCACTTCTGGCGAAGCAGTCGCTTCTACCGGGGTAGTGGCTTCAACCACTGGCTTTTCAACCGGCGCATCTTCCACCGCAGCGGTCGCGCGTTCGGCCTGTTCATTGGCCTGGGCTTCGGCTGGAGCGCTGATGGTGCTGCTGGCAACGGCCGCAGTCACGGCCAGGCCGGCGGCCAGGTCTGCTGCGCTTGGAGCTTCGGTGGATTCGGACTCTTCCGAGCCTTCGATCACATTACCGTTGGCATCACGCTGGCGCTCACGACGGTTGCTGCGACGACGCTGGCCACGGGAGCGGCGGCGTGGACGATCGCCTTCGGCGTTGTCCTGGCCGTCTTCCTGCAGTTGCTCCTCGGCGTTCAGCACTTCTTCTTCGCTGGTGGCGGCGGCCTGCTCGGCGCGTGGTTGACGCTCTTCACGCGGAGGGCGCGGGGCGCGCTCTTCGCGAGGCTGGCGGGCCGGACGCTCTTCAGCGGTGGCGGCAGCGGCCGGGGCGGCATCCAGGGGCTCACGCAATTCGCGAACACGCTCTTCACGTTCGCCACGAGGCTTGCGTTCTTCACGCGGGGCGCGCGGTTGACGCTCTTCACGCGGTGGACGTGGTGCGCGCTCTTCGCGGGCTACGGTCGACACTTCCTCGCGGGCTTCGCGAGGTTGGCGCTCTTCACGCGGCTCACGTGGTGCGCGCTCTTCACGCGGCGCACGTTCTTCGCGTGGCTTGCGCTCTTCGTCACGACGACCGTTGCGGTTGCGGGTCTGCTGGCGACCGTTGCGGCGTTCTTCGTTGCGGGCAGGACGCTCGGTGGTGGCAGGCTTGGCGACCACGGCCGGTGCGGCAGGCTCTTCCTTGGTCGCGAACAGGCTGACCAGCGACTTCACCAGGCCCTTGAACAGGCTTGGCTCAGGCGCGGCGACCGGAGCGGGTGCCGGTGCCACGACTTCGGTCGGAACCGGAGCATTGGCGCGGGCCGGGGCGGTCTTCACGGCGGCTTCCTGGCGAACCAGGGTACGGGTGGCGGCAGCCGGCTGGATTTCTTCCACTTCGGCAGCGGCAGCGGCGATCTCGTAGCTGGACTGGTTGTTGTGGGCTTCCGGGCTGTCGTCGCGCAGGCGCTGGACTTCGAAGTGCGGCGTCTCGAGGTGATCGTTCGGCAGGATCACGATGCGAGCGCGGGTGCGCAGTTCGATCTTGGTGATCGAGTTGCGTTTCTCGTTGAGCAGGAACGCCGCCACCGGGATCGGCACCTGGGCGCGGACTTCGGCGGTGCGGTCTTTCAGGGCTTCTTCTTCGATCAGGCGCAGGATCGCCAGGGACAGCGACTCGACGTCACGGATGATGCCGGTGCCGTTGCAGCGTGGGCAGACGATGCCGCTGCTTTCGCCCAGGGATGGACGCAGGCGCTGACGGGACATTTCCAGCAGGCCGAAGCGCGAGATGCGACCGACCTGTACGCGGGCGCGGTCGGCTTCCAGGCACTCACGGACCTTTTCTTCCACGGCGCGCTGGTTCTTGGCCGGGGTCATGTCGATGAAGTCGATGACGATCAGGCCGCCGATGTCGCGCAGGCGCAACTGACGGGCGATTTCCTCGGCCGCTTCAAGGTTGGTCTGCAGAGCGGTTTCTTCGATGTCGCTGCCTTTGGTGGCGCGCGCCGAGTTGATGTCGATGGACACCAGGGCTTCGGTCGGGTCGATGACGATGGAGCCGCCGGACGGCAGTTCGACGACGCGCTGGAAGGCGGTCTCGATCTGGCTTTCGATCTGGAAGCGGTTGAACAGCGGAACGCTGTCTTCGTAGAGCTTGATCTTGCTGGCGTACTGCGGCATCACCTGGCGAATGAAGGTCAGGGCTTCGTCCTGGGCTTCGACGCTGTCGATCAGCACTTCGCCGATGTCCTGGCGCAGGTAATCGCGAATGGCGCGGATGATGACGTTGCTTTCCTGGTAGATCAGGAACGGCGCGGAACGATCCAGCGAGGCTTCCTTGATGGCCGTCCAGAGCTGCAGCAGGTAGTCGAGGTCCCACTGCATTTCTTCGCTGCTGCGGCCAAGGCCGGCAGTGCGCACGATCAGGCCCATGTCGGCCGGGGCAACCAGGCCGTTGAGGGCTTCGCGCAGTTCGTTGCGCTCTTCGCCTTCGATGCGGCGGGAGATGCCGCCGGCACGCGGGTTGTTCGGCATCAGGACCAGGTAACGGCCGGCCAGGCTGATGAAGGTGGTCAGGGCGGCGCCCTTGTTGCCACGTTCTTCCTTTTCGACCTGGACGATGACTTCCTGGCCTTCGCTCAGGACGTCCTTGATGTTGACGCGGCCTTCAGGGGCTTTCTTGAAGTATTCGCGGGAGATTTCTTTGAGGGGCAGGAAGCCGTGGCGCTCGGAGCCGAAATCGACAAAGGCAGCCTCAAGGCTTGGTTCGATGCGAGTAATCCGGCCTTTATAGATGTTGGCCTTCTTCTGCTCGCGTGCACCGGATTCGATATCCAGGTCGTAGAGGCGCTGGCCGTCTACCAGTGCAACACGCAACTCTTCGGGTTGAGTTGCGTTAATCAGCATTCTTTTCATGTAGTACCGTCGGTTTCCGGGCTGCCGGAAACGGCGTTCGGCACACACGACTTCTCACGGTCGGTGTCAGGTGCGTCATGGAAGTGGCTGACCACTCCAGTGTCCAGCGAGTTCGGCCCAATGATGGCGAAGTCGCGACGGACGCGTCCTGCTTGCTGGTACTCAAGCACTCAGTCAGGAGGAGGAATCAACCGGCGTCTGTGGACGAGATGAAGCGTCTGAAACAAGCCTAGTGCTACACAGTCCGACGGTTGTACATCTCCACCCTACACGTATCCCTGATAATTCGGGTGCTGCCGCGCGCAGAATCCGCAGCGGGTTGGCATTTACCGTGAGCTCCGGAAAGGGGAGGTCACGCATCATGGCTAAATTAGGCGTTGTTTCCGAAGCTCTCGCCCGGGGTCGTTCGCAACTGACTGCACTTTGTGAACTGGCCGTGAATGTGGCACGCAAGGGCGAGTGAAAACTCTGCTTTGCGGCGTATTTCAGGCCTCATGTCACCTGCGCTCGTTACACCTGCTAACTCACCGAATCGTGGCAAAAGCCCCGTAGGACGGCCTCTCGTCCTCGTGAATTGCGTTGGTCAGGGCCGGTTTTTGACCGCTGGTCCGCTGTCCAGCCACTTTTGGCGGCGTTCGCGACTATAGCAGCAATGATTAAGTGCTTCAATTCCATAAAAAATTGTTATCATCGCCGCCATGACGACTACTGCCCCTTCGACCCCGAGCGTTCAACTGCTCGAGGTCTCGCCGGAATATGCCGGCCAACGAATCGATAACTTCCTTCTCGCCCGGCTCAAGGGCGTGCCCAAGACCTTGATTTATCGCATTTTGCGCAAGGGCGAGGTGCGGGTGAACAAAGGCCGGATCAAGCCGGAGTACAAGCTCCAGGCGGGCGATATCGTGCGTGTGCCGCCGGTTCGCGTGCCCGAGCGCGATGAGCCGGTGCCGGTTGCCCAGGGGCTGCTGCAGCGCCTGGAAGAGTCGATCATCTACGAAGACAAAGCGCTGATTGTGATCAACAAGCCCGCAGGCATTGCGGTTCATGGCGGCAGCGGCCTGGATTTCGGCGTGATCGAAGCCTTTCGTCAGTTGCGTCCGGATGCCAAGGAGCTGGAACTGGTCCACCGCCTGGACCGTGACACCTCCGGCCTGCTGATGATCGCCAAGAAGCGCAGCATGTTGCGCCATCTGCACGAGCAATTGCGCGGTGATGGCGTCGACAAGCGCTATATGGCGCTGGTGCGGGGGCATTGGGCAACGTCCATCAAGCAGGTCCGCGCGCCGTTGCTCAAGAGCAACCTGCGTTCCGGCGAGCGCATGGTCGAAGTCAACGACGAAGGCAAGGATGCGCTCACCGTGTTCAAGGTGCTGCGCCGCTTCGGCGACTTCGCCACCATGGTCGAGGCCAAGCCGGTGACCGGTCGTACCCACCAGATTCGTGTCCATACCTTGCATGCCGGCCATTGCATCGCCGGTGACCCCAAATACGGGGACGACGATTTCACTCGGGAGATCCGGGATCTGGGCGGAAAACGCCTGTTTCTGCATGCCTATATGCTCACGGTTCCGCTGCCCGATGGAGGTGAACTGAAGTTGCAGGCACCCGTGGACGCCATGTGGGCCAAGACTGTGGAGCGATTGAGTGCACCCTGACTATAAGCTCCTGATCTTCGATTGGGACGGCACCCTGGCCGATTCAATTGGTCGGATCGTGGAGTCGATGCATGTCGCGTCCGATCGTACGGGTTTTGCCAGGCGCGATGACTTCGCGGTAAAAGGCATCATCGGTCTCGGATTGCCGGAGGCGATTCGCAGCCTGTATCCAGAGATCGATGACGAGGCGCTGGTGGTTTTTCGCCAGCATTACGCCGACCACTACATTGCGCTGGAGGCTGAGCCGTCGCCGTTGTTCGAGGGCGTGGCCGATACGCTCGGGACGTTGCGGGCGGAGGGCTATCACCTGGCTGTTGCTACCGGGAAGGCCCGTCGCGGACTGGATCGGGTGCTGAAGGCTCATGGTTGGGATGATTATTTCGATATCACCCGCGCCGCCGATGAGACCGCCAGCAAGCCGCACCCGCTGATGCTCGAGCAGATCCTGGCGCATTGCGAGGTGCGCCCGGAGCAGGCACTGATGGTGGGGGACTCGTCGTTCGATCTGCAAATGGCCCGTAATGCCGGCATGGGCTCGGTAGCTGTCAGCTACGGCGCGCAGACAATCGAGGCCCTGAAGGCATTCGAGCCGCGACTGGCGATCGACCATTTTCCTGAATTGCACGCTTGGCTGAGCCGGCACACCGATTAATTTTGTTGAAGGATGCAAGTATGACCGATGAATGGAAGGCACCGGCCAAGGCAAGCGCTGACAACGGTGACGACAAGAGCTGGAAGTTGCTGGAAAAGACCTTGATGGCCGGAGTGGAGGAGCAGCGTCGTGCGCGTCGCTGGGGAATCTTCTTCAAGTGCCTGGTCTTTATTTATCTTTTCGTCGGGCTGGGGGTCATCATCCAGGCGATTGATATGAAGAAGAATCCCGGTACCGGTTCGGCCTACACGGCGGTGATCGATATCGAGGGCATGATCGCGGACAAGGAGGCGGCGAGCGCAGACAATATTATCGGTAGCCTGCGGGCCGCGTTCGAGGATTCGAAAGTCAAAGGGGTGGTGCTGCGCATCAACAGTCCGGGCGGCAGCCCGGTGCAGGCGGGCTACGTCTATGACGAGATCGTTCGCCTGCGCGCGGCGCATCCGGATATCAAGGTCTATGCGGTGATTGCCGACCTTGGTGCCTCCGGTGCCTATTATATTGCCAGCGCGGCGGATCAGATGTATGCCGACAAGGCCAGCCTGGTAGGGTCCATTGGCGTGACCGCGGCCGGTTATGGCTTCGTCGAGACCTTGGACAAGCTCGGTATCGAGCGTCGGGTCTACACCGCCGGTGAGCATAAGTCGTTCCTCGATCCTTTCCAGCCGCAGAAGCCGGAAGAAATCGCTTTCTGGCAGGGTGTGCTCGATACGACCCACAAGCAGTTCATCGCCAGCGTCAAGAAGGGCCGGGGTGACCGGCTCAAGGACAAGGACCATCCGGAACTGTTCTCCGGTCTGGTCTGGTCCGGAGAGCAGGCCTTGTCCCTGGGCTTGATCGATGGCTTGGGCAGTGCCAGTTCGGTGGCGCGGGATGTGATCGGCGAGAAGGAGTTGGTGGACTTCACCGTCGAAGAGTCGCCGCTCGACCGGTTCTCGAAGAAGCTGGGGGCGAGCATCGCTGAGCGCCTGGCGATGTGGATGGGGTTCCAGGGCCCGGCATTGCGCTAACCCGCTCAGGGTATTTGCACGCCCTCCGCCAGCAACATATCCACGAGGCGGATCAAGGGCAGGCCGATCAGGCTGGTGGCGTCGGGGCCTTCGGTGCTCTGGAACAGGCTCACCCCCAGGCCTTCGGCCTTGAAGCTGCCAGCGCAGTCATAAGGCTGTTCGATCCGCAGGTAGCGCTCGACCCGTTCCGGGTCGAGCGTGCGCATGTTGACGGTAAAAGGTACGCAATCGACCTGGCAGGCGCCGGTCTGGCTGTTGAGCAGCGCCAGGCCGGTCAGGAACGTGATCTGGGCTCCGCTGGCGGCCAGCAGTTGTTCCCGGGCATTTTCGAATGTATGAGGTTTGCCCAGGATGCGCTGGCCGAGCACGGCCACCTGGTCCGAGCCGATGATCAGGTGGGCCGGATGGCTGTCGGCCAGGGCCAGGGCTTTTTCCCGGGCCAGGCGTTCTACCAGGGTCCGGGCAGGCTCGCCGGGTCGATGGCTTTCGTCGATAGCCGGCGAGCGGCAGACGAATGGTAGCCCCAGGCGGGCGAGCAATTCCCGCCGGTAGACCGAGCTGGAGGCAAGTAATAAAGGCAGCATGGGCATCTCCAAAAGTCAGGGGCGAATTCTAGCGTCCTGTCTCGGAAATAAGCTGTTCATTTTTGGCGGCGTCTTGGGTGCCCGGCGGCGTTGCCACTGCTCGCCAGAGCCCTGCCATGACTCGTCGCGGCGCCTTGGCCGAACACCCAAGCCACTCGCCAAAAGAGAACGTATTTCCGAGACAGGACGCTAGCGAGGCGTGCAAGTGACGGGCAGGGCTGAATTTCCTTTGACATGGGCGGGTGCATCCCTATAATGCTGCGCCTATGTTGAATGACCCGATTCCACCTCACGTTGACCCGCGCAAATTGGCTGATCGCGGCACCACCCTTCAAGGTGAGCTGCTGCTGGCCGATTTGAAGAGACTCTGCGACCCGCTTTCCGATGATGTCGGTACGGTCCAGGCCAAATTCGTTTTTGAACGAGATGAACGTAAATCTGTGGTGATCCACAGCTTTATCGACACTGAAGTCAAAATGGTTTGCCAGCGTTGTCTTGAGCTGGTCACCCTGCCGATCCACAGCGAATGCAGTTACGCCGTGGTGAAGGAGGGTGCGAATACCCAGTCGTTGCCGAAAGGTTATGACGTGCTGGAACTGGGCGAAGATCCATTGGATCTGCAGTCACTGATCGAGGAGGAGCTTCTGCTCGCCTTGCCCATTGTGCCTGCTCATCATCCGGAAGAATGCCAGCAGCCGGCGGGAGCAGATGAGCCCGAACCGAGCGAGGACGAGGTAACGCGGTCCAACCCGTTCAGTGTATTGGCGCAGTTAAAGCGTGACCCAAACGTTTAGGAGTTAATCAATTATGGCTGTTCAGCAGAACAAAAAATCCCGCTCTGCCCGTGACATGCGCCGTTCGCACGACGCTCTCGAGGCTAGCACCCTGTCTGTAGAAAAAACCACCGGTGAAGTTCACCTGCGTCACCACGTATCGCCAGAAGGCGTATACCGTGGTCGTAAAGTGATCGACAAGGGCGCTGACGAGTAATCCTTGTCCGCTCAAGTCATTGCAATTGACGCAATGGGCGGGGACTTCGGTCCCCGCAGCATTGTTCAGGCCAGCCTTGCTTGCCTGAATGCAACACCCTCGCTGCACCTGACCCTCGTCGGTCAACCCTCTCTTCTTGAAGAAATGCTCAGCGGCCAGACGGCTGCGGATCGCGCGCGCCTGACGATTACCCCGGCGTCCGAAGTCATCACCATGGATGAAAAGCCGGCCCAGGCCTTGCGCAGCAAGCCTGATGCGTCGATGCGGGTGGCCCTTGAGCTGCTGCGCGACGACAAGGTCCAGGCCTGCGTCAGTGCCGGGAATACCGGGGCGCTGATGGCGCTGTCGCGCTACGTGCTCAAGACCCTGCCGGGCATCGACCGGCCTGCGATGGTCGCGGCAATCCCGACCCGAACGGGTTTTTGCCAGTTGCTGGACCTGGGGGCCAATGTCGATTGCAGCGCCGAGCACCTGCTGCAATTTGCGGTGATGGGCTCGGTGGCGGCTGAAACCCTCGGTATCGCGCGCCCTCGCGTGGCGCTGCTGAACATCGGAACCGAAGATATCAAGGGTAATCAGCAGGTCAAGCTGGCTGCCACGTTGTTGCAGGGCGCCAGGGGAATCAACTACATCGGTTTTGTCGAGGGCGACGGTGTGTACCGGGGCGAGGCGGACGTGGTGGTGTGTGACGGCTTCGTCGGCAACATCCTGCTCAAGTCCAGCGAAGGCCTGGCAACCATGATCGGCGAGCGGATCGAGCGCCTGTTCCGGCAGAGCCTGGCTTCGAGGATGGTGGGGGCCCTGGCGTTACCCTTGATGCGTCGCCTGCAGGCGGACCTGGCGCCGGCACGGCATAACGGGGCCAGTTTTCTCGGGCTGCAGGGTATTGTGATCAAGAGTCATGGTTCGGCCGGTGTGCAGGGCTTTCAAAGCGCTATCAACCGGGCCGTGATCGAAATCCAGGAAAACCTGCCCGAGCGCCTCCATGGTCGCCTCGAAGATTTGTTAACTTAGGCGTTTTCGTCCGACAATGCTTAAATGTGACCGGTCGGTTCAACCCGCCATCCAACTGTCAGTTTCCTAGGGTTGGTACGAAAAGTCGCGCAGGCACTTTTCGTACAAAGCCTAGCGTCCCCAAGGGGCGTCAATTTTTGACAACAAGATCATTAGGGGCTTTGTTTTCATGTCTGCTTCCCTCGCATTCGTCTTTCCAGGACAGGGCTCGCAGTCCCTCGGCATGCTGGCCGAACTGGGCGCGCAATACCCGCTGATCCTCGAAACATTCAAAGAAGCGTCCGATGCACTCGGCTATGACTTGTGGGCATTGACCCAGCAAGGGCCCGAAGAGCAGCTCAATCAAACCGATAAAACCCAACCGGCCATCCTGACCGCCTCGGTCGCCCTCTGGCGCCTGTGGCTGGCAGAAGGTGGCGCGCGCCCGGCCTTCGTTGCCGGTCATAGCCTGGGGGAATACAGTGCCCTCGTGGCTGCGGGCAGCCTGAGCCTGGGCGACGCGGTGAAACTGGTGGAGCGTCGTGGCCAGTTAATGCAGGAGGCTGTTCCGGCCGGGCAGGGCGGCATGGCCGCGATCCTTGGCCTGGACGATGCCGACGTGCTGGCAGCCTGTGCCGAGGCGGCCCAGGGTGAAGTGGTCAGTGCAGTGAACTTCAACTCCCCGGGCCAGGTCGTGATCGCCGGCGCCAAGGCGGCAGTCGAGCGTGCCATCGAAGGCTGCAAGGCCCGTGGTGCCAAGCGCGCCATGCCGTTGCCGGTCAGCGTACCGTCGCACTGTGAGTTGATGCGTCCTGCCGCCGAGCGCTTCGCCGAGTCCATTGCCGCCATTGACTGGCAGGCACCGCAGATTCCCGTAGTGCAGAACGTCAGCGCCGATGTGGCGCCGGACCTCGGGACCCTCAAGCGCGACCTGCTGGAACAGCTCTACAAGCCGGTTCGCTGGGTCGAATCAGTGCAGACCCTGGCGGCCAAGGGCGCGACCGAGCTGGTCGAGTGTGGCCCTGGCAAGGTGCTGGCCGGTCTGAACAAACGCTGCGCCGAAGGCGTGTCGACTTCCAACCTCAACACCCCAGACGCTTTCGCTGCCGCCCGTGCAGCGCAGGCCTGAACAGGAGAAGCTTGCATGAGTCTGCAAGGTAAAGTTGCACTGGTGACCGGTGCAAGCCGCGGCATCGGCCAGGCCATTGCCCTGGAACTGGGCCGTCAAGGCGCCATCGTTGTCGGCACCGCGACTTCCGCTTCGGGCGCCGAGCGTATCGCCGCGACCCTGAAGGAAAACGGTATTCAAGGCACGGGTCTTGAGCTGAACGTCACCAGCGACGAGTCCGTTGCGGCGGTATTGGCCAGCATCCAGGAGCAGTTCGGTGTCCCGGCTATCCTGGTCAATAATGCCGGTATCACTCGTGATAACCTCATGATGCGCATGAAAGATGATGAATGGTTCGACGTGGTCGACACCAACCTGAACAGTCTGTACCGGCTGTCCAAGGGCGTCCTGCGCGGCATGACCAAGGCCCGTTGGGGCCGGATCATCAGCATCGGTTCGGTTGTGGGTGCCATGGGCAACGCCGGCCAAGTAAACTATGCTGCGGCCAAGGCCGGTCTGGAAGGTTTCAGCCGTGCACTGGCGCGTGAAGTGGGTTCGCGCTCGATTACGGTAAACTCGGTCGCACCGGGTTTCATCGACACCGACATGACCCGCGAATTGCCGGAAGCACAGCGTGAGGCCTTGTTGACACAAATTCCGCTGGGGCGCCTGGGGCAGGCTGAAGAGATCGCGTCCGTGGTCGCTTTTCTTGCATCCGACGCTGCGGCATACGTGACTGGGGCTACAATCCCGGTGAACGGCGGGATGTACATGAGTTAAATGTGACGGATTGCTTCAAAAAAATGTCATACGAGCTGTCTAAAATCCGTTATAAAGCTGCAACTTATTTATAGACAGCGGGCCGTCAGGGTTCGAAGGGAAAGCTTTCGGTTGAAAAATCGAAAAGCCTTTCTATACACTTACCCACCGGCCAGTTGCCTGAATTGTCCATTAGGAGTGAAAACAAGGTATGAGCACCATCGAAGAGCGCGTCAAGAAAATCGTTGCCGAGCAACTGGGCGTTAAGGAAGATGAAGTCAAGAATGAAGCATCTTTCGTTGAAGACCTGGGTGCCGACTCCCTTGACACCGTTGAGCTGGTGATGGCTCTGGAAGAGGAATTCGAGACCGAAATCCCTGACGAAGAAGCTGAAAAAATCACTACTGTTCAGCTGGCTATCGACTACGTAAACAAGCACCAAGGCTGATTGTTTCCAGTCGTTGCTTGCTGTCATGGAAAAACCGCACTGCCGTCACGGCGTGCGGTTTTTTCTTTAGGTCTGATGAAAAGTCGTCATTAGAAAAAGGAGAGTGCTGTGTCGCGTAGACGCGTCGTAGTCACCGGTATGGGTATGTTGTCGCCACTGGGCACGGATGTGCCGAGCAGTTGGCAGGGCATTCTGGCTGGCCGTAGTGGCATTGGTCTGATCGAACACACCGACCTTTCTGCCTATTCCACCCGTTTTGGCGGCTCGGTAAAGGGCTTCAATGTCGAGGAATATCTGTCGGTCAAGGAAGCCCGCAAGCTCGACCTGTTCATCCAGTACGGCTTGGCTGCTGGTTTTCAGGCGGTGCGTAACGCCGGCCTGGAAGTCACCGATGCCAACCGTGAACGCATCGGCGTGGCCATGGGATCGGGTATTGGCGGCTTGACCAATATCGAAGAAACCAGCCGCACGCTGCACGATTCGGGACCGCGACGGATTTCTCCATTCTTCGTGCCGGGCTCGATCATCAATATGATTTCCGGTTTCCTGTCCATCCACCTGGGGGCACAGGGACCCAACTACGCCATTGCCACGGCATGTACCACGGGTACCCACTGCATCGGCATGGCGGCGCGCAACATCATGTACGACGAAGCCGACGTGATGATCGCCGGCGGCGCCGAGATGGCGGCGTGTGGCCTCGGTATGGGCGGCTTTGGGGCTTCCCGTGCCCTGTCGACCCGCAACGACGAGCCGACCCGTGCCAGCCGGCCTTGGGACAAGGGGCGCGATGGCTTCGTGCTGTCCGACGGTGCCGGTGCGCTGGTACTCGAGGAGCTGGAGCATGCCAAGGCACGTGGCGCGACCATCTATGCCGAACTGGTTGGCTTTGGTACCAGCGGTGATGCGTATCACATGACTTCACCGCCGGCCGATGGCGCCGGTGCTGCCCGCTGCATCGCCAATGCCCTGCGTGACGCCAAGGTCAACAGCGAGCAAGTGCAATACATCAACGCCCATGGCACTTCGACCCCGGCCGGCGACCTCGCCGAAGCCCAGGCGATCAAGACCGTGTTCGGCGAACATGCCTACAAACTGGCTGTCAGCTCGACCAAGTCGATGACCGGTCACCTGCTGGGCGCCGCGGGCGCGGTGGAAGCGATCTTCAGCGTGCTGGCGATCAACAGCCAGGTTGCGCCGCCGACCATCAACCTCGACGAGCCGGACGAAGGTTGCGACCTGGACTTCGTTCCGCACACCGCCCGGGGCATGGACATCGATGTGGTGCTGTCCAACTCCTTCGGCTTTGGCGGCACCAACGGCTCGCTGGTGTTCCGCCGGTTTGCCGGTTGATGGAAAGCTGGGTCGACGGTCAGCCGGCTGACGTTCTGTCACTGAAGGATCGCGGCCTGGCCTATGGCGATGGGTTGTTCGAAACCATCGCCGTGCGCAATGGCGAACCGGTGTTGCTGGAACGTCATCTGCGGCGGCTCGAGCTGGGTTGCCAGCGGTTGGCGCTCAATCTCGACAACGGCGCATTGCGCGCGGAACTGAACGCCTACGCGCAACGCCTGGGTGACGGCGTGCTGAAGCTGATCGTGACCCGTGGCGACAGCTTGCGCGGCTACGCCGCCGCCCCCTCGGCTCGGGTGCGGCGCATCCTGCAAGGGAATCCGCCGGCTGCCTACCCTGCTGCCCATGCCGAGCAGGGCGTTGCCCTGTTTCCTTGTGCCACTCGCTTGTCCGAGCAGCCGTTGCTGGCGGGCCTCAAACACCTCAATCGTCTTGAACAGGTCATGGCTCGCGCCGAGTGGAGCGATTCGGAGCACGCCGAAGGCCTGATGCTGGATACGTCCGGGCGGGTGATCGAAGGGGTCTTCAGCAACCTGTTTATCGTGCGCGATGACGTGTTGATAACGGCTGACCTGAGCCGGTGCGGCGTGGCTGGCGTGATGCGTGCCGAATTATTGTTTCAGGCCGAGTCACAGGGCATCGCCACGCAAGTGACCGATATCCGCCTCGAGCAGCTGCAGCAGGCCGATGAGGTCTTTGTCTGCAACAGCGTGTATGGCGTGTGGCCGGTACGCGCATGCGGTTCGATGCGCTGGTCGGCCGGGCCGCTCACCCGTAAACTGCAGACCCTTGCCCGCGCGTTATTGGATGTTTGATTCGTGAGACGTAAATTCTTGCTGTTGCTGGAAACCGGCCTGGTTCTGGCAGGGCTGCTGTGGGGCGCTTCGGCCTGGAAAATTCATTCGGCATTGCAACAGCCGTTGAACATCACCCAGGAAGAACTGCTGGAGATTCCCAACGGGACCACTCCGACCAAGACCCTCTATCGCCTCGAGGCCGACGGCCTGATCAGGGACGCGTTCTGGCTGAGAGTGTATTGGCGCTTCAATCTCGCCGGCCAGCCCCTGCATTCCGGTGAGTACCGGATGGTGCCGGGCATGACCATGGAAAACCTGATCGGCGTATGGAAACGCGGCGAGGTGGTGCAGTACAGCGTGACGCTGGTGGAAGGCTGGAATTTCCGCCAGGTCCGTGCGGCGCTGGCCAAGGATGAAAAACTCCAGCAGACCCTCACTGGCCTCAGCGACAGCGAGGTGATGGATCGGCTGGGCCATTCCGGTGTATTCCCCGAAGGACGGTTTTTCCCGGATACCTATCGCTTCGTGCGCGGGACGTCTGACGTCGATCTGCTGAACAAGGCCTATGGTCGGCTTGAAGACGTGCTGGCCAAGGAATGGGCCGAGCGTGCTGCCGATGTGCCTTACACCCAGCCCTACCAGGCGCTGATCATGGCCTCCCTGGTGGAAAAGGAAACCGGTGTACCGCAGGAACGCAGTCAGATCGCCGGTGTGTTCGTGCGTCGCCTGCGCATGGGCATGCTGTTGCAGACCGACCCCACGGTGATCTACGGCCTGGGTGAACGCTACACCGGCAAACTCACCCGCGCCCATTTGAAAGAAGAGAATCCCTACAACACCTACATGGTCCCTGGGCTACCGCCGACGCCGATTGCGATGGTGGGGCGCGAGGCGATTCACGCCGCGTTGAACCCGGCTTCGGGCAACAGCCTGTACTTTGTTGCGCGCGGGGATGGCAGCCACGTGTTTTCCGACAACCTGGATGAGCACAACAACGCAGTGCGCGAATACCAGCTCAAGCGTCGCGCCGACTATCGCTCCAGCCCGGCTCCGGCTACGCTGGACGACTCGGCGCCGATTCCCGCTGCCTCGCCCGATACGGCTCCCGAAGCCCTGCCCCAGGTGCAACCCGAGAAGCCCGCTCCCGAACCGAATGCTGACGAGCTCCCGAGCCCGCAATGACTCTGATTAAGGACTGCCCGTGACTGGCTTGTTTATAACGCTGGAGGGCCCGGAGGGCGCCGGCAAGAGCACCAACCGCGAATTCCTGGCCGAACGCCTTCGGGCATCGGGGATTGAAGTGGTGCTGACTCGCGAGCCGGGCGGTACGCCGCTGGCGGAGCGGATCCGCGAGGTGCTGCTGGCGCCGGCTGAAGAAGTGATGAGCCCCGACACCGAACTGTTGCTGGTGTTCGCCGCCCGGGCACAACACCTGGCGGAGGTGATTCGTCCGGCCTTGGCCCGTGGCGCAGTGGTACTTTGCGATCGCTTTACCGATTCTACCTACGCCTATCAAGGCGGCGGCCGGGGTTTGTCCCTGGAACGCATCGCGGCGCTGGAAACCTTTGTCCAGGGTGACCTGCGCCCGGACCTGACGCTGGTGTTCGACCTGCCGGTGGAAATCGGTCTGGCCCGTGCCAGCGCCCGTGGTCGGCTGGATCGTTTTGAGCTTGAAGGCGAGACATTCTTCAATGCGGTGCGCAACGCCTTCCTGAACCGTGCCAAGGCCGATCCGGCGCGTTACCTGTTGATCGATGCTGCTCTGCCGTTGACGCAGGTCCAGCAATCGCTGGACGGCCTGTTGCCAGGTTTGCTGGAGCGTGTCCGTGGCTGAAGCCTATCCCTGGCAGGACGGTCTCTGGCAACAACTGGCCGGCCGTGCCCAGCATGCTCACGCGTACCTGCTGCATGGCCCGGTCGGGATCGGCAAGCGAGCGCTGGCCGAACGCCTGATGGCCAGCTTGCTGTGCCAGCGTCCGGGGCCCTCGAACGCCTGTGGCGAGTGCAAGTCCTGCCTGCTGCTCAAGGCTGGCAGCCATCCGGATAATTACGTGCTGGAGCCGGAGGAGGCGGACAAGGCGATCAAGGTGGATCAGGTCCGTGACCTGGTCAGCTTCGTCGTCCAGACCTCGCAACTGGGCGGACGCAAGGTGGTGCTGATCGAGCCGGTCGAGTCGATGAACATCAATGCCGCCAACGCCTTGCTCAAGAGCCTCGAGGAGCCTTCCGGCGATACGGTACTCTTGCTGGTCAGTCATCAGCCGAGCCGCTTGCTGCCGACCATCAAGAGCCGTTGCGTGCAACAGGCCTGCCCGTTGCCGAGCGAGGCGATGAGTTTGCAATGGCTGGCCCAGGCCTTGCCCGACAGCACCGATGACGAGCGTGCCGAATTGCTGACCCTCGCCGCCGGTTCGCCCCTGGCGGCCGTCAATCTTCAGGCCCAGGGTGTGCGCGAGCAGCGGGCGCTGGTGGTGGACGGGGTGAAGAAGCTGCTCAAGCAGCAGCAATCGCCCACGCAATTGGCCGAGGGCTGGAACGCCATCCCGTTGCTGTTGCTGTTTGATTGGTTCTGCGACTGGTCGAGCCTGATCCTGCGCTATCAGCTCACCGAAGATGAGGCGGGCTTGGGGCTGGCGGACATGCGCAAGGTGATTCAGTACCTGGCGCAAAAAAGCAGCCAGGACAAAATCTTGAACATTCAGGACTGGTTGCTTGCCCAACGTCAGAAGGTGCTGGGCAAGGCGAACCTCAACCGGGTGTTGTTGCTCGAAGCGCTGTTGGTGCAGTGGGCGAGCTTGCCCGGGCGTAACTGACAGACGTCGCCAAGGCTCCTAGACTCTGTTCAATTCGCAGCGGAGATCAGCATGAACGAACCTGTCAGTCCCGGACCGCGCAACGGCATCCTGTCCCTGGCCATCAAGGACAAGTCGGTGCTTTATGCCGCCTATATGCCTTTTATCAAGAATGGCGGCCTGTTCATCCCCACCAACAAACATTATCGGCTGGGAGATGAGGTGTTCATGCTGTTGAGCTTGATGGAGGAACCGGAGAAGATCCCGGTCGCCGGCAAGGTGATCTGGATGACCCCCAAAGGCGCTCAGGGCAACCGCGCGGCTGGCGTCGGCGTGCAGTTCAATGACGGCGACAGCTCGGCCCGCAATCAGATCGAAACCCACCTGGCCGGAACCCTGAAGTCCGACCGTCCCACCCATACGATGTAGCCCGAGCCTTTATGCTTGTAGATTCCCATTGTCACCTCGATCGTCTCGACCTGGCCGCCCATGGCGGTTCCCTGGATGCAGCGCTGGATGCCGCCCGCCAGCGGGGCGTCGGACACTTCCTGTGCATCGGTGTCAGCGCCGACAACGCCGCCGACGTCAAGGTCCTGGCCGAGCGTTATGAAGACGTCGATTGTTCGGTCGGCGTCCATCCACTGGATGTCCAACCCGATGCCACGCCGGCCCTGGACTGGCTGTTGCGCGAGCTCGACCATCCGCGAGTTGTCGCCATCGGTGAAACCGGCCTGGATTATCACTACGAGCCGGAAGCCGCCGAGGTGCAGCAGGCTTCATTCCGCCTGCACCTGGAAGCCGCGAAGCAGACCGGCAAGCCGGTGATCATCCACACCCGGGGCGCCCGAGCCGACACCCTGGCCTTGCTGCGCGACGCCGCGCTGCCCCAGGCCGGTGTGTTGCACTGTTTTACCGAAGACTGGGACATGGCCAAGGCGGCGCTGGACATGGGCTATTACATTTCCCTGTCCGGGATCGTCACGTTCCGCAATGCCGATGCCCTGCGCGACGTTGCCAGCAGGGTGCCGGCCGACCGGTTGCTGGTGGAAACCGACTCGCCGTACCTGGCGCCGATCCCGTATCGCGGCAAGCCGAATCTTCCGCAATATGTACGGGAAGTGGCGGAGTTCCTGGCCATGCTGCGGGGCGAATCCTACGAGCGGTTTGCTGACCAGACGACCGAGAACTTCAAGCGGTTGTTCCCCCTGGCTCATGCCCGGTCGCTACAGGCTTGAATTCCGAACAAAAAAAACCCGGGTTCTGGGGGGTGAATCCGGGTTAAGACCATTAGGAGTAAAACAAAGGCACGCAGTCCTTTGGTACCTTTATCGGCGCGTCACTTGGGGGAGATGTCGCGCCGACAGTTCAAGTATTGATCAGGAAACCCGCGCGTCCAGTTTGCCCGGGGCGGTTTTTAAACAAATTTGGAATACGCTCGCTTCGGATAGGTTCTCACTGTCGTCACCGGTTGCCGGGACGACGCGATGGCGTAAGCCGCAGGGAGCCAATGTTGTACGATTTTGGGAAGAACTACCGCCGGGGACGGATGATCCGTGCATTTTTGCGTAAGTTAGGCATAATACCCGGCTTCGAATTTTGACCTTCAGACCTTTTTCTTATGCACAAAGAACCTCGTAAGGTCCGTGAGTTTCGCCGCCGCGAGCAGGAAATTCTCGACACCGCGCTCAAGTTGTTCCTCGACCAGGGCGAAGACAGCGTTACCGTCGAGATGATTGCGGATGCCGTGGGTATCGGCAAAGGCACGATCTATAAGCACTTCAAATCCAAGGCGGAGATCTACCTGCGCCTGATGCTCGATTACGAGCGCGATTTGAACGAATTGCTGCATTCGGCGGATGTGGACAAGGACAAGGAGGCGCTGTCCCGGGCCTACTTCGAATTCCGCATGCGCGATCCCCAGCGCTACCGCTTGTTCGACCGCCTGGAAGAGAAGGTGGTCAAGGGCAACCAGGTACCGGAGATGGTCGAGGAGCTTCACAAGATCCGCGCTTCGAACTTCGAGCGCCTGACGTTGCTGATCAAGGGCCGGATCAGCGAAGGCAAGCTCGAAGACGTACCGCCTTACTTTCACTATTGCGCTGCCTGGGCGTTGGTGCATGGTGCGGTGGCGTTGTACCACTCGCCGTTCTGGAGCAACGTGCTGGAGGATCAGGAAGGTTTCTTCCAGTTCCTGATGGACATCGGTGTGCGCATGGGCAACAAGCGCAAGCGTGATACAGACGTTACGAACAACTGACATTCACCTGTCTGATTGCGCCATGTCCGCTTACATGGCGCAGTGCCCCAGTAATATACTCAGGCTTGGGTCTTGCGAAAACCTGAATTCTAGGTCAAGTTTCGTGGGCCGATTTTTCTTTCGCCGGAGTCATCCATGATCGTTGACCGTCAGGGCAGGCGTTTCCGCAATCTGCGGATCAGCCTGACTTCCGCCTGCAATTACGCCTGCACCTATTGCGTGCCCGACGGCAAGCGCCTGGTGGCGGCGCAGGATGAGCTGTCGGCCGAAGCGATGGCGCGAGGCGTGGCCTACCTGATCGAAGCGGCCGGCATCGAACGACTGCGCATCACCGGCGGTGAGCCGCTGGTCAGTCCCAAGCTCGAACGCTTCATGGCGGCGGTGGGGCAAATGGGCCTGGAGGACATCAGTCTGACCACCAACGGCCAGTTGCTGGCGAAGAAGCTGCCTTTGCTGGTGGACGCAGGCATCCGCCGCATCAACGTTTCCCTCGACACCCTGGACCCTGCCGCGTTTCGCAGCATCGCCCGTGGCGGCGATCTGGCAACCGTGCTCGACGGTATGGACCAGGCCCACGCGGCGGGCATGAAGATCAAGGTCAATATGGTGCCGTTGCGCGGACAGAATCTGGATCAGGTCATGCCATTGCTGGAATATTGCCTGGCACGTGGCTATGAGTTGCGCTTCATCGAATTGATGCGCATGGGGCACCTGGCCCGGGATTCCAATGCGTTCTTGCAGCAGTTTGTCAGTTTGCAACAACTGTTGAGCCTGATCGGCGACCAGTACGAATACCTGCAAGCCGACGCGCCGGTGGATGCGACGGCGGTGCGCTATGAGATCCCTGGAATGGGTTATTTCGGTGTGATCGCCAACGAAAGCGTGCCTTTCTGCCGTACTTGCTCGCGGTTGCGGTTGTCTTCCACAGGCTGGTTGCATGGTTGCCTTTCCTCGAGCAACCGTCACTTCATCGGCGACCTGCTGGACAAGCCCCGTCACGAGGCGCTGCCGGCCCTTCAGCGGTTGTTGGTCAAGGCCTTGGGGGACAAGCAAGAGGTAGCGTTTTCCGGCGGCGCGACCATCATGAAGATCATCGGCGGCTGATCCTCTCTGTGGCGAGGGGATTTATCCCCGCTGGGTCGCGTAGCGGCCCCAAGATAGTCATACCTGCACCATCTTCGAGGGGCTGCTTCGCACCCCAACGGGGCGGTGCGACGTTTCGTTAAATCCCCTCGCCACCAGCTGTTAATAAACCCCCATTCATTGAGCTGGCGCAAAAGCTGCATTCAACGGCCATTCGCCGGTTTTCCGACACCGGTTTCTGGAGGGTAGGATGCGTAGCCTGGTTTTGCTGCTGGCCGTTTTGGCGCTGGCTGGTTGTATGAATGTCAGCGACATGGGAGAAGGCGTTCGTTATCACATGAGCGACGCCGGTCTGCTGGATCACAGCGACAGTCGCCGTGTGAACAACCTGCGTATTCAGCCCGATTCGTTCATCTACATTGCCCAGGGCGCGTTCGCACCGCCGGGCGGCGCCTACCCGCGTCCCAATGTCGTGGCCGAAGAAGCCTTCAACGGATTCATCGAATATTTCCCGATGGTCCGTCGTGCCCGTGTTCCCGAAGGGCTGGACCAGGCCATGGGCGAAGCCCGTGCCGCGGGGGCTCATTACTTGCTGTACACCCGGTTCGCCAAGGCTGACAACCGCATCGGCAATTCTGACGAATGGCTGGACGAAGAAGCCGTGGATCGCCTGGGGGTCGATACCAGCGTCATCCAGATCATGTTGATCGAGACCAGCACCCAGTATTTGATTGATACTGCACGTATCAAGAGTCGTGGCGGTTTACTGACGTTGCACGACAAGCAGCCACAAGACCTCATCGCCACGCCGTTGCGTGAATATGCCCGCAGCCTGCTGGGGATGAGCGACGAGTAAATACAAGGAGTCACCATGAGCGGACCGCAAAAAGCCAATGACCTGCTGGGGCAGATCCCCAAGACCAAAGGCCTGCCGCCGGTCCACTTATGGAACCCCGACTTCTGCGGCAACATCGACATGCGCATCGCCCGCGATGGCACCTGGTACTACTTGGGCACGCCCATCGGACGCAAGCCGATGGTCAAGCTGTTCTCCACCATCATCCGCCGCGACGGCGATGATTATTTCCTGATTACCCCCGTGGAAAAAGTCGGCATCCAGGTCGACGATGCGCCGTTCGTGGCCGTGACCCTGGAGGTCGAGGGCCATGGCGAAGGGCAGTTATTGCGCTTCACCACTCACGTCGATGAAACCACCGAGGCCGGCCCCGACCATCCGCTACGGGTGGTGATCGATCCCCACACCCAGGAGCCGGCGCCCTACGTGCATGTGCGCAGCAACCTCGAAGCCCTGATTCACCGAAATGTGTTCTACCAGTTGGTGGAGCTGGCGGTGAGCCGTGAGATTGACGGGCAGCGGTGGCTGGGGGTGTGGAGTGGGGGCGAGTTTTTTCCGATAGGCCTGGAACCGTAAATCCTGTGGGAGAGGGCTTGCTCGCGAAGGCGGTAGATCAGCAAACATTGATTTGACTGACCCACCGTCTTCGCGAGCAAGCCCGCTCCCACATTGTTTGTGCAAGATTCCAATTGACAGCCAATCATATGATGATTAGCGTGAGCCACCAATAAGAGTGGCCCGCGGGGTTTTCATGTCCAGCAGTTTTCACGCATCGACCGTCGATTGGCTCGGCGGTTGGATCGCCGCCGGCCAGGTCAAACCTGGACAGACCATCAAGGTCGAGGCAGACCTGGGGGAGCAGTTGGGGGTCAGTCGCACGGTGATTCGCGAGGCGATCAAGACCCTGGTGGCCAAAGGCATGCTTGAGGTCGGACCGAAGGTGGGGACGCGGGTGTTGCCGGTACGGCGTTGGAATCTGTTCGACCCACAAGTGGTCGGCTGGCTGTCACGCAGCGGTTTGCCAGAGAACTTTGTCGATGACCTGTTGGACCTGCGTCGTACCATCGAGCCCATGGCGGTGCGCTGGGCCTGCGAGCGGGCGACGGTCGAGCAGGTACAGGCGATCCGCCTGGCCTACCATGCGCTGGAGCGGGCGGTGGACAGCGGCGCCGACTACAACCGGGCTGACCAGTTTTTCCACGAGTGCATCCTCGCCGCCAGCCACAATCAATTCATAGAACAAATGGTCCCGGCCCTGGGGGCGTTGCTGGCGGTGTCGTTCGAGGTATCGGCCGCCGATCCGGATGAGCTGCGCCGTACCTTGCCCATCCACAAGGACATCGCTGAAGCCATCGCGTCCCGTGACGCGACACGGGGCGTCTGGGCCTGCATGACCCTGATCGACAACGCTGACCTGGCCATCAAGCGCTTCTACCCTGACATGATGGCCGGTCGTACAGACACTGCCGGGCAAGCCGGAAACGGGAGGTTTCAATGATGTGGAAGGCGGTAACGGAGCACCGGGCGAAACTGGGTGAGGGGCCCTTCTGGGACGCGCCGACCCAAGCGCTGTATTGGGTCGACATCGCCGGCAAACAGGCCCTGCGGTTGATCGGTGCCAATGTGCAGATCTGGCAGATGCCCGAGCATGTGTCCGCCTTCATCCCGACGCAGAGGGGGGATGCGCTGGTGACACTGAGCAGCGGTGTCTACCGGCTGGATCTGGATTCGCCGGGCCTGGAGCCCCGTCTGACGCTGCTGTGCATGGCCGATCCCCAACCCGGCAACCGTGCTAACGAAGCCCGTTGCGATGGCCTGGGCCAGCTCTGGCTCGGGACCATGCAGAACAACATCGGTGAAAACGGTGAGGACCTGCCCCTGGAACACCGCTCGGGGGGGCTGTTTCGCGTGGGCGCCGATGGCCGGGTCATGCCGTTGCTGCGCGGGCGGGGCATTCCCAACACGTTGTTGTGGAGCCCTGACGGTACCACGGTGTATTTCGGTGAAAGCCTCGATGGCACGTTGTACCGGCATTTCATTCATCCCGACGGCAGCCTGGCGCCCGCCGAAGTCTGGTTCGGCCCTCATTCGCGTGGCGGGCCGGACGGATCGGCGATGGACGCCCGCGGCTATGTCTGGAACGCCCGTTGGGATGGCAGTTGCCTGCTGCGAATCAGCCCTGATGGCCAGGTCGACCGGGTGATCGAGTTGCCGGTCAGTCGCCCCACCAGTTGCGTGTTCGGGGGAGAGGATCTCAAGACCCTGTACATCACCAGTGCGGCCAGTCCGTTGGCGCATCCGCTGGATGGCGCGGTGCTGTCCATGCGGGTCGATGTGCCAGGTGTGAGCTGTACGCGGTTTGCGGGTTAAATCCCATAATATGGGATGTAAATATATATATTGAGATTGTTGGTGGGGCGGGTTTATAGTCGGCTCCATCAGCAACATGCATTCACACTAAAAAAACAAAACAGGTGAAGCGATGCAACGATCCATTCCCGTACGCCCCGGCGACGTACGTGACCCACTGTCCTCCCAGTGCCTTCGGCCGGTCATTCCTGGATGCCCGGTTTTTGTCGTGGCTCTGGGCAGGGGAGTCCTGAGCCATGGCTGAGGCGCTTTCCTTGCCGCCAGTGCCCGAGCCACCGAGGGGCGAGCGGCTGAAGAACAAAGTGGTGCTGCTGACTGGCGCCGCCCAAGGCATCGGCGAGGCCATCGTCGCCGCGTTCGCTGCACAACAGGCGCGACTGGTGATCAGCGACATCCAGGCCAGTAAGGTCGAACAGGTTGCCGCTTCCTGGCGTGAACGCGGGGTGGACGTGCAAGCGCTGCGAGCCGATGTGTCGAACCCGCAGGACCTGCAGGCCATGGCCCGCCGTGCGGTAGAATTGCACGGCCGCATCGATGTATTGGTGAACTGCGCCGGCGTCAATGTGTTTCGCGATCCCTTGGAAATGACCGAAGAAGACTGGCGCCGTTGCTTCGCCATTGATCTGGACGGTGCCTGGTACGGCTGCAAGGCTGTGCTGCCGCAGATGATCGAGCAGGGCGTGGGCAGCATCATCAACATTGCTTCGACCCATTCGTCCCACATCATTCCCGGCTGTTTCCCTTACCCGGTGGCCAAGCATGGCTTGCTTGGCCTGACTCGTGCCCTGGGCATCGAATACGCCCCCAAGGGCATACGCGTCAACGCCATCGCACCGGGCTATATCGAAACCCAACTGAACGTCGACTACTGGAACGGCTTCGCCGATCCTCATGCCGAACGCCAGCGTGCGCTGGATCTGCACCCGCCACGGCGCATCGGGCAACCGATCGAAGTGGCAATGACGGCCGTGTTCCTGGCCAGTGATGAAGCACCTTTCATCAACGCTTCATGCATCACCATTGATGGTGGACGTTCGGTCATGTACCACGACTGAACATTCCGGGATTGCAGTCTGAAACTTTGCCTGTAATTCAATCATCATACGATATGACTATTTGGATCTATGCTGTAGCAACTTGCTGTGACCGCCCAGCCTGCGCTTTGCCACCGATGGTGGAGCAGACCCTGGACGTTTGGCTTTCAATAAAAAAAACAAGGAGTCAACTATGAATCATCGTCGTGGGATCCGTTCCCTGTGCCGCGTTGCCCTGGCAGTTGCCGCGGTTGGTCTCAGCAGTACCTTGCTGGCGGCTGAAGAAGTGAAGATCGGTTTTCTGGTCAAGCAGGCCGAGGAGCCCTGGTTCCAGACCGAATGGGCGTTCGCTGAAAAAGCGGGCAAGGACAAGGGTTTCAAAGTCATCAAGATCGCCGTGCCCGATGGCGAGAAGACCCTCTCGGCTATCGATAGCCTCGCGGCCAACGGCGCCAAAGGCTTCGTGATCTGCCCGCCGGACGTGTCCCTGGGCCCTGCCATCATGGCCAAGGCCAAGCTCAACGACATGAAAGTCATCGCTGTCGATGACCGTTTCGTCGATGCCAGTGGCAAGTTCATGGAAGACGTGCCGTACCTCGGCATGGCCGCGTTCGAAGTGGGCCAGAAGCAGGGTGCCGCCATGGCCGCGGAAGCCAAGAAGCGTGGCTGGGACTGGAAAGACACCTACGCTGTGATCAACACCTTCAACGAGTTGGACACCGGCAAGAAACGCACCGACGGTTCGATGGACGCCCTGAAGAAAGCCGGTATGCCGGATGATCACATTCTCACCACGGCGCTCAAGACCCTCGACGTACCGGGGAGCATGGACTCCACCAACTCCGCCCTGGTGAAACTGCCCAGCGGCGCGAAGAACCTGATCATCGGCGGCATGAACGACAACACCGTGCTGGGTGGCGTGCGTGCGACTGAAAGCGCCGGCTTCAAGGCGGACAATGTGATCGGGATCGGCATCAACGGCACCGACGCCATCGGCGAGCTGAAGAAACCTCATAGTGGTTTCTTCGGTTCGATGCTGCCTAGCCCGCACATCGAAGGTTACAAGACTGCCGAGATGATGTTCGAGTGGGTCACCACCGGCAAGGAACCACCGAAGTACACCGCGATGGACGAAGTGACGCTGATCACTCGGGAGAACTTCAAGCAGGAGCTGGAAAAGATCGGCCTGTGGAATTGACGGCCGGTTGATTCAAAAGCGGCCCTGGTGTCTTGGGGCCGCTTGATCTCTGTGAGTTCGAGGTGGTTATGCAAGCGCAAACAGCGACACAACAACACAACACCGGCACCAGCTTGCGGTTCAACGGAATCGGCAAGGTCTTTCCTGGCGTACAGGCGTTGGCCAATATCAGTTTTGTTGCCCATCCAGGCCAGGTTCATGCCTTGATGGGGGAAAACGGCGCGGGCAAGTCCACGTTGCTGAAGATTCTGGGTGGGGCCTACATTCCGAGCAGCGGCGAGCTGCAGATCGGCGAGCAGGTGATGGCTTTCAAATGCACGGCCGACAGCATTGCCAGCGGCGTGGCGGTGATTCACCAGGAGCTGCACCTGGTGCCGGAAATGACGGTGGCTGAAAATCTGTTCCTGGGCCACCTGCCGGCCCGTTTCGGCCTGGTCAATCGTGGCGTGTTGCGCCAGCAGGCGCTGGCGCTGCTCAAGGGCCTGGCCGACGAAATCGATCCCCAGGAAAAAGTCGGTCGCTTGTCCCTCGGCCAGCGTCAACTGGTGGAAATCGCCAAGGCCTTGTCCCGAGGCGCCCATGTGATCGCTTTCGATGAACCCACCAGCAGCCTTTCTGCACGGGAAATCGATCGCTTGATGGCGATCATCGCCCGCCTGCGGGACGAGGGCAAAGTGGTGCTGTATGTGAGTCACCGTATGGAAGAGGTGTTCCGCATCTGCGACGCGGTGACGGTGTTCAAGGACGGCCGCTACGTGCGCACCTTCGAAAACATGAGCGAGTTGACCCACGATCAGTTGGTCACCTGCATGGTCGGTCGCGATATCCAGGACATCTACGATTACCGTGCCCGCGAGCGCGGTGAAGTGGCGCTTAAGGTCGATCGCCTGCTCGGCCCGGGGCTGCGTGAGCCGGTGAGTTTCCAGGTGCACAAAGGTGAAATCCTCGGGTTGTTCGGGCTGGTGGGGGCCGGACGTACCGAGTTGCTGCGATTGCTCAGCGGCCTGGAACGCCAGACCGAAGGCAGCATGGTCCTGCATGGTGAGGCGCTGAAACTGCGTTCGCCTCGGGATGCCATCGCCGCCGGTGTACTGCTTTGCCCGGAAGACCGCAAGAAAGAAGGCATCATCCCACTGGGCAGCGTCGGCGAGAACATCAACATCAGTGCCCGCAGTGCCCATTCCACCCTCGGCTGCCTGTTGCGCGGCGATTGGGAAAAAGGCAACGCCGACAAGCAGATCAAGGCGTTGAAAGTGAAGACGCCGACGGCTGGGCAGAAAATCATGTTTCTGTCCGGGGGCAACCAGCAGAAGGCGATCCTCGGTCGCTGGCTATCGATGCCGATGAAAGTCCTGTTGCTGGATGAGCCGACCCGCGGCATCGACATCGGTGCCAAGGCTGAGATCTACCAGATCATCCACAACCTGGCGGCCGAGGGCATCGCGGTGATTGTGGTGTCCAGCGACCTGATGGAAGTGATGGGCATTTCCGACCGGATCCTGGTGCTGTGCGAAGGGGCCATGCGCGGCGAGCTGCCGCGTGCCGAGGCCAACGAATCCAACCTGCTGCAACTGGCGCTGCCACGCCAACGCGTTGCCGACGCGGCGAACTGAGAGGTAAATCATGACCATTCAAAACAATGCACTGCCAACGGCACGCAAACCCCTGGACATGCGTCGATTCCTCGACGATTGGGTCATGCTGCTGGCGGCCATCGGCATCTTCGTGCTCTGCACGCTGCTGATCGATAACTTCCTCTCGCCATTGAACATGCGAGGCCTGGGCCTGGCGATTTCAACCACCGGCATCGCGGCTTGCACCATGTTGTATTGCCTGGCGTCCGGGCATTTCGACCTGTCGGTCGGCTCGGTGATCGCCTGCGCCGGCGTGGTCGCGGCGGTGGTGATGCGTGATACCAACAGCGTGTTCCTGGGTGTCAGCGCGGCGCTGGTGATGGGGCTGATCGTTGGTCTGATCAACGGCATCGTGATTGCCAAGCTGCGGGTCAATGCGTTGATCACCACGCTGGCGACCATGCAGATCGTTCGCGGCCTGGCCTACATCTTCGCCAACGGCAAGGCGGTGGGCGTGTCCCAGGAGTCGTTCTTCGTGTACGGCAACGGCCAGTTGTTCGGTGTGCCGGTGCCGATCCTGATCACTGTCGTCTGCTTTTTGTTTTTTGGTTGGTTGTTGAACTACACCACCTATGGGCGCAACACCATGGCCATCGGTGGTAACCAGGAAGCCGCGTTGCTGGCGGGGGTGAACGTCGATCGCACCAAGATCATCATCTTCGCCGTGCATGGCGTGATCGGTGCGTTGGCG
This sequence comes from Pseudomonas sp. SJZ078, assembly GCF_007828255.1. Classification (NCBI taxonomy): domain Bacteria; kingdom Pseudomonadati; phylum Pseudomonadota; class Gammaproteobacteria; order Pseudomonadales; family Pseudomonadaceae; genus Pseudomonas; species Pseudomonas sp. SJZ078. The sequence goes on along the minus strand of NZ_VIUG01000019.1, from coordinate 47,842 downwards.
GGGGTGATCCTGGCCTCGCGCATGACCTCCGGCCAACCGATGATCGGCCAGGGCTTCGAACTGACAGTGATCTCGGCCTGCGTGCTGGGTGGGGTCTCGTTGAGCGGTGGGATCGGCATGATCCGTCATGTGATTGCCGGGGTGCTGATTCTGGCGATCATCGAGAATGCGATGAACCTGAAGAACATCGACACCTTCTACCAATACGTCATCCGCGGTTCGATCCTGCTGCTGGCGGTGGTCATCGACCGGATGAAACAGCGCTGAGTTCTGCCGTGAATCAATGTGGGAGCGGGCTTGCCCGCGAAAGCGGCGGTACATTCGACATCTTTGTTGGCTGACCCACCGCTTTCGTCGGATCGCCGCCAATCAAGCTGCCTTGCGCAACGCCTCGATCAACTCCTGCTTGCGCATCTTCGAACGCCCGGGAATGTTTTTAGCCCGGGCTTCTTTCATCAGGCTGTCGACCGTCTGGGTTTCATGGGAAGCCTTGCTGCTGCGCGGATGACCTTGCCGGGTCTTGGCTGCACGGCGGGCCGATTCCTTGCGGTCGGTTTTCTTTTCCGCGGCCGGTTTATGTTTCCCCGAACCGCCGGAACGTTCGCCGCCGCCGGACTGTTTGTTCACCGTCGCCCAAGCCCGTGCTTCGGCCGTCTCCTCGGACAGGCCTTTCTTCTCGTAGCTTTTTTCGATGTGCTCGGCTTTGCGCTTTTGCTCGGCGGTGTATTTGTCTTTGCTTCCACGAGGCATGGGAAGTTCCTCCTGAAGTGTGTGAGCAGGGGCTACTGGCTGGCGCCACCTTCGGAGCCCGAACCACCGGTGGTGGTTTTCGAGCCCACGCCGGTACCGGCGTTATCGGGTGCTGTGGAGTCGGGTGTATTCATGCCACCCTGACGACCCATATCATTACCCTGCACGCGGGGATCGGTGCCAGTGGCGGGTGGCTGGCCATTGTTCAAGGCGCCGCCGCCGGTGCCGTCGGTGTTCAACTTGGGCATGCCCTGGGTAGCCGGCGAATTGGGTGCCTCCACCGGGTCGGTCGGCCCGGTACCCGAGGTGGACGCCGCGAAGGCCACGGAAGACAGCAGTGCAGCAAGTGTGAACGCAGTCAGCCTTGAAGTGATCATGGTGTCGCCTCCATTTTTCAGATGCTTGCCTGATCTTGGGCCGCGCTGGATCGGGGTTGGTGCCTTGTTTGCGACGAATGGTGCTTTCGCAGGAGCAGTCATCATGTGGATTGAAATGTGACGAGCGCCGCGTAGCGGCTTAGTATGGCGCTTTCAATTGGCTACAAGGCCCGTTCATGTCGATCGAGATCCGTCCTGCGCAACCCAGCGATGCGCCTCAAATCCTTGCCTTCATCACCGAGCTGGCCGACTACGAAAAGGCCCGTCACGAAGTCATCGCCAGTGTGGCCGACATCGAGCGCAGCCTGTTCAGCGAAGGCGCGACCGCCCATGGGCTGATCTGCCTTCGCGATGGCGTACCGATTGGTTTCGCCGTGTTTTTCTTCAGCTACTCCACTTGGTTGGGCAGCAACTGCCTGTACCTCGAAGACCTGTACATCACGCCCGAACAGCGTGGCGGCGGAGCGGGCAAGACGTTGTTGCGCCATCTGGCCAAGGTCGCCTGCGACAACGATTGCGGTCGTTTCGAATGGAGCGTCCTGGACTGGAACACGCCGGCGATCGAGTTCTACAAATCCCTCGGTGCGCAACCCCAGGAAGAATGGGTGCGCTACCGGATGGACGGCAAGGTGCTACGGGATTTCGCCCAAGGCAACTGATGGCTCAGACGTGTTCGGCGCAGGCCCATTCGGCAAATCCGGGCCGCTGTTCCAGGCGCTTGCAGTACGCCGCCACGGCTGGGTAGTCCGGCCGTTCCATGGGCGTCTGGCGCCAGCGGTGCACGGACAGGCCGATGAGCACGTCCGCCAGAGAGAAATCCGCACCCGCAACGTAGGCGCCGGTGCGATTCAATTGCAGCTCCAGCAACCCCATCTTTTCGTTCCAGCCTTTGATGCCGGCGGCGATGGATTGGGGGTCCTGCATATCCGGATTCTTGCGCACCAGCGCGTGAAACGCATAGCCCCATGACGGGTTGAGTTCTGTCGCCTGCCAATCCATCCATTGTTCGATCCGGGCCCGTGCGGCAGGTTCGACGGCAAGCAGGTCACTGCGTTCATGCTTGCCCACCAGGTAACGGCAGATGGTGTTCGACTCCCAGAGCACACCGTTCTCATCGATGATCACCGGTACCTGGGCATTGGGGTTAAGCGCCAGGAACGCTGGATCCCGGGTTGAATGGAAGCCGATGCCCCAGTCTTCGCGTTCGTAGGAAATGTCCAGTTCCCGGCAAGTCCACAGCACTTTTCTGACGTTGATCGAGGAAGTGCGGCCGAGGATTTTCAGCAGTTGTGCCATGTCGTTGTCCTTGAGAGTTAAGACGTCCGGACAGGAAACGTAGCAGGGTCGTGGGTGGATGGCGATGGTTTCGGAAGTCTTTGTAAATGTCCCAATATGTGGGAGTGATATTTATATATTGAGATTTAACTGCGCTCAGGTTTATAGTCCGTGCCACTCACTGCCAAAAAACAGAACAGGTGAAGCGGATGCAGGCGCAATTGATCGCGCTCGATTGGGGGACTACCTCACTACGGGCTTACAAACTCGCCGCGGGAGGCGAGGTGCTCGAACAGCGCTCGCTGTCGTCGGGGATCATGCAATTGCCCTCTGGGCCGCGGACCGTGGCTGGTCGGGAATGTACCGACGGCTTCGAGCTGGCGTTCGACGAGGCCTGCGGTGATTGGCTGGACGCGCAGCCGGGCCTGCCCGTCATTGCCTGCGGCATGGTCGGCAGCGCCCAGGGTTGGTGCGAAGCGCCTTACTGCGATACACCGGCGAACGTCGCCAATCTCGGACATTCCCTACAAACCGTTCGAAGCCTTCGCGGTGTCGATGTGCATATCGTGCCAGGGGTGATCCAGCGCTCGCGGTTACCCAATGTCATGCGCGGCGAAGAAACCCAGGTACTCGGCGCCTTGCACAGCTTGCCGAACGAAGCGGTGCTGATCGGCTTGCCCGGCAGTCACTCGAAGTGGGTGGAAGTGGCCGACGGCTGCATCGTGCATTTCGACACCTTCATGACCGGCGAAATCTTCGCCGTGCTCAGCGACCACAGCATTCTCGGCCGTACCCAACAGCGCGGTGCCGCGTTCGACGGCGTGGCCTTCGAACGGGGTGTGCAGGTGGCGCTGTCGACGGACGGACAGGTTGGCCCACTGTCCACCGTGTTCAGCGCTCGCAGCCTGGGGTTGACCGGTGAGCTCGGCGCCAGCGCCCAAGCCGACTATCTCTCTGGTGTGTTGATCGGCCATGAGCTGACGGCACTGGCCGCCGCACAACGGCATCGGCGCAACAGCGTGCATTTGCCGACGGTGGTGTTGATTGGCAATTCCCAGCTCTGCGCCCGTTATCAACGGGCCCTCGACGCCTGCGGCTTTGCCCGGGTGACCCTGGCCGAACAGGCCACCGAACGAGGTTTGTGGCAACTGGCCGTGGCGGCCGGGCTGCTCGAATCCAGCGCATCGCGTTAAACCTGACTGGAGGTCTGACATGCTCACACAAGCACTGGCGCACAACGGGCTGATCGCGATCCTGCGCGGTCTGCGTCCCGAAGAGGCGGCAGCCATCGGCGAAGTCCTGTATAGCGCCGGATTTCGCGTCATCGAAGTACCGCTCAATTCCCCCGAGCCGTACGAAAGTATCCGCATCCTGCGCAATACCTTGCCCGCCGACTGCCTGATCGGTGCCGGCACCGTGCTGACGCCGGAGCAGGTGGAGCAGGTGAAAGCCGCCGGCGGCCAGGTGATCGTCATGCCCCACAGCGACCCGAAGGTGTTGCGGGCGGCAAAAGCGGCGGGGCTCTACCTCTCGCCGGGCGTCGCCACGCCGACCGAAGCATTTGCCGCGCTGGCCGAAGGCGCCCATGTGTTGAAGCTGTTTCCTGCCGAGCAAATGGGCCCGGCGGTGGTCAAGGCCTGGCTTGCGGTATTGCCGGCCGGGACCGTGCTGGTGCCGGTGGGTGGGATCACCCCGGACAATATGGCGGTGTTCCTCGAGGCGGGCGTCAAGGGATTCGGCCTGGGCTCCGGCTTGTTCAAGCCGGGCCTGACGGCTGACGAAGTCGCGGTGCGCGCCAAGGCTTACGTGGCCGCATGGAATGCCTTGAACTGAAGACTTTTCCAGCGCCCGTGCGCTGCATCTGACAAGAGAGACAACAAGATGAAAATCACCAAACTGACCACCTTTATCGTTCCACCGCGCTGGTGCTTCCTCAAGGTCGAAACCGACGAGGGCGTGACCGGCTGGGGCGAGCCGGTGGTCGAGGGCCGTGCCCATACGGTGGCGGCCGCGGTCGAAGAGTTGTCCGACTACCTGATCGGCAAAGACCCACGCAACATTGAAGACATCTGGACCGTGCTGTATCGCGGCGGCTTCTATCGCGGTGGCGCCGTGCACATGAGCGCCCTGGCCGGTATCGACCAGGCGCTGTGGGACATCAAGGGCAAGGCCTTGGGCGTGTCGGTCAGCGACCTGCTAGGCGGCCAGGTGCGCGACAAGATTCGTGTCTACTCCTGGATCGGCGGCGACCGGCCGGCGGACACCGCTCGCGCAGCGAAAGAAGCCGTAGGACGGGGCTTCACGGCAGTGAAAATGAACGGCACTGAAGAGCTGCAATTTCTCGACACCTTCGAAAAAGTCGACCTGGCCCTCGCCAATGTGGCAGCGGTGCGGGACGCGGTAGGGCCGAACGTCGGCATCGGCGTGGACTTTCATGGTCGGGTTCACAAACCGATGGCCAAGGTGCTGATGAAGGAACTCGACCCGTACAAACTGATGTTCATCGAAGAGCCGGTGCTCAGCGAAAACTACGAAGCCCTCAAGGAGTTGGCACCGCTGACCAGCACGCCGATTGCCCTGGGCGAGCGTCTGTTTTCCCGCTGGGATTTCAAGCGTGTGCTCAGCGAAGGCTATGTGGACATCATCCAGCCGGATGCGTCCCACGCCGGTGGCATCACTGAAACCCGCAAGATCGCGAACATGGCCGAGGCCTATGATGTGGCGCTGGCGCTGCACTGCCCGCTGGGCCCGATCGCCCTGGCGGCGTGCCTGCAACTGGATGCGGCTTGCTACAACGCGTTCATCCAGGAGCAGAGCCTGGGCATCCATTACAACGAGAGCAACGACCTGCTGGATTACGTCAAGGATGCGCGGGTGTTCGACTACGACCAAGGCTTCGTGAAGATCCCCAACGGCCCGGGCCTGGGCATCGAGATCAACGAGGAGTACGTCATCGAACGCGCCGCCGTCGGCCACCGCTGGCGCAATCCGATCTGGCGCCATGCCGATGGCAGTTTTGCCGAGTGGTAACTGCCTGACACTCCGCTAATCCCTGTGGGAGCGGGCTTGCTCGCGAAGAGGGAGTGTCAGCTGATGAATGTGTGGCTGACACACCGCCTTCGCGAGCAAGCCCGCTCCCACAGCTTGATCTTCGTAGGTCAGGAGATCTTGATCACGCGTCAGTTTCCTCCATAAACATAAGAAGAGGCACCGCACATGCAAGCGCACACCCTGAGCGCGCAAGCGTCGTTGGTGACGCCCAGCCGCAAGCGTTTTTTCATCATGATCCTGCTGTTCATCACCGTGGTGATCAACTACCTGGACCGTAGCAACCTGTCGATTGCCGCGCCCGCGCTGACCAGTGAATTGGGCATCGACCCCATCCATGTCGGGCTGATCTTCTCGGCGTTCGGCTGGACCTATGCGGCCATGCAGATTCCCGGCGGCTGGCTGGTGGACCGCGTGCCGCCACGGATTCTGTACAGTGTCGCGTTGCTGTTGTGGTCGGCGGCCACGGTGATGCTCGGTTTCGCCGCCAGCTTCATCGCCTTGTTCGTGCTGCGCATGGCGGTCGGGACCCTGGAAGCGCCGGCCTATCCTATCAACAGCCGCGTGGTCACTACTTGGTTCCCCGAGCGTGAGCGGGCCACGGCCATTGGTTTCTACACCTCCGGGCAGTTCGTTGGCCTGGCTTTCCTGACGCCGGTGCTGGCCTGGTTGCAGCACAGGTTCGGCTGGCACATGGTGTTCGTAGTGACGGGTGCGGTTGGCATCATTTGGGCGGGGATCTGGTACGCGGTGTATCGCGAGCCGCGGGATTTCAAAGGCGCCAACGCCGCTGAAATCGATCTGATTCGCGAGGGCGGCGGTTTGGTGGATATCCAGGCCGAGGCGGCCAAGGCCAAGGCAAAGTTCAGCTGGACCGACCTGGGGATCGTCCTGACCCGGCGCAAGCTGTGGGGCATCTACCTGGGCCAGTTCTGCCTGAACTCCACGCTGTGGTTTTTCCTGACCTGGTTCCCGACCTATCTGGTGAAATATCGCGGCATGGACTTCATCAAGTCCGGACTGCTGGCGTCGTTGCCGTTTCTCGCGGCGTTCGTCGGCGTGTTGTGTTCCGGTTTCTTTTCCGACTGGCTGATCCGTCGCGGCGCCACGGTCGGGTTCGCCCGAAAGCTGCCGATCATTGGCGGGTTGCTGATCTCGACCTCGATCATTGGCGCCAACTTCGTTGAATCGACGCCACTGGTGATCGCGTTCCTGGCGCTGGCGTTCTTCGGCAATGGCCTGGCGTCGATCACCTGGTCGCTGGTGTCGACCCTGGCGCCGGCGCGGTTGCTCGGGCTGACGGGTGGGGTGTTCAACTTCATCGGCAATCTGGCGGCCATCGCCACGCCGATTGTCATTGGTTTCCTCGCCAGCGGCGATTCGTTTGCCCCGGCCATCACCTATATCGCCGTGCTGGCACTGGTGGGCGCGCTGTCCTACATCCTGCTGGTCGGGAAGGTCGAGCGCATCGAGTTGTAGTCCGACGGGGCGGGCGACCATAATGCCGCCCGTTCTCCGCTCACTGTTAAAGGCCGGCTATGCAGCAAGACGATCCAAAAAACACCAAGGACGCAGCGCCTACAGGCACCCAGACGTTGCTGCGCGGCCTGGGTGTAGTGCAGGCGGTTGCCAGCGGCGCCCGTGACCTGAAGGAAATCGCCCGGCTGATCGGCACGACCCGTAGCACCACGCATCGCCTGGCCAGTTGCCTGGTGGACGAGCGTTATCTGCGCGTGGTGCCACAGGTGGGCTATCTGCTGGGGCCGAAGTTGATCGAACTGGGTTTCCAGGCCCGGGAAGAACTGCCACTGGTGAGCCTGGCGGGGCCCTATCTGGATGAGCTGTCGGCACTGACCGGCGACACGGTGCACCTGGCGATTCGTGAGGGCGACGAGGTTCTGTACCTGCTGAAGAATCCGGGGCGCAATGGCCCGGAAATGCGCTCGCGGGTGGGCCATCGCATGCCATTGGCGCGTACCGGTATCGGCAAGGCGCTGATGCTCGATGATCCCGAGGAAAATTGGCGGCGGTTGTACGAAATCAGTCTGCCGGCCGCTGGGAAGAATCAATTCTGGCCCCAGCACCAGGAGCAATCCTGGGAACAGTTCCAGCAGCGGATGGTGGAGTATGTGGCGGGAGGCTATGCCTTCGACCTGGAGGACAACGAACCGTCGATCCGTTGCGTGGCGGCGCCGATCCGCGATGCGGGCAAACGCATCGTTGCCGGCATCAGCATCGCCAGCACCGTGCCGTACATGCCGCTGGAAAAAATGGCCGAGCTGATTCCCCTGGTTAAAGGGGTCACAGCCCGGCTGTCGGCGGAGTTGGGCGCCAAGGTCTGATTAGTGGCCTGTGTGGCTGGCGTCAGGCCTTGAGGGTCGCCATGTCGATGACGAAGCGGTACTTGACGTCGCCGGCGATCATGCGGCTGTAGGCCTCGTTGATCTGGCGGATGTCGAGCATTTCAATGTCGCAGTTGATGTTGTGCTCGGCGCAGAAATCCAGCACCTCCTGGGTTTCGGCGATCCCGCCAATCAACGAGCCAGCCAGGACCCGACGGCCCATGATCAAATTGGCCGCGTGGACCGGTGGATCGATCGGCTCGACCAGGCCCACCAGAATGTGCACACCGTCGAACCGCAGGGTGCTGAGGTATGGGTTCAGGTCGTGCTGCACTGGAATGGTGTCCAGCAGGAAGTGGAAGCGTCCGGCCGCGGCGGCCATCTGCTCGGGGTCGGTGGACACGATCACGTGGTCGGCGCCCTGGCGACGGGCCTCTTCAGCCTTGCTGGCCGAACGGGTGAACAGCGTGACTTCCGCGCCCATGGCCTTGGCGAACTTGATGCCCATGTGGCCGAGGCCGCCCATGCCGAGCACGCCGACGTTGTCACCGGCCTTCACGCCATAATGCTTGAGGGGCGAGTAGGTGGTGATGCCGGCGCAGAGAATCGGTGCGGCGCTGGCCGGGTCGAGTGCGGCGGGGATGCGCAGCACGAAATGTTCGTTGACCACGATGCTGTCGGAGTAGCCACCCATGGTATGGCCGCCGCTGATACGATCGGGGCTGGCATAGGTCTGGGTCATGCCCTGGTAGCAGTATTGCTCCAGGTCGGCATGGCAGGCTTCGCACTCACGGCAGGAGTCGACCATGCAGCCAACGCCTACCAGGTCACCGATCTTATAGCGGGTGACATTTGCACCGACGGCGGTAACCTTGCCTACGATCTCGTGGCCGGGCATCAGCGGGTAGACGGCGATGCCCCATTCGTTGCGAGCCTGGTGGATATCGGAGTGGCAGACGCCACAGTAAAGAATGTCGATTGCCACGTCGTCGGCCTGTGGGCTGCGCCGCTCGAACTTCATGGGGGCGAGGGGCGCGGTGGGCGATTGAGCAGCGTATCCGATGGCAGTGTACATAGAGAACCTCGCTAAGCAATGAACAGTCAGGCGATCTATTCTGGGAGCCATGGCCGCATCCCGCGATGGCGATTCCTACGGGTGTCATGCCTAATCCTCCGACCTTGGCCGTAGATTGATCCTATGGAACGCCAGACCTGCGATGATGTTTCCATCCCTTTTTCCGTGAAGTTTTCCCCATGTTGCTGACCCGCTATCTCGATGCCAACGCGGCGCTGGTTTCGCTGATTGAACCCCTGGCGACCCGTGACGGCTTTATTCCTACACAGCTGCCTGGCGTGCAAGTGCTGCGATGCAGCCAGGACATCGCCCGTGGCCCGCAGCTCTACGAGCCAAGCCTGGTGATCATTGCCCAGGGCAGCAAACTGGCTTACCTGGGACCGCGCACGCTGGAGTACGGCGCCGGGCATTACCTGATCCAGGCGCTGCCGGTGCCGTTCGAATGCGAAACCTACGCCATGCCCGATGCTCCGCTGCTCGGGATTTCCGTGGCGATCGATCGGGCGCTGCTGGGTGAGTTGGTGCTGGCCATGGGATTGACGCCGGGACGGAACCTGCCGCCGCAGACACCGGAATCCATGACCAGCGCGGTGCTCGATGACGCCATGCGAGGGTGTGTCGAACGGTTACTGCACTGCCTGCACGATCCACTGGAATGCCAGGTGATGGGCCAGGCGCGGTTGCGGGAATTGCTCTTCGCGGCGTTGCGCGGGCCCCAGGCCGATGTGTTGCGGGCGTTGGTGGAGCAGCATGGGCAGTTCGCCCGGATCGCTGCCGCGTTGTGTCATTTGCACGCGCACTTCACCGAACCGCTGAACGTCGAGACGCTGGCCAACTGCGCGAACATGAGTGCCTCGACCTTTCATGAACATTTCAAGCGCAGCACCTTGCTATCGCCGGTTCAATATCTCAAGCGATTGCGCCTGCTCAAGGCGCAGCGGCTGTTGCTCAGCGAGGGCATGGGTGTGGCCCAGGTCGCACATCAGGTGGGTTACCAGAGCTCGTCGCAGTTCAGCCGGGAGTACAAGCGCTACTTCGAGCGCAACCCAGGGGAGGAGCGCGCCGCCTGATCCAGCGCCAATCCCTGTGGGAGCGAGCCTGCTCGCGATAGCGGTATGTCAGCCGACGTAGATGTTGAATGATCAAACGCTATCGCGAGCAGGCTCCCACATCGGTTTTAGGTGGTTGTTAGAACCGCACGCAACAAAAAGGCCCCCATTGCGGGGGCCTTGATGTTCAGCGAATCGGCTTACATGTTCGGGTAAGTCGGCCCACCGGCGCCCTCCGGCGAGACCCAGGTGATGTTCTGGGCCGGGTCCTTGATATCGCAGGTCTTGCAGTGGACGCAGTTCTGGGCGTTGATCTGAAAGCGCTTCTCGCCGTCTTCCTTGGTCACCACCTCATACACGCCGGCCGGGCAGTAGCGCTGGGCCGGTTCGTCGTACAAGGGCAGGTTCTTGCCGAGGGGGATGCTCGGGTCGGTCAGCTTCAGGTGGCAGGGTTGTTCTTCTTCATGGTTGGTACCGGAGATGAACACCGAGCTGAGTTTGTCGAAGCTGATCTTGCCGTCCGGTTTCGGGTAGTCGATCTTCTTGCAATCGGCCGCCAGCTTCAGGCAAGCGTAGTCGGGCTTGTTGTCATGCAGGGTGAACGGCAGCTTGCCGCCGAAGATGTTCTGGTCGAGCCAGTTGAAACCGCCACCGACGATAGCGCCGTACTTGTGGATCGCTGCGCCGAAGTTGCGGCTGGCGAACAGCTCTTCGTACAGCCAGCTGTTCTTGAAGCTGTCGACATAAGCGGTCAGTTCATCACCGCCTTCGGACTCGGCGAACAGGCGATCAGCCACGGCATCGGCGGCGAGCATGCCGGATTTCATGGCGGTGTGACTGCCTTTGATCTTGGCGAAGTTCAGCGTGCCGAGGTCGCAACCGATCAGCGCACCGCCCTTGAAAACCATTTTCGGCAGGGAGTTCAGGCCGCCCTTGCAGATGGCGCGGGCGCCGTAGCTGACGCGCTTGCCACCTTCCAGGTACTGCTTGAGCACCGGGTGATGCTTGAGGCGCTGGAATTCGTCGAATGGCGACAGGTAGGTGTTGCTGTAGGACAGGTCGACGATCAGACCTACGACCACTTGGTTGTTTTCCAGGTGATAGAGGAAGGAACCGCCGGTGTTCTCGGTACCCATGATGTCCAGCGGCCAACCGGCGGTGTGCACCACCAGGCCAGGTTGATGCTTGGCCGGGTCGATTTCCCAGATTTCCTTCAGGCCGATGCCGTAGTGCTGGGCGTCGGCATCGCTGTCCAGGTTGAAACGCTTGATCAACTGCTTGCCGATGTGACCACGGCAGCCTTCGGCGAACAGCGTGTACTTGCCGCGCAGTTCCATGCCAGGCGTGTAGAGGCCTTCCTTCGGGTGGCCTTCACGGTCGACACCCAGGTCGCCGGTGATGATCCCGCGAACCACGCCGTTTTCGTCGAACAGCGCTTCCTGGGCGGCGAAACCCGGGTAGATTTCCACGCCCAGGTTCTCGGCCTGCTGGGCCAGCCAACGGCAAAGATTGCCGAGGGAAATAATATAGTTGCCTTCGTTGTGCATGGTCTTGGGCACGAAGAAGTCAGGGATTTTGTTCGCAGTGTCGGCATTCCTCAGGACATAAATGTCATCGCGCTTGACTGGCGTGTTCAACGGTGCGCCGAGTTCTTTCCAGTCCGGGAACAGTTCATTCAGGGCGCGGGGTTCGAACACCGCGCCGGAAAGGATGTGTGCACCGACTTCGGAGCCTTTTTCCACCACGCAGACGCTGATTTCCTTACCGGCTTCGGCGGCCTTCTGCTTCAGGCGGCAGGCGGCAGACAGGCCAGCGGGGCCGGCACCGACGATGACCACGTCGAATTCCATGTATTCGCGTTCCACAGGCTATCTCCTACTCTCAAGGCTCACGGTTTTTCTAATTGGAGGTTGGGCGTTGCATCCATTGTTTCCTTCGGGAAAACGACGAAAGCGACAATGGATGACCCACGCTTCTCTCTTGGGGGCGCATTATATCTACACCACTCTCAGGGTCCAATACAAACGTTTGTTTGAAATAGCCGCAGCCCAGATAAATCACCGACGTGCGGCTTATGACTGGCCATTTTGCCGTATTGACCGGAATAGGCGTTCCGGTCAAGATACGGGCGGTTTTGCGCTCGCCGTAGGCTGACTGTTGGTTTCAAGAGCACCTCTAAAGACAGGGCGAAGGCAGCACAAAGTGACGTACTGCGTGTTAGGACGCGCAGTTTACACGCCGCGATAATGAATGACTCATCGGTCCCCATCGACGAAAGGTCTTCACTCCGTGAGCAAGAGTCATGTGTGGTTCATGCCGGCGTTTTTAGAGGTGCCCTTGCGCCCATGAGCATCAACCGCCAGGTTCGCCTAGGCGACTTTCTTTTCACCGGAGAGTAACGAGGAATCCATGAAGGTTCTTGTAGCTGTCAAACGAGTGGTCGACTATAACGTCAAGGTTCGCGTCAAGGCGGACAACTCCGGCGTCGACCTCGCCAACGTCAAGATGTCGATGAACCCTTTCTGCGAAATCGCCGTGGAAGAAGCCGTACGCCTGAAAGAAAAAGGCGTGGCGACTGAAATCGTCGTCGTCTCCATCGGCCCGACCACCGCCCAGGAGCAACTGCGCACGGCGCTGGCGCTGGGTGCCGATCGCGCCATCCTCGTCGAATCCGCCGAAGAGCTGACTTCCCTGGCCGTGGCCAAGCTGCTCAAGGCCGTTGTCGACAAGGAACAGCCACAGCTGGTGATCCTCGGCAAACAAGCCATCGACAGCGATAACAACCAGACCGGCCAGATGCTCGCAGCATTGAGCGGCTACGGTCAGGGCACCTTTGCGTCGAAAGTCGAAGTGTCCGGCGACAGCGTTGCCGTGACCCGCGAAATCGACGGCGGCGCGCAGACCGTTTCCCTGAAACTGCCGGCCATCGTCACCACCGACCTGCGTTTGAACGAGCCGCGCTACGCGTCCCTGCCAAACATCATGAAAGCCAAGAAGAAGCCGCTTGAAGTGCTGACTCCTGACGCTTTGGGCGTTTCCACCGCCTCCACCAACAAGACCCTGAAAGTCGAAGCGCCGGCTGCACGCAGCGCGGGCATCAAGGTCAAGTCGGTGGCTGAACTGGTCGAGAAACTGAAAAACGAAGCGAAGGTAATCTAACTATGACTATCTTGGTAATCGCTGAACACGACAACAATGCGCTGGCCCCGGCCACGCTGAACACCGTTGCTGCTGCTGCCAAAATCGGCGGCGACATCCACGTTCTGGTAGCCGGGCAGGGCGCTGGCGCCGTTGCCGAAGCCGCCGCGAAAATCGCCGGCGTGGCAAAAGTGCTGTCGGCCGATAACGCCGCCTATGCGCACCAGTTGCCGGAAAACGTTGCGCCATTGGTAGCCGAGCTGGGCAAGGGCTACAGCCACATCCTGGCTGCCGCTACTTCCAACGGCAAGAACATCCTGCCGCGCGTTGCCGCGGCCCTGGACGTCGATCAAATCTCCGAGATCATCTCGGTGGAAAGCGCCGACACCTTCCAGCGTCCGATCTATGCCGGTAACGCCATTGCCACGGTGCAGTCGACCGCTGCGATCAAGGTCATCACCGTCCGCGCCACCGGTTTCGACCCGGTTGCTGCCGAAGGTGGTTCCGCCGCTGTCGAAGCCGTCAGCGCGGCCCACGACGCCGGCATTTCCAGCTTCGTCAACGAAGAACTGGCCAAGTCCGATCGTCCTGAGCTGACCGCTGCCAAGATCGTCGTTTCCGGCGGCCGCGGCATGCAGAACGGCGACAACTTCAAGCACCTGTACGCCCTGGCCGACAAGCTGGGCGCTGCCGTCGGCGCTTCTCGCGCTGCGGTCGACGCAGGTTTCGTACCCAACGACATGCAGGTCGGCCAGACCGGCAAGATCGTTGCGCCGCAGCTGTACATCGCCGTCGGTATCTCCGGGGCGATCCAGCATCTGGCCGGTATGAAGGACTCCAAGGTGATCGTCGCGATCAACAAGGACGAAGAAGCACCGATCTTCCAGGTGGCCGATTACGGCCTGGTAGCGGACCTGTTCGAAGCAGTCCCTGAGTTGGAGAAGCTGGTCTAATCCGGCCTCTTCACTTATAAAGAGCCCGGCTTTGACCGTAGTGCCGTTCATTCAAGGTGCCCCTGAATCCTTGAATGACCGCAATACGGTTCAGGCCGGGCTTTTTATTGTCTGCATTTTCAAGGGGGGCGTAACGCCATGGATCTTCGCCGTTTGGCTGGCTGGTCATTGCTGTGGGCGTTGGCGGGTGTCCCGGGCCTGTCTGTCGCCGCCGGCAAGTGTGAACGGCTGATTGCCACCGGCAGCCCTGATGCGCCGCCTTACCTCTGGCAAGACCCCCAGGATCCCAAGCACTTGATCGGTGCCAGTGCCGACCTGCTGGTCCAAGTGGCGGGAGAGTTGGGCATCAAGGTCGACGTGCTCTATGCCGGCAAGCGCGCCCAGGCGCTGGAGGAAGTGCGCAGCGGGCGCATTGACCTGCTCGCCGATGCTTCGCTGACGCCCACCTGGCTCGATTTCCTGGATTATGTTCATCCTCCGGTGCTGGAGAACGATTACCTGGTCTGGACCCGCAAGGATTCTCCACTGGTCATCAATCGGCCCGAGGACCTGCACGATCATCCCGGTGCCTTGTCGGAAAAGGCTCGTATGACCCAGGAATTCGGTCTTTTTGCCGAGCAGAAATTGACCCTGGTCCGCACCTCCAACCTGACCCAGGCCTTTCAGAAATTGCTGCTGGGGGACGTGGAATATGTTCTCGCCGGGCGCTACTCGGGCTTGGCAATGGCGCAGACGCTGGGCATGGCGAACGACCTGCAAGCGGCTCCGCAACCGGTGGATAAACCGGGGCTGTACGTCGCGGTTTCCCATGACTCCGCCTGCAACGACCCATGGTTGCGCGGACAGCTGGCGCAAAAGATGACAGAATTGGCCGCGTCCGGCCTGACGGAGGCTGTGTTGCAGCGCAATCTCGAGCGTTGGAACACACAGTTGCAGCCACCTGTCGGCGCCCCAAAACAGTAGGGAATATTAGTGACTATTCGACCTCTTTTCGCTGCCCTGGCCGTTCTGGCTCTGGCGGGCTGCGCAGCCGATCCGGCGCCGAATGAACAGATCCGCCTGACTGAACAGGCCTTGGAACAAGCCCGGGCCGTGGGCGCCAACGCCGACGAAGTACCTGAATTGAAGCTGGCGGAAGAAAAGTTCGCCCGCGCAAAATCCAATCTGATCGATGAGTCGTACAAAAAGGCACGCATGCGTGCCGAGCAGGCCGAGCTGGACGCACGTCTGGCCGAGGCGAAGGTGCTGACCCTCAAGAGCCAGGAGCAACTGAACGTGCTCGACACCCGCATCAAGCGCTTGCGTAAACAACTGAGGGAGGATGCCCAATGAAGCCCTCCCATGTGTTTGGCGGTTTGATCCTGGCGGGCCTGGCCAGCTTGTACGGCTGCGCGGGTCAGCGCAGTGAAGCGGCACTGGAAAAAGCCAGTACCGATTTCCAGAAAGTGAAGGAAGACGCCAACGTCCTGCGCGCAGCGCCCAGGGATGTGATTCGCGCTGGCGAGTCGCTGGCCCGGGCCGATCGCCTGTCCAGCTACTGGGGCAGCGGCGAGGATGTATTGCATTACGCCTACCTCAGCCAGCGCTACAGTGAAATCGCCCGGGAGCACAGTAACCAGGTGCTTAACGAAGAGCGTGCGGCGAAGCTCGAACTGGAGCGCCAGCGCCTGCAACTGGCGTTGCGCGAATCCAAGTTGCTCAGTGTTCAGCAACAGGGCAAATGGCTGGAAGAGCAGATCATGGAGATGACCACCACCCAGACCGATCGCGGCCTGGTAATGACCCTCGGTGATGTGCTGTTCGACACCGGCGAGGCTGAATTGAAGAACTCGGCCAACCGGGTCGTGCTCAAGATCGTGCAGTTCCTGCAACTCAACCCCAAGCGGGTGGTGCGCATCGAAGGCTATACCGATAGCACTGGCGGCAAGCAGGAGAACCTCAAGCTGTCCCGGGACCGCGCGCAGGCGGTGGCGGATGTGCTGATAGATCTGGGGATCGATGACAAGCGCATCCAGGTCGAAGGCTACGGCGACGAGTTCCCGGTGGACGTCAACGCCACCGAGCGTGGCAGGGCGCAGAACCGTCGGGTTGAAATTGTGTTCTCCGATGAGAAGGGCCAGCTCGGCGCTGCTCGCTAAGGGCTGCGTCACTGGAAAACCCGGCCTCTGAGGAGCGCCGGGTTTTTTTGTGCTCGTGGCTCATACACTCGCGCACAGTTGGGGCTGTCACCGCACTGTACGGTCGAGTAATCTGGCAACTGTCCCCGTACACTTCTAAACTGTTCCGGTATCGTTTCCTACAAGAACAACATGCCCGCGAAATCGAGTGCTGCGTCATGACCAACCTCTTGCTCTACCAACGTATTGCTCAGCAACTGGCCGAAGACATCCGTCGGGGTGTGTATCAGCCCGGCGAACGTGTGCCGTCGGTGCGCAAGATGAGTTCGCAGCTCAACGTCAGCCATGCGACGGTGCTACAGGCCTACGCCAACCTTGAGGATCAGGGGCTGATTCGTGCCCGGCCGCAATCGGGGTATTACGTGCACCAGACGCCGGCGCTGACGGCGCCGACACCGGATATCGCCCGGGTAGAGCGTCCGGGGTTGGTCACGCGCAGCAGTATCATCCAGCAGGTACTGGTCGAGTCCCGTCGCGAAGGGGTATTTCCATTGGGCGCGGCGGTGCCGAGTGTGGATTACCTGCCTGTACGGGCACTGCATCAGCAATTGGCCAAGGTCACGCGCTTCCACAGTCCGCGGGCGTTCAGCTATATGTTCAGCCCGGGTTTCGAACCGTTGCGTCGCCAGGTGGCGATTCGCATGCGTGATGCCGGTGTCGTGGTGGACCCTTCCGAGGTGGTGATTACCCACGGTTGCGTGGATGCGCTGCAAATGTCCCTGCGGGTACTGACCCGGCCTGGGGATCTGATCGCCGCCGAATCGCCGACTTACTACGGTTTGCTGCAACTGGCGGATCTGTTGGGTCTCAAAGTCATCGAGATCCCCAGCGACCCGGTGACCGGCATGAGCCTGGAGGCCCTGCAACTGGCGGCCAACCAATGGTCGATCAAGGCGCTGGTGCTGACTACGCGGCTGAGCAACCCCCTGGGCGGCACCATGCCCGAGGAGCGGCAGAAGCAACTGTTGCGCCTGGCTTCGGATTTCGACATTCAGATTGTCGAGGATGACATCTACGGCGAGCTGATGTTCGAGCAGGGCCGCACCAAAGCACTCAAGGCTTATGATCGGCTGGACCGGGTCATTTATTGTTCGAGTTTTTCCAAGACATTGTCGCCAGGTGTACGCATCGGCTGGATGATCGCCGGCAAGTTTCAGCAGGAGATCCAGCGGCTGCAGACGTTCAGTACCCATTCAGCGTGCAGCGTCACGCAGATGGGCATTGCGGCCTATCTGGAAAATGGCGGCTACGACCGCCATCTGCGCTATATCCGTCAGGAATACCGCAAGAATCTCAGTGCTTTCCAGTTGGCGGTGCAGCAGTACTTTCCCGAAGGCACGCAGATGAGTCGCCCCACCGGCGGCTTCATCCTGTGGGTCAGCCTGCCGGGGCGGGTCAATACCCAGGAGTTGCACGTGCGGGCGTTGCAACAGGGAATCAGTATCGCGCCAGGGTTGATCTTCAGTAACACCGAGCAGTTCAACCACTGCATTCGCCTGAACTGCGGAATCCCTTGGAACCGCGAGGCGGAACGGGCCTTGATGACGTTGGGGCTGTTGGCCACGCAATTGTGCCAAGAGACCGCCAGCGGTTTTCTGTAGGAATCGACGGGCTTGTCAGCATCGGATTATCAGGCCAGCATGTACTTCTCTGCCGTAAGTGCTGTCGTATCTATGAAAGCCATTGCTCCTGCCACCTGGGTTTTGATCGGCCTGCTGACTGCCTTCCATGCCGCAGGTGTTGTAGCGGCTTCGGTGCAAGAAAAACCGGCCGCCAGCGCCACGAAAAAACCATCGAAAAGCGTGTCCCAGAAGCCACCTGCAGCGAAGAAGGCGCCAGCCGGGAAAATGGCTTCCTCGCAGAAGAAACGCGCGCCCATTGCTTCCAAGAGCAAATCTGCCCATGAAGTTGCCAAGACTCCACTCCCGCCAGCCAACCTGGATCTGAGTCTGCCCCATGACATGGTTCAGAAACTGCAACCACCCGGAACGGTACCGCTACCCAAGCGTGAGCCGTTGTTACCGTCCATGTTCGGGCAGAAGCCGGACCCGTTCCAGCTCAATGGCCGTTTGCTGAATAACGAAATGCAGCTGCCGCTGCGTAATTCGGAGCGCCGGGAAGTGGAGGGGGCGGCCCTGGATTTTGAATTCAAGCGATAAGTCTTCGAGCGTGAAGGCAATTCGTCGCTGACTGTTCGGTCATCTCCCATTGGGCGAAAAAACACGCAGACGGTAATTTCAAACGAGTGTTTAAGCCGTTACTCTGTGTTCCGTTATTGGGCCGTTACCCATGAGGATGTTGTCGTCATGAAATGCCGTGAAGGCTGTGGTGCCTGCTGCATTGCTCCCTCCATCAGCTCGTCGATCCCGGGTATGCCCCATGGCAAGCCGGCGGGAGAACGTTGTGTGCAATTGTCGGTCGATAACTTGTGCCGGATCTTCGGCCTGCCGGAACGTCCGGCGGTGTGCTCGGGGTTCGCCGCCGACATCGAGGTCTGCGGCAACAGCAGCGAGGAAGCCATCCGGTTGATCGGGTGGTGGGAGCAGGCCACGGCGGTGTAATGGGTCAATGGACAGGGCTGAATGCGAAGCCCAATGACGAAATTCAAATGACCGGACTTCGACAATAAGGAAAAAAACTATGGGTTCGCTGCATCGTATGGCTGTGTTGTGTGGCTTGACCGCTTTTCTGGCAACCGCAACTGCTCAGGCGCAAGACTGGCAGGTCGCCAAGGAGCAGGACGGTATCAAGGTTTCCCTCAGTGAAGTGGCCGGCTCCAAGTACAAGGCCTATCGCGGCGTGACCGTCATGAAGACCACCATGACGAAGTTGCGGGCCTTGCAGGAAGATGTCTCGGGTGCCTGCGCCTGGATCCATGAGTGCAAGACCCAGAAGCTGCTCAAGCACGAAGGCAACCAGAGCTGGACCTACACCCAGTTCAATACACCGTGGCCGGTCACGTCCCGGGATTCGGTGCTGAAAGTCACCACCGTCGAAGGCGCCGATGGCAGCCTGACTCGCAACCTCAAGGGCGTGCCGACCTACCTCCCGCAAGAGCAGGGGTTTGTGCGAGTAATCCAGGTCGACGGTTTCTGGAAATTCACACCGAAGGGCGCGGACCAGATCGAAGTGACCTATCAGGTCCACACTGAGCCCGGTGGTGATGTACCGTCCTGGCTGGCCAACAAATTCGTGGTGGATGCGCCGTTCAACACCTTGAAAGCCTTGAGGGAGCGTGCCGAGAAGTAATCGGCAGGCCTGATGGATGTCTATCCCGGGACCGCCCTTGAGGCGGTCTTTTCACGGGTGCCATTCAGGTATTCGGTGGAACGATTATTCCCCCCGAAATGTCGAGATAGAGGTAAGCCCGGCCATGATTTGATCGAGGAGACAGCAATGCAAAAGTGGGAAATCACGTTCGTTGATGACCACGGCGAAGCGATCGCCGAGCAGTTCGACTATGACCAGGAGCCCACTATGGAACAGGCCGCACAGTTGATTCGCGAAAGGTTGCTTCCGGTGCCCGCCCAGTTGGACCTCAACGACCTGGAAGGGCGGACGGCCGAGCCGACGGTCAAGAATCTCAAATCCCAGCACAGCATCGAAATCATCAACATTAAGCCGATTTCATGAAGTTCATGGCCTGGTCCCGCTTGGCAGTGGCCATCACTTGCAGCTACTCTGCAATTGAGATCAGCGAAAGGATCGCCAAGGTCCGGTCTTGTCAGCTACATGCTTGTGTCCCGACGGTCATTTGATGCCGTATCGCTTGCAATCCACGGGTTGCCGCACGGGAAGACGGAAAGTCTATCCATCGATCTGAGGAGGACGTTTCATGAGCACAGCCTATCAAGAAGACATCAGCACCCGTGTGCTGCGCCGCATGAAAGAAGGCGGGTTCGACTTCTCACAATTCCATCCAATCGAGTTCTATGCCATTTTCCCGGACGAGGAGCGGGCGCGCAGGGCAGCGGGTCATTTTCGGGGTGAGTCGTTGAATGCACAGATCAGCGCACGGGACGACGGTGCCTGGTCATTGGAACTGAGCCGGGTGATGTATGCCACTTACGATGACATTGGAGATTTCGAGCAAGACTTCGAAGCGGTGGTGGAACCTTTGGGCGGCGTCATCGAAGGTTGGGGGGTGAAGCAGGAAATCCGGCGTCTCCAGGCCTGATGTCCATACCCTGCCACAACACAACGGCTGACCTTAGGGTTGGCCGTTTTCATGTATGTAGCCTGTAGCCGAGCACAGGCAGGTAATACCCATGTATTCCTGGCCTGCGCCCGCAGCCTGGGCGTGCCGGCACGCTATGTATCGGGCAACGTGTACAGCGGGAGCAAGCTCCCTCGCCACACATGGATGGTCTTATTGGCTCAACGGCTGTTTACGCCCAGCCATATGCTTCAGATACCCCACCAACAGATCCAGCTCTGAGTCCGGCAGCACGGCCGCTGAAAATGCCGGCATCTTGCCTTGGGGCCAGTGACGCAGCCCCTGGGGATCACGGATATAGCGCTTGAGGAAATCCCCCGAGAAATATTCGGTGGGGTTGAAGGGAATATTCAGGTCCGGGCCAAACTGTGCATCGCCTGCGCCATTGAGCCGATGGCATGCCAGGCAATTCTTCTGGAACACCGCGAAGCCCTTGTTGATCGGATCATCCTTGGCCAGGCTGGGCGCCGGCAGCAGGGCGGGGAAGCGCTCGGCCACGGCTGACATGCGCTTGATGCTCGCTACCGCATATGGCCATTGTTCCGGGCTGATATGACCCGCTTGAGGATCGGTCCAGACTAGGTAGAACGGTCCTGCACTGGGCTTGCCCTCTCCCAGGGATGGCCAAGGGGCGGCTGGATTTTCGATGGCCAGCCAGGCGCGTGCGCCATTCTTGTTGAGTAATGGCGCCGCGGACATCTCGGCGGCGAAACCGTCCAGGGCCACGGCTTGCAGGTGATCATCCGGCTGGACACCGGTCAGCAGCGCCGTCAGTGGCACGGCGCGATAGCTCATCGGTTTCTTGTAGGAAACGTCGTCGGGTATCTGGATCGTTTGCGCTTCAGGATGCTTGAGCAGTTCTTCGGTTTGCAAGGTACGCGCAGTCGCGCCCAGCTCCAGTACCAGTTGGGCGGCATACAGGGGCGTGCTGAGCAACAACGCCCCGAGCAGGATGAGAGCTTTCAATGGATCGCTTTCCATGTCGAGAGAGTGGCGCAAAGGTTGGCACAGCCAACGCCGCTCGAACAACGAGCCCGTCACATTTTTTAGTGACACGATCGATAGCGATACCGCTCACGGTTGATGCAGGCACCCGCACGCAATACTCAGCCGATCACCTTGGGAATATTCGGCAGAATCAATAGCAGCGTGGTGGCGAAGAGAATGAGTCCGGCTTGACGAACTTTCGAGTGTTTGAACATGGCTGCCCCGCCTTTTTTGTTATTTCCTGAGGCCAGCCTTCATAACTCCGTGGCGGCTGGCAGTGCACTTCCTGTCTGACAAGCGCCTCGGCAAAACCCGACGACTCTCTTGTACAAGGATTACATTAGGGGCCGCAGCCGCGTTGGCTTAGATCCAATTCGTATCAGTTTCAAAGAAGTCGTTATAAAAAAGCTATGAGGCCTATTGCCACCTTCTTGCCGGTCCTTTAGCTAGACAGCTTGCGTTCCTGAATCGGTTAACCCGATAGCAGGCTACCGTTCGTCTGACTGTGGTCGTCAATGCCCTTGAGCGCTCGGGTCATTGAATCCGGGGCCGCTGGGCTTATGGTAGGAGCATCGCGTTATCTGTCGTGGTTTCGAGGATGTCATGACCCAAGCTTTGATTTTCGATGCCTTGCGCACCCCCCGTGGCAAGGGCAAGGCCGATGGCGCCCTGCACAGTGTCAAGCCGGTGAACCTGGTGGGAGGGTTGCTTCAAGCCTTGCAGCAGCGCATGGACCTGGACACCAGTCAGGTCGATGACGTCGTGCTCGGTTGCGTGACGCCGGTAGGCGAACAGGGGGCCGACATCGCCAAGACCGCCGCCCTGATAGCCGGCTGGGATGTCAGCGTTCCAGGTGTCCAGCTCAATCGGTTCTGTGCTTCGGGCCTCGAAGCGGTGAACCTGGCCGCCATGAAAGTGCGCTCCGGGTTCGAGGACCTGGTGGTGGCCGGTGGTGTCGAGTCGATGTCTCGGGTGCCGATGGGCAGCGACGGCGGCGCCTGGGCGCTGGATCCGCAATCCAACCTGCAAGGGCACTTCGTTCCCCAAGGCATCGGTGCCGACCTGATCGCCACACTGGAAGGCTTCAGTCGCGAAGATGTTGATACTTACGCACTGAACTCCCAGAAAAAAGCCGGGCGGGCTCGGGCCGACGGCTCTTTCAACAGGTCTCTGGTAGCGGTTCGAGATCAGAACGGCATCGTGCTGCTGGACCACGACGAATTCATCCGTGTCGACACCACTCTCGAAGGCCTGGGCAGGCTCAAGCCGAGTTTCGAAACCATGGGCCAGCTGGGCTTCGATGCCACGGCGCTGCGGGTCTATAGCCATGTCGAGCGGATCCACCATGTGCATACGCCCGGCAACAGTTCCGGGATCGTCGATGGCGCGGCGCTGATGCTGATCGGCTCTGAAGCCAAGGGACGCGCCTTGGGCCTGCAGCCTCGGGCGCGGATCATCGCCACGGCCGTCACCAGCACCGATCCGACCATCATGCTCACCGGTCCGGCGCCGGCCACCCGCAAAGTCTTGGCCAAGGCCGGGTTGCGGGTGGAGGACATCGACCTGTTCGAGGTCAACGAAGCCTTCGCCTCGGTGGTGCTCAAGTTCATCAGGGACATGGCCATCGACCCTGCCAGGGTCAACGTCAACGGTGGCTCCATCGCCATGGGGCACCCCTTGGGGGCAACGGGGTGCGCCATTCTCGGTACCCTGCTCGATGAGCTGGAGGTGCGTCGCCTGCGCTACGGCCTGGCGACGTTGTGTGTGGGTGGCGGGATGGGCATTGCCACTGTGATCGAACGCCTCTGAAGGACTTGCTCAATGACCGCTGCCATTCGTTACGAAACCGGCCAGGACCGAATCGTCGTCCTGACAATGGACC
Source organism: Pseudomonas sp. SJZ078 (assembly GCF_007828255.1). Taxonomy (NCBI): domain Bacteria; kingdom Pseudomonadati; phylum Pseudomonadota; class Gammaproteobacteria; order Pseudomonadales; family Pseudomonadaceae; genus Pseudomonas; species Pseudomonas sp. SJZ078. Next base: position 24,573 of record NZ_VIUG01000019.1, on the reverse strand, counting down.
TGCCTGGCCAGAGCGCCAATACCATGAATGCTGTGTACCGTGAGGCCATGGCCGCCTGTGTTGCCCGTCTGGTTGCCGAAAGAGACTCGATCGCTGGCGTGATCATCACCTCGGCCAAAAAGACGTTCTTCGCCGGCGGCGATCTCAATGAGCTGGTCGCGGTCGGCAAGTCCGAGGCCAAGGCTTTCTACGCGATGATCCTGGGGCTCAAGGCGCAGTTGCGCGTCCTTGAGACACTGGGCAAGCCAGTGGTCGCCGCCATCAACGGTGCGGCGCTCGGAGGCGGCTGGGAGATCTGCCTGGCTTGCCATCATCGAGTGGCGCTGGATCATCCGTCGGTGCAGATCGGGCTGCCGGAAGTCACCCTGGGCCTGTTGCCGGGCGGCGGCGCAGTGGTGCGGATGGTGCGCCTGCTAGGTCTGGAAAAGGCCTTGCCGTATCTGCTCGAAGGCAAGCGGTTTGGCCCTCGACAAGCGCTGCAGGCCGGGTTGATCGATGAGCTGGCGGTTGATCGTGATGAACTGCTGGCCAAGGCGCGGGCCTGGATCCTCGCCAACCCGGACGCGGTCCAGCCTTGGGACGTAAAGGGCTATCGGATTCCCGGGGGGACGCCGTCCGATCCGAGTGTCATGCAGACGCTGGCGATTGCCCCTTCGATCCTGCGCAACCGGACCCAGGGCTGCTTGCCGGCGCCGGAGAAAATCCTCTGTGCCGCGGTGGAAGGTGCCCAGGTGGGTTATGACGCGGCGCACCTGATCGAGACCCGCTATTTCACTGAATTGACCACGGGGCAGATCGCCAAGAACCTGATCGGCACCTTCTGGTTCCAGCTCAACGAGATCAAGGCCGGAGGTTCGCGCCCGCACGGGTATGCGCCTTATCTGACAAAAAAAGTCGCTGTGCTCGGGGCTGGCATGATGGGGGCCGGCATTGCCTGTGTCTGCGCCCTGGCCGAGATCGAGGTGGTCCTCAAGGATATCGATCTGTCCGCCGCGGAGCAGGGCAAGGCCCGTTTGGCCGCGCTGCTGGACAAGCAAGTCGCCCGCGGGCAGATCACCGTGCAGCAACGTGAAATCACGCTGGCGCGGGTTCATACCACTGACAACGATGCGCAGCTGTCCGGTTGCGATCTGATTATCGAGGCGGTGTTCGAGGATCGTGACCTGAAAGCCAGGGTGTCGGCGGCCGCCCATGCGGTAGCGGGGCCGGATGCGGTGATGGCCTCCAATACCTCAACGTTGCCTATCACCGGCCTGGCTGCTGCGATTGCCGACCCGGCGAAGTTCATCGGCCTGCATTTCTTCAGTCCGGTGGAAAAAATGCCCCTGGTGGAAATTGTCAGGGGCGTTCACACCAGCGATGCAACCTTGGCTCGTGGTTTCGATTTCGTCCTGCAGCTCAACAAGACGCCGATTGTGGTCAATGACGGCCGCGGTTTCTTCACGTCGCGTGTCTTCGGCACCTTTATCCATGAGGGCATCGCCATGCTCGGTGAAGGGGTGAGTGCGCCGATGATCGAAACCGAGGCCCGCAAGGCCGGGATGCCGGCCGGGCCTCTGGCGGTTTCCGACGAAGTTTCCCTCAACCTGATCAGTCATATTCGTGCCGAAACCGCCAAGGACCTTCAAGCAGAAGGGAGAACGCCGATTGAGCATCCGGCGTTCGCCGTGATTGACGTGTTGCTCAAGGAGTACCAGCGGCCGGGCAAAGCTGCCGGGGCCGGTTTCTATGAATACCCGGTCGGTGGACAAAAACATCTGTGGCCGCAGCTCAAACGCCTTTTCGAGGATGTCGACAGGCAGATTCCGCCCCAGGACATCCGTGATCGCTTGCTGTTTATCCAGGCCCTGGAAACCGTGCGTTGCGTGGAGGAGGGCGTGCTCAGGTCGACGGCCGATGCCAACGTTGGCTCGATCTTCGGGATCGGCTTCGCGACCTGGACCGGCGGTGCGTTGCAATTCATCAACCAGTACGGCCTGCAGGACTTTATCGCCCGGGCCCAGTACCTGGCCGAGCAATATGGCGAACGTTTCTCGCCCCCGGCCCTGTTGCTGGAAAAAGCCGCCAGGCAGTCATTGTTCTGACAGCGGGGGGGCTTGCCTTGCGGGGTGTTTCAAGGCAGGCTCTGGGGTGTGCAATATTCCCATCACCGTGTCAGGTATTTTTTATGTCCCTACGCATCTGCATCCTCGAAACCGATATCCTGCGCCCGGAGCTGGTCGATCAATATCAGGGTTACGGGCAGATGTTCCAGCGGCTGTTCTCACAACAGCCGGTCGCGGCCGATTTCGTCGTGTACAACGTCGTGGAAGGGCAGTACCCGAGCGATGATGAGGTGTTCGACGCCTACCTGGTAACCGGTAGCAAGGCCGATTCCTTTGGTACCGATCCCTGGATTCAAACCCTCAAGAAGTATCTGCTGGAGCGCTACCAACGTGGCGACAAGCTGTTGGGTATTTGCTTCGGCCACCAGTTGCTGGCGCTGTTGCTGGGCGGCAAGACCGAACGCGCGACCCAGGGCTGGGGCGTCGGCACGCATCGCTACAAGCTCGCAGCCAAGGCTCCATGGATGAGCCCGGTAATGGAGGAACTGACTCTGCTGATCAGCCATCAGGACCAGGTCACTCAGCTACCCGAAAACGCTACGGTCATCGCCTCCAGCGACTTCTGCCCGTATGCCGCCTACCACATCAATGATCAGGTGCTGTGCTTCCAGGGCCATCCCGAATTCATCCACGATTACTCCCGGGCGCTGCTTGACCTGCGCCAGCAACACCTTGGCGAGCAGGTCTACAGCCAGGGCGTGGCGAGCCTGGAACAGGAGCATCACGGCACGACCGTGGCAGAGTGGATGATGCGTTTCGTCGCTCACAAGCCGCTGTAAGCGGCAAGTTGCAAGCTTCAAGCGGCAAGTTGTGCAATCCTCAGCTTGCAGTTGCTTACAACCACCCCGACCGCTTGAAGCTGGCCCACAGCGCGGTGCATCCCACGGTAATTACTCCCAGCACCGTGAAATAGCCGTAGTGCCAACTCAGCTCCGGCATGTCCTGGAAGTTCATCCCGTAGATCCCGGCTACCGCCGTCGGAAACGCCAGGATCGCCGCCCATGCCGCGAACTTGCGCTGCACCACGCTCTGGCGTGATGCTTCGAGCAGCACGCCGACTTCGATGGTCTGGCTGGCAATGTCCGCCAAGGTCGTCAGGTCTTCCATCTGTCGTGTGACGTGGATCTGCACATCGCGGAAGTACGGGCGCATGTTCTTGTCGATGAAAGGAAAGTTCAGCTTCTGCAATTCCTCGCTGATTTCCACCATCGGCGCTGCGTAGCGGCGCAGGCGCAGCACGTCCCGACGCAAGCTGTGCAGTTTCTGGATGTCCCGTTCGTTCAAGGCACTGCACAGCACGTGGTGCTCGAGCTCATCGATCTCGTTATGAATGGCTTCACCCATCGGCTGATAGTTTTCAATCACGAAATCGAGGATGGCATAGAGTACGAAATCTTCCCCATGCTCCAGCAGGAGTGGTCGAGCCTCACAGCGTTGTCGGACATAAGCGTAGGAAGCCGAGTGTCCATTACGGGCAGTGATGATGTAGCCCTTGCCGGCGAAAATATGGGTTTCGATGAACTGCAGCTTGCCGTCCTTGCGTATCGGTGAATACGTGACAATGAACAGCGCATCGCCGAAGGTCTCGAGCTTGGGGCGGCTATGCTTCTCCATGGCATCTTCTATCGCCAGTTCGTGCAGGTTGAACTGACGCTGCAGATTGGTCAGCTCCTGGACACTGGGCTCTTCCAGGCCGATCCACACAAAGTGCCCTGGTTTTGCAGCCCAGGCGCTGCCCTCGTCGAGGGTGATATTGGTGATTTTCTTACCGGCGCTGTAGACCGCAGCAGCAACGACTCTACCCATGATGGTGGTTCACTTCTTATTGGAAAATGGCAGTGGCAGGCACCGTGCAGCTTAGCGCGCCTTGTTGCTTGAGAGTCAGCAAAATCCGCTGAGTTCTCCCGTAGAAGGGCTCGTCGTGGGGAGAGGCTGTGCTCAGCCCGCCTGCACTTGACTGTCCATCGCCGCGATGCTCGCCTGCATTTGCTCTCGGCACTGGGCTATAAGGCGGGGCATGTCGTCCAGGGTCAGCCCTTGCGTAGGAATCGCCGGCAGTGACCGTATGAGAATGTCACCGCTGTGCCAACGGTTCAGGTGCATGTGCTTGATGTAGCGGCTGACGCACACCGGAACAATCGGCACCCCGGCGTCGATCGCCATCTGAAAGGCGCCTTTCTTGAACGGCAGCAAATCCCCACCGAGATTCCGGGTGCCTTCCGGGAATACCCAGATGGAGGTTTGTTCATGCTGCAGAGTATGGGTCGTGGTCTGTATGGCGCGGCGCGCCTTGATCGCATTGCTCCGGTCGATCAACACGTTACCCGCCAGCCAGAACAACTGCCCGAACAGCGGTACCCACTTCAGGCTCTTCTTGCCGATGCACACGGTGCGGTGGGGCACCACGTTGCCGAACACGAACAGGTCATAATTGGATTGGTGGTTGGCGATTATCACGCAACTCTGGGGTTTATCCCGCAGCGTATCGACATCGGCCATGACCCGTAGACCCAGAATCCACATGGCGGGCCGCGCATACAACCTTGCGCATAAACGGCTGTTGTCCGGGTTGAAGGGGCGGCACACCCCGAGGATCATACCCAGCACCCCTGCTACGAGAAAGTGCAGAGCCATCAACGACATACGCAGTACGAACAACATCCACAGGCCCGCCGGAACAAAAGGTGGGGCAGTGTACGAATGTGCACTGTTTTCGGCAATTGTCCCTATAGAGGGAGGAGATGGGCGATCTTCGAGCGCATGTGTTCAACGGAGGAGAGCCGCAGGCTAGAGCGGCCTCAGCTTTTGTGGGAGCGAGCAGATTCGCTCCCACAAGAGTGCAGGATAAACAGGGGCTAGCCCTGGTATTCCTGATCCAGCAGGATCGCCGTGTCCAGCGCTTCCAGCAGTGCCTTGCGCACTTTCAGCTTGGTATTTTTATGCGCTTTCATGTTGATTTTCTGCAGTTGGCGCGCCGCTTCCAGCGCCGCATTCTGCAACTCTTGCGCCGACACCACCTTATCGAGGAAGCCCGCGTCTACGGCGCTCTGTGGGTTGAACATCTCGCCATTGATGACCGAGCGATGAAACGCGGATTTGCGCAAGCGATCACGGGCCAGCTCGATGCCGGCGTGATGCATGGTCATGCCGATCTGCACTTCATTCAGGCCAATGCTGAATGGCCCGTCCACGCCGATTCGGTAGTCTGCCGAGAGCAGCAGGAATGCGCCTTTCGCCACGGCGTGGCCTGGGCAAGCGACAACGACGGGGAAGGGGTGTGACAACAGGCGACGGGCGAGGGTCGAACCGGCAGTGACCAGGCCTACCGCCTCTTTGGGCCCGGCCGTCATCACTTTCAAATCATAACCACCCGACAAGATCCCCGGTTGCCCGGTGATGATCACGATCGCCCGATCCTCCGTCGCCTGATCCAATGCAGCGTTGAACGCGGCAATGACGTCCGGTGAGATGGCATTGACCTTGCCGTTGTTCAAGGTCAGGGTCGCGATACCGTCTTCGAGATGGTAGGCAATCAGGTCGCTCATGACGCATTCCTTGTAGAAGAATTGCCGCAAACGTTACCCACCGTTGCGGATCAGGTAAAGCGCCGTGACTGACTCACCGGTCAGCTCCGGGCCGTATAAACAGTCTGTCCTGCCCGGGCGGCCGTGTCTGCATCCTTCAGGCGGCATAGATGTCGACCGGAGATTGGCCGGTTTGCCCTGTTCCGTCGCGTTTGAAATCCCGAAACACCTTAACCGCATGAAAATTCTGAAAAAAAGCTTTGCCATCGGAAAGGCTTTCGACTACATTAGCGCGCCTCGACAGACTGAACAGTTTGCCGAGACACGGTGAAGTGTCCGAGTGGCTTAAGGAGCACGCCTGGAAAGTGTGTATACAGGAAACTGTATCGAGAGTTCGAATCTCTCCTTCACCGCCACATTCATACGAAAAAGCCCTGATTATTCAGGGCTTTTTCGTATCTGCGTTTCAGGAAAAATCCCTCCCGTTCGAACGCTTCCAAGTCGGCGAGCCAGAATCCAGACGTGCCAATCCACGCCCTCATTCGATGCAGGCAAGGCCCATGATTTTTCAATAAAATCAGGGGCCTTTTGCTATCTACTGGGATAAGAAAACCGACCGTACGGCGATTCCGCGGTGGCATGGCGTGAGGGATGAAACTACTCTGAAACCCATTGCTCGCCGATTGGAGATGGCAACATGAAAAGGATTTCGTCGACAGTTGTCGCATTGATACTACTCTTCGCGTGTTCGACTACTGTGCACGCTAATGCAGCTTCGCTTGACGAGGCGCGTACACTCGTTGCCCAAACTGGGCTGGGCAAGAAACTCCCCTCCCTTGCACTGTTGACAGCAAAGAGCACGACAACCTACGTGACGATCGCCGATAAGCTCGGTAATGCCAGTGCGAACAGTGCGTTATCCGACGAAATCAATGCGCTGCTGCCGCGATACCAGCCCAAGTGGGATGAGAGCCTTGCCAGAGCCTATGAGAAATCTTTCTCCGAGGAAGAGTTGGCATCGCTCGTTTCGCAAGGTCGCGCTTCACAGTACGCGCCGGAAGTGAAAAAACGGCAAGCCGGAATAGGTCGCTACATGCAGGCCAATGCTCAGCCGATTCTGGTTGCGCTCGTCTCTGATGCGCTCAAGGCAACTTTGTCCAAATATGTTCAGTAATAGGTCGCGAAACGAAACTCGGCCCGGACATGCCCATCTCTGCGAGTTTGCCAGACAGCATCAGGCAAGTTAGCAGCAGCTTCGAGCAAAAGCTTCCGGGCGCGTACCGGTAAGGTTCTCCTGAGATCCGTCCACTGCAGGAGAACATCATGGGCCCATGGATGAGTTTGACGCTGCGTCTTCAGGCTGTTGCACTGTGCCTGCTGCTTTCGATAGGTACAGTTTCGGCTGCGCAAACATCGACCCAACGCACCAATACGCATTTGGTACGCGAGGCATTCACGAACTGGCAGCAAGGTAAAGGCACGGTGTTCGATCTGCTGGCGCCTGATGCCAGATGGATCGTCGCCGGATCCAGTCCGGTTTCAGCGGTGTACAACAGCAAGACGGAGTTGATGGAGCAGGCCGTACGCCCTATCAGTGCTCGGTTGGCGACACCCATTTCTCCCCGTGTCCAGAGCATTATTGCCGAGGGCGATGTGGTGGTTGTTCTCTGGAAAGGGGAGGCCACCGCTCGAGATCGCAAACCCTATAACAATACTTACCTATGGCACATGACGTTCAAGGAGGGGGAGGTTATTGAGGTCAAAGCGTTCCTGGATACCTATACGCTGAACGATCTCATGTTGCGTGTGCAGCCTGCCCATTAGCATTGCTCCAATCGGCTAAGTTCGATTCAGAACAAAGTAACTGCTGAATGGTCTGTTGAGTGGCCGAAGTCCAACTCACCTGAGGTAGCGCAATGAGCCTGATCGATTGTCCTGAATGCTCTTCCCGTATTTCCGACAAGGCATACGCTTGCCCTCAATGCGGGAACCCCTTTCGTGAGCCGAGTTTTCGCCTGACGGAAAAAAACGTCGGGCAGATTGCCGGGGTGACTGGGGTCTGGCTGACTGCGCCGTGGATAGCACGCATGGTGTTCGGTGTGGTGCTGGTGATAGCAGTGGCGGCGGTGTTGATTCTGCGCTGATGCAGGTGGAATGCAGTCTGGGGACACTCATGAAAACGGCTCGTTGAATAACGAGCCGTTGCAAGACCAAATGGGGTTATCACTCAACGCTGCCGCTGGTCACCACCGTAAACTTGCGGCTGAACTCCAACACTTCACACACACACCGGTGTGACCTGCTGGAACAGACACGGCATCACCGGCCTTCATCTCGAAGCGTTCGCCGGTGTCTAGGGTAATGGCGATGCGGCCTTCGATCAGCACGAAGGCTTTCATCGTTGTCGAAGCGCCAGTTGGACCGGGTCTACAAGGACTGGCGGCGCTGGTGTGTCTATCCCCATTACTTCTTCGATGATCCTTCCATGACGGATGTCGCCGTGCTTTACGCACAGGTACGCACGCCCTGCGTATTCGCCAATGCGGTGGATGATCCTTGGGCGCCGCCTGTCTCGCGGGACGCGTTTATCAAGGGTTATCGCAACGTTCCGTTTCGGGTACGGGACCTCCATCCCGAGACGAAAAAGCAGCCAATCGGCCACATGGGGTATTTCCGGCCGTCGGCAGAACCTCTCTGGGATGAAATGCTCAAGTGGCTCGTGACCCAGAAGCAGCGGGCCGTGGGCTGAATCGATGCCCTCGGCAAGGTCACGTATTCAACGCCAACTGCGGTCTGTCCGGATCCAGCTGCATCCGCCTGAACTGCCCCGGCGGCAGCCCATGGATCTGGCGGAAGCGCCGTGAAAAATAAGCCTCGTCGGCGAATCCGCACAACCGCGCCACTTCACCCACGGGGCGGGTGCCATTGAGCAGGTAGTTGCGCGCCGCGTGCATTCTGCGCTCGAGCACCAGCTCGGTGAACGTCTTGCCGATTTCCTTGCGCAGCCAGTGGGTCAGGTAGGTCGGCGACAGGTAGGTTGCGGCGGCGACCTTGATCAGGTTGAGGTCGGGGTCGGCAATGTTCCTGCGCAGGTATTCGGACATTCTGCCCAATGCATCGCGTCGGCTGATCTCGGCCGCGTTCTCTTCGGCCAACTGCTTGAGCGGCTCGGCATACAAAGCACAGACGCTGCCGATCAGTTGCAGCAACAACCCCTTGAGGATCTCCCGGGTGCCGAACTGGCGGTTCCTGTCCAGGACACGCATCTGCTCGATCAGTCCACAGACTTTGGCGAAATCCTCCTGTCCCAGAATGAAATCCAGGTGCTCCTGGAAACGGAACGGCGATAACTCGGGTGCCAGCAGGATCGAGACTTCTTCCAGGTCCATCGGGTCGCACTGCAGATGGGGCAGCAGGAACGTCTGGGAGAAGTTGATCACTATGAAATTGCTCTCCGCCGGGTGCGGAATGACGTGCACGCGATGGGGCAGGATGAACGCCAGGGTGTTGCGTGGGAACGGGCGTTCGACATGGCCGATGTGCTGCACGGTGTCGCCGCCCAGGTTGATCTGGATCTGGAAGTACTCGTGGCGATGGGGGCTGGTTTCGGCGCGCCGACCCTTCTTGTCGCGGATGTAGAAGTCCGTCAGTTCGCTGCGTTGCTGCATGAAGTAGGTGGGGACTTGGCTCGGTGATGACATCGCCTGGGGATCCTCGACAGCGGCTTGGGCGACGTGATTGTGAGGGTGTACCCAGCTGAATTTCAACATGTCATACGATGACGTCTGCTTGGAGCTGAGTTTTATCTGAGCAAAGGGAGGGGGGACTTGTCCAAAAAGCGTTATCTACGGGTTATGGATATTTTTCTTTTAAAACATGTAGTTATTTAAGTTTAAAGAAAGCATTCGCAAAAATTACAGCGCTGTTTTTTTTGGACAGCCTCATCGGCCGCTGCTCATCAGGAAAAAAACGATCTAACGCCTCAATTGATTTTGCATGGTTGTACGACCACATTGGCGGCCATGCAGCCGCTGCCTATCAAGGCCGATCAAGGCGTGCTGCTGGCACGTATTTCGATTCGTCTAACAATAATGAAGGGTCATCCATGTCGAATTCCCACACCTCCCAGACCACCGCGCCGCCGCTGGCACCCAGCGTCGTGGATGCCGCCGCGTCTGCCCGGCTGCCGTCCCGCCGGCGTTGGTTCATGCTGTCGTTGCTGTTGATTGCGACGATCATCAACTACATCGATCGGGTGAACATCTCGATTGCGGCGCCTTTCCTGGCCAAGGACCTGGGCCTGGACAAGATCGAAATGGGCCTGATCTTTTCCGCCTTTGCCTGGACCTATGCCATCGCATTGGTGCCCGCCGGCTTCATCGCCGACCGCTTCGGTTCGCGGTTCACTTACGGGGTGTCGTTGATCAGCTGGTCGACAGTCACCGTCTGCCAGGGGCTTGCCACGGGATTCGCTTCGCTGTTTGGCCTGCGCCTTGCCGTCGGTGCGATGGAAGCGCCGGCATTTCCGGCCAACAGCCGGGCGGTCACGGTGTGGTTTCCGGCGCGGGAGCGGGGGCTGGCGAGCAGCATCTACGTCTGCGGCCAATACCTGGGGACGGCGTTGTTTACCGGTGCGCTGCTATGGCTGGCAACCACCTACGACTGGCGGCATGTGTTCTACAGTACCGGTGCATTGGGCATCGTATTCGGTGTGCTCTGGCTGTACCTGTACCGCGACCCGATGAACTGCAAGAAAGTCAGCAAGGAAGAGCTGAAATACATCGAGGCCGGGGGAGGGCTGGTCAAGAGCAGTCAGGAGCGCACCCGCTTCAACTGGCGGCAGATCGCCGAGCTGTTCAGCTATCGGCAGGTCTGGGCGATCTGCATCGGCAAGTTCGCCAGCACCTCGGCGCTGTACTTCTTTCTCACCTGGTTCCCGACCTACCTGATCGAAGAGCGTCAACTGACCATGATCAAGGCCGGGATCTTTGCCGTGCTGCCGTTCGTGGGCGCGACGGTGGGTATTCTGCTTGCCGGGATCATTTCCGACCTGCTGATCCGCCGTGGCTATTCCTTGTCCTTCGCCCGCAAGTTGCCGCTGGTGGTGGGCTCGATGCTGGGCATGTCCATCGTCCTGGTGAACTTTACCGACTCGAATGCCATCTGCATCGCCATCCTGACCATCGCCTTCTTCGCCCAGGGCATTGCTTCGTCCTCCTGGGCCGCGGTGTCGGAAGTAGCACCCAAGGAACTCATCGGGCTCACCGGTGGGATTACCAGCCTGGCCGCCAACATCGGTGGCATCGTCACCCCTATCGTGATCGGCGCGATTGTCCACAAGACCGGCTCGTTTGCCTTGGCCTTCTGGTTTATTGGCGGCGTGGCGCTGGTGGGTACGTTGTCCTATTCGTTTCTGCTGGGGCGGCTGTATCGCATAGAACTCAAGACCCGGGCCTGAAACCTGTTTTTCTCCAAGACGAGGCGGCTTTTATCCAACTTTGCCAAGGATTGCCGCCGTACGCTGACGCCTCTACCAGGACTTTTATCAGGATGAACATGACCGAGTATGTCTTTACTCCAGACCTGCCAGTGACTCTGCCGGTCGTCGGTATGCCACAGCGTTTTCCCGTCGGCCGGGTGTTTTGTGTCGGCCGCAATTATCCATGGCCTGATGCCCAGGGGCAGAACCGCCTGCCGCCGGTGTTCTTCATGAAACCGGCCAGCTGTGTGATGGATGCGGTCGGTGAAGTGCCGTTCCCGTCGGTGACTGAAGAGTTCGTCCATGAAATCGAATTGGTCGTGGCCATCGGTGAGGGCGGCGCGAATATTCCCGAAGAGCAGGCGCTGGCTTATGTATGGGGCTATGCCGTGGGGCTTGACCTGACGCGCCGTGATGTCCAGCGCCTGGCCAAGCGCAACGGTTTGCCGTGGGAGGGCGCCAAGGTGTTCGACGGCGCCGCGCCGATGACCGCCATCGTACCGGTCTCCAAGGCGGGTCATCCCGAAGGTGACTTGTGGTTGAACGTGAACGGCCAGGAGCGCCAGCGCGACAGCCTCGACAGCCAGATCTGGTCGGTCAGTGAAGTGGTCAGCCGGATCTCGCAATCGGTGGCGCTCAGGGCGGGGGACCTGATCATGACTGGCAGCCCGGCAGGCGTCGACGAACTGCGGCCCGGCGACATCATCAACGCCGGCATCGACGGTGTCGGCCAACTGGAAATGCGGGTCGGCCAACGGCCTTGAGCGCGACACTTGTCCTACTGATTCGAGAAAGGAAATGACAGCATGTCCAACCCATTGAAAGTGGCTCTGGTCACCGGCGCTGGCAGCGGCATCGGCCGCGCCGTGGCCCTGGGCCTGATGGCAGACGGGTACACGTTGGTCTTGGCCGGACGCCGTCCCGAGCCTTTGCAGGCATTGGTCGAGCTGGCCGCCAGCGAGGGGCGGGAAGCGCTGGCGGTGCCTACCGATGTGCGCGATCAGGCGAGTGTCGACGCGCTATTTGCAACCATCACCGTGACGTTCGGACGCCTGGACGTGGTGTTCAACAACGCCGGGGTCAACACTGCGGCCGTACCGTTGGATGAGTTGACGTTCGAGCAATGGCGCAACGTGATCGACACCAACCTCAACGGGGTTTTTCTTTGTGCCCGCGGAGCTTTCGGATTGATGCGCCGGCAACAGCCGCAGGGCGGGCGCATCATCAATAACGGTTCGATCTCCGCCCATACCCCGCGGCCGTTCAGCAGCGCCTACACCGCCAGCAAGCATGCGGTGTTGGGGCTAACCAAATCCCTGGCCCTGGACGGTCGGGCATTCAACATCGCCTGCAGCCAGCTTGACATCGGCAATGCCCTGACCGAAATGTCGGTGCGCATGACCCAGGGCGTGCGTCAAGCCAATGGCACCATCGCGGTAGAGCCGATGGTGGACGTCAAGCATGTGGCCGACGCCGTGCGCTACATGGCCGGCCTGCCGCTGTCGGCCAATGTCCTGAATATGACGGTCATGGCCACGGCCATGCCTTTTGCCGGTCGCGGTTGAGCCGGTTTTCTATTCGTTTGACGAGGTCCTCATGAAACCAGAAGTCTTGCAACTCAGTCCGATCCTGATTCCTGAAATCAACACCCGGCTCAATGAGTTGTTTACAGTCAGGCGCTATTTTGAACAGACGGACAAACCGGCTTTTCTGCAAGAGCACGGCGCCCATATTCGTGGTGTGATCACCGGCGGGCATACCGGCATCAGCCAAGCGCTCATGGCTCAGTTACCCAACCTCGAAGTGGTGGCGGTCAACGGTGTGGGCACCGATGCGGTGGACCTGGCCTATGCGCGGGATCGCGGGATCCGCGTGACCGCCACCATCGGTGCGCTGACCGAAGACGTTGCCGATCTGGCCGTCGGCCTATTGATTGCGGTGTGCCGTGGCCTGTGCACCGGCGATCGCTACGTGCGCTCGGGCCAATGGCCTCATAGCGCGACACCGTTGGCGCCGTTGCCGCTGGCACGCCGGGTGTCCGCCATGCGTGTCGGCATCGTCGGCATGGGGCGCGTCGGTCGGGCCGTGGCAATGCGACTCGCCGCGTTCGGCTGCACGATCAGCTACACAGACCTGCAACCCATGAGCGATGTGGCTCACACTTTCATTGCCGATCTCAAGCAACTGGCCAGCGCCAGTGATGCCTTGATCCTGGCGGCCGCCGCCGACCAGGCCGAAGCCATCATCGATGCCCAGGTACTGAACGCCCTGGGCAAGGGTGGTTACCTGATCAACGTGGCCCGGGGCAAACTGGTCAACGAAGCCGACCTGGTGGCGGCGCTGGCCGCCGGCGACATTGCAGGGGCGGGACTGGATGTGTTCGTCGATGAGCCGAATGTTCCCGAGGCCTTGTTTGGCAACGAGCAGGTGGTACTGCAACCCCATCGCGCCAGCGCAACCCTGCAGACCCGCACACGAATGGGGGAAATGGTGGTGGCGAGCCTGGTGGACAGTTTTGCCGGGAAAGTGCCACACGGATGTGTGACGGGGTAAGGCTGTCACGCAGATTTGAACGTGCCACCGCCTTCGCGGGCAAGCCCGCTCCCACAGGCCCGGTGGCGTACGCAAATGCCTCGTACACCTCGAATCCAATGTGGGAGCTAGCCTGCTCGCGATAGCGGTGGGTCAGCTTGCGGTGATGTTGGCCGTGCCGACGCCATCGCGGGCAAGCCCGGCTCCCACGGTGTTTCTGCGACACCGCGCAATCCTGCTGGTCAGGTCCAGCAGAGTGCCGGGAAGGTGGCGTTGTGGGGATGAGGTTCATCGGCTCTTGACTGCACAGATCTACTGGACAGTGACAACGCCAGGCACCTCCATGTTTATCCGGCGCCAGAACGCTTCGGCAAAGCTGTAGACCGAGAAGGCGATCAGTCCCAGGGCCATCAGCATCAGAACGATACCGCCGGCGGGCAGGTCCTGGAGGGCATCGAGCGCTTCCCTCATTCCCGGTGGATCCATGGCCTGGTAACTCGAACCACTGATCATCAGCAGGAAGGCGATTTCTATGAAGACCACGCCACGGGCGATGAGACCGAATCGCGACACTGGACGGACGTAGCGCATCACGTCTTCGTCCGCTTCGAAGTACTTCTCGAACGAAGCCTTCCAGCCCTTGATGATATGAGCGAGGCCGGTGCCCAGCGGGACCAGTGCAACCAGATAGATCAATACATTGGAGTGTTCCCAGGACAGCAGATGGGCCAGCAAGTCCCGGGTTTGTCCACCGCCTGAGCCGCTGGAGCTTCTAAGGCCGCTGATAAGCAGGCCCAACGCAAAAAAGGCCAGCGCACCGTTGACTGCACCTCCCGCCAGCAGACCTGCACGTATCACCAGGCCTTTCAGGTCTTTGCCATGATGGTCCACGTCTCGTGTCGCTTGCAGGATGCGCCAGCCGGCGAAGGCGAGCAGGCCTGCCACCACCAGCCCGACCAATACGTGCCCGAATGGCTGGCTCAGCAATGCCTCCAGGCTTTTGTGGCTGTCCTTGGGTTTGCTCGAATCCTGAGCCGCCAGCAAAGCGAAAATGCCGATGATCAAGTAGATAATGCCTCGGGCGGCGTAACCGCCCCGAGCGAGTACAACAAGGCCCTTTTGTGCGGACATGGTCTGATTCCGGAGATGTGATAAGGAGAAGACCCGTCGAGGTGGGAGGCGTTCGATCGAAGTGAAAGGCTGCGTAGCGGTGGCATGGGAGGATGGCTGCGGGAGCCCGTTACAGAGTTTTGTGGCTTGCGGGTTCGTTTCGCCTCATCAGTCGGTGTGTCGACGCTTCGAGGCCCGAACAGCCTTGTCGGTTCTGGAACGCCATCCCCCAATCGACTGATCTACAATGGCCTCTCTTCAGCAGAGGCCGGTCTCTCGTGGATGTGTTTTCCCTGATCTACAAACGGCTGATCGAGTGGGTCATCACACCCATTACCGAACAGTTCTACAGCATTTTCAGCTTCAATGGCCGTCTCGGGGTTTTGTTCCTCTGCGCCTCCTATGGCGTGGCTTATGGCTTGTTCCGCTTCAGGAAGCACCACGGGCTGACCGTCGCTCATTCGTTCTGGCAGTTCATCGGTGGCAGTCAGGTGTATTTTCATCGCTCTGCGTGGCTGGATTGCCGGTACTACCTACTGCGCAAGATCCTCAAGCTCGCACTGGTATTGCCCATCGTTCATCTGGTCGATCCGTACATCCTGCGATCCGGAGACTACCTGGCATTCTTCAACAACCTCTGGGGCGCGCGGCCGCGTCTGGGGGACGGGTTATCGCTGGCCTTGCTCTATGGGCTGGGGGTGTTCCTGGTGAAAGACTTCGCCCACTACTGGGTGCACCGGGCGTTTCACTCGCGCTGGTTGTGGGCTTTTCACAAAGTCCATCATTCAGCACCGGTGCTGGTACCGGTGACGGCGAGCCGGATTCATTTTGTGGAGAGGATTGTCGGAACCCTGAGCATTACCGCCTGCCTTGGCCTCTACGTCGGTACTTTCTGGTACCTGAGCGGCGGTGAGATCAGCCACTATAGGCTGTTCGGTGTGACCTACGTGGTGTTCATCTTCAATAGCCTGGCGGCCAATCTGCGCCATACCCACGTCTGGCTGTCATTCGGCCCGGTGCTCGAACATGTGCTGAACAGCCCCGCCCAGCACCAGATCCACCACAGCGATGCGCCACGTCACTTCAACCGTAACTTCGGCACGAACCTGTCGCTCTGGGACTGGATGTTCGGCACGCTCTATGTCACCAGCGCCCGGCCCGAACCTCTGCGCTTTGGCACTGGGGAACAGGATCACCAGCGATACCTGACGGTGTACAGCCTGATCGTCACGCCCTTTGTCGACATTGCCGGCAAGTTGCCGGGGAAACGCTTGCGAGGCATCAAGACGCAGACGCCATATTCATAGCGCCTGTCGTTGCAGCCTCAGCGGATACAAGAAAACAAGAAACCTCCTACTTCCCATACAGAAACGTCCAAAGCCAAGAAGAGTTATCGTGCAATCTCAACGTTTAAGGCCTTGAAATGAGGTCGCATCCTTGGGAGGTTGGGAATGGAGTCGCGTGTCGTGAAGCTTGAGACCCATGTCGAATATATCCGGCATGAACTGAACGGGATGGGCGTGGACCTGCGGGAACATCGCACTGAAACCAGGCTGGACTTCAGGGTTCTGTTCGCGGCCTTGATCGTGGCCTCACTGGGACTGGCCGGGATGATGGCCAAGGGGTTTGGCTGGTTATAAGTGAAAGCCCCTGATTCGAGCCGAGTCGGGGGCTTCGGTTTCCAGCATGTCCACGCCTTACAGAGCGGAGCCGGCGGGTGCTGCATCCAGGCGTCGTGCAATCACGTCCATCACATCACAGCCATCGCGCAGGGAGATGCAGCAAAGCTGCGCCAGGTCCTGAAGTGTCGAGGGATCGATAGGGCGTTCGTCACGCATCGCGATATTTTCCAGGAACTGGGTGACGGCGCGGATTCGGTAGCCTGCTGCGTCAAGGAGTACGTGGAGCGGGGCGGTGGTGTCGACGTATAAGGGTTGGTCGTCGGCGTTGCTGGTAAGGCTCATGTAGCAGTTCATATCAATTCCTTGTGTCATGAATGAACTGTCACGCTTCGTCGCCAAACGAAGGGTGACAGCTGTACGCAGGTTGGCGAACCGGAGACACAAGGAGCCGGCAGACCCTAAGGCCTCCCGCGCACAGCTGCCATAAAGACAGTTCTGTGAGCACAAGGGTGCTGCTGCCATAGCAGAAAGCACCGTTGCACTTGTGTCAATCGGGTCGCCAAACCCGGTCGCCATCTGGACGACGCCAAAACTATAGTCGCCGCGGCAAAAATGACACAAGGGTTTGATTAGGCAGACGATTCCCAATGTTATGTAGGAAGTTGCCAATAGCTGGTGCGAAGCTTTTTGTCGGCTGTTCACGATGCGCCAACCCGATTTTCCCAAGGTATGTAGGACATCGCCGTAGGTTAATCAGCCATCTCTGCAACCCTCCCACGATTTAATACGCTCCATCCTTCAGAATCCGTCGCACATTCCCACACTCAGCGGGATAATACGCACCGGTCTGAAGCCGGAGCGCTTCGTACCTCGATTGAATGGGCGGCAGAAGGATCTAACGCAATGACAGACTGGCTGCAAAGCTATGGGGAAATGGCCGAACGGGTGCGGCGCCATGATTGGGCGAGCACGCCCCTTGGGTTGCCGGCCCAGTGGCCCGATGTATTGAAGACCACCGTGGCCCTCAGTCTCGCCTCCCATTTCCCCCAGGCCATTGTGTGGGGGCCGGATCTGATCATGCTGTACAACGATGCTTTCGTGCCCATTCTCGCTAATAAACCCGATGCACTGGGGCGGCGGTTCGATGAAGTCTGGCGGGAAGCCTGGAGCGAGATCGGGCCGATCGTGCAGGCGGCCTTCGACGGACAAGCGACCTATATCGAGAATTTCCCCCTCGTCATCGAGCGTGGCGACGGTCCCGAGCAAGCCTATTTCACGTTCTGCTACAGCCCCATCCGTGACCAGTTCGGCAAGGTCGTGGGCATGCTGGATACTGTCACCGAGACCACCTCGACGGTGTTCATGAACCAGCGCCTGGCGGTGTTGGATGCCATCGGTACCGCTGTGGCGAATGTCACCGATCCGCAGGACATCATGGCGGCCACTACGCGAATCCTGGCGGCGCACCTGAACCTGTCCAATTGCGCATATGCCGACATGGATGAGGACGAAGACGGCTTCACGATTCGCGGCGACTGGGCCAGGGCGGGCTCGCCCAGTATTGTCGGGCATTACCGGTTGGCCGATTTCGGTCGACTGGCGGTCACCCACCTGAGGGCCGGCAAGGCACTGGTGGTCAACGACAATCTGTCGGAGCTGGCGCCAGAGGAGGCGGCGACGTTCCAATCCCTCGGCATTGCGGCGACCATTTGCGTTCCGCTGATCAAGTGCGGACGGCTGACAGCGCTGATGGCGATCCATGACAAAACGCCCCGATGCTGGTCTTCCTACGATCTGGCGCTGCTCAAGGAAGTCACCGAGCGATCCTGGGCCCATATCGAGCGCGCCCGTGCGGACGCCGCCGTGCGTGAGGGGCTGGCGGCCCTGGCCGAGTTGAATGCAACGCTTGAGCAGCGGGTCGAGGAACGCAGTGCGCGCCTGAAACAGACGGAAGCGGCGTTGCGTCAGTCGCAAAAACTCGAGGCCATTGGCCAGCTCACCGGTGGCGTGGCCCATGATTTCAATAACCTGCTGACGATCATCCGTTCTTCCGTCGACTTCCTGCGCATGACCGATCTGTCCAATGAACGTCGCCAGCGCTACATGACGGCGGTTTCCGAAACAGTGGACCGTGCCGCCAAGCTGACCAGCCAGCTACTGGCCTTTGCCCGACGTCAGCCGTTGAAACCGGAAGTCATCGATGTCGGCAAGCAGGTGCAGAACCTGGGGGACATGCTGGAGACCATTACCGGGGCGCGGATGCAGGTCAAGGTCGAGTTGTGTGACCGGCCCTGTTACATCCGCGCGGACCTGAGTCAGTTTGAAACAGCCTTGATCAACATGGCCTTGAATGCCCGGGATGCCATGAGCGGCCAGGGCACATTGTGGCTTCGGCTCAAATGCGGCGAAGGCATGCCGCCGATTCGCGGCCATGGGGCGGCCGGACAACCCTTTGTCGCCGTGGCCCTGGCGGATACAGGGACGGGCATTGCCTCGGAAGACCTCGAACACATTTTCGAGCCCTTCTTCACCACCAAGGAGGTGGGCAAGGGAACGGGATTGGGGTTGTCCCAGGTGTTCGGCTTTGCCAAGCAGTCCGGTGGCAACGTCGATGTTTCGACCGTTGTCGGGGACGGCACTGTGTTTACCTTGTACCTCCCGGAAGTCGAAGCCGAAAAACTGCATGAACCCACCCGGGAAGAAAACACGCACCTGATACTAGAAAAGGGCAGGCGCCGAGTGTTGATCGTGGAGGACAACCTGGAGGTTGGGCGCTTCGCCAATCAGATCCTGCAGGACCTGGGGTACGAGACCGCCTGGGCGACCAACGCCGAGGACGCGCTGGAAATGGCCGGTCCGGATGCCGCTGCGTTCGATGCGATATTTTCCGATGTGGTCATGCCGGGCATCGGTGGCATCGCGCTGGCCCGGGAGCTGCGCCAGCGCCGCAAGGATTTGCCGGTGGTCCTTACGTCCGGCTACAGCGAGGAGCTGGTCCATAGCGGTCATGAAGGCTTTGAGTTCTTGTCCAAGCCTTACTCGGCTGACCAGGTTTCGCGCATTCTAAGCCGGACGATGCGCGCCGCAGATTGAGTGTTTCCCTTTTGAAACAGTGGGTTCCATTCGTCGGTCGGTGCTCTCATGATCGTGCGGTCTGTTGATGACCGGCTAGTCTCAAATCCGGGAAGATCGATATTGTCCAGGTAATCGGTTGATACCGGTATCGATCTCGATGAAAAGGGGAATGGCGATGGGAGCACTGTACAGCGAGGAAAACGCAGCCGCATATCCGATCAATGAAGGGCTGCAATGTGGTCAATCGGCCTATCGGTCGGACTTTGGCGACGAACCGATCAAGTCCATCCGGACGAAGGTTGCAAAAGTGCAGCGAGGGGAAAAGGCCAAGTTCCTGCCCCGGGTACCTGCCCGAAAATAACTCAAGCACAGCCTCGCCACTGAAGGCACATACCGTTCATTCAAACTGGAATGAGTCTGTGGTGAGGGAGCTTGCCCGCGATTGAATGCAGGCAATCCCAAGCAAGAGGATTGCCTGGCAGCCTGGTGGATACGAGCTCCCTCGCGTCAGACTATTCCTGCCTTCGATGTCAATATTTCTACTCTTTTTCCTACGAGCGATTTCTTTCACGTTTCTTTCACACTCGGGAACGTAGGCTGAACTCATCCGTTAGAAAGCAGTACCTGCCCGTTTCCCCAGCGGGCTTTTTTTTGCCTGTCACAAAAACTCCCTTTACGTTGGTTGTCCAAGCAGCATGGTTGATGCCGTTTGGCGTAAACTCGCGCCCGCGCGCACCGGCCATCTTTCCCGATGCGGCATTCTTGAGGTTTTTATCATGCGTTTGACTTTGTCCACCCTGGTGCTTGGGATGGTGGTTGCCCAAGGCGCGATGGCGGCTGGCGATGGTACCGCGGCAATCGGCGGTGGCCTTGGCGGTGTATTGGGTAATGTGGTCGGCCAGCAGATGGGCGGCAGCACGGGCGCTGCGATTGGTGCCGGTGTCGGCGGCGCGGCTGGCAGTGCGGTGGGGGCTCGCAAGGGCAGCCGTACCGAAGCCGCCATTGGCGGCGGCCTGGGTTCGGCCGGTGGTTCGATTGTCGGTAATCGCCTGGGCGGTTCTACCGGTTCGACCATCGGCGCGGGCATTGGCGGCGCGGCGGGTGGTGCGTTGGGCAGCAACCTGTCCAACGACAACGATGGGCATTCCGGCAAGAAACACAAGCATAAAAGAAAGCATCGTTGAGTCGATGTTTGACTGAGACAACCAATCATCACGAGAAACAGAGCCGTACATAGCTGTGGCGAGGGGGATAATCCCCTCGCCACAGAGTGCTGTACTGCGCCCCAATGCATCAACGACCGGCATGAGCTCTTGTGCCGGTTTTTCTGTCCAGAGCATTTGCCTGGAACGTTTATTCTCCCTCCGCCTCGAATTGATACATCCATCTATAAATGCGAGGTGTGCCATGACGCCGGAAACCGAAGACAAGGAAGAAAAAGGACCGTCGGGTTTGCCTTTCGTCAATGATCCGGGCAATGAAGACCCCGGTTCGCTGATGGATGATGCCCTGGTTCCCTTGATCGAGGCCGAGGACGAAACCCCGGAATACCCGTTGCCCTCGCCAACCAATTCCCTGGACCGCGACCAACGACCGCCGGATGATGAGACCGGCGCAGAGCCGGTGCCCAGCGAGGACGATGATATCGAGGCGAGCCCGGATGACCCGGACATCGCCGGTGATGATGCTTCCGGCAAGCCGAGCTGACGGTTCGGGCCGCCTGTCGATTTCCCGGCACCATCTGCACGCCCCGGTTGCCACATCAGGTAGGTACTTCGAAAAGGAGACTCACCATGATGAAGTCAAACATGACGGCACTGACCCTTGCCGGAATTCTTGCAGCCAGTTCACTGGGGGCTGTCGCCCAGTCTTCGGGAGACAATGCTCCGGTGGATAAAGGCGGTATGCCACCTTCCACTCAAATGGATGCCGGCCGCACCTCCGACGCCAACGGCAACGCGCTGCCTCCCGGTTCCGTGAGCGGCGGTAACGGTGGCGACGCCAACGGTAGCAGTACGAGCCCTGGCACTGGCAGTGGTTCCACCAGCGGTGGCAGCACTATGGGCGGCGATTCCTCCAGCAGCGGAACCGGGGCTGGTAGCAGCAACAGCGGTGGCACCTCAGGCGGCTCCAGCGGTTCGAGTCAATAGCGCCCAGTAACGACTCGCCTCTCTTCTGATCTGAAGGCGTTTCCCCGTGGCGAGCGAGCTTGCTCGCGTTCGAGTGCATAGCGCTCGCCCCGGGACTTACCACAGAATGCAGTTTTCCCCGTTGCCTCCTCCTGGCCCCCCTCGCTATTCTGCTGAATCCTTTAAGGCAAACACGTTGCTCCGGTCGTGCCTGAGCCATCCCTGGAATGTTGTGTTGATAACGGATCAGATGCGATGAATGCACCGCTGAAAGAGTTTGGCCCGATCAAAGCCGTGATTTTCGACATGGATGGGCTGTTGCTGGACACCGAGGGCATCTACACCGAGGTCACCTCCATCATCGCCGAGCGTTATGGGCGCACGTTCGACTGGAGCGTCAAGCAGAATATCATCGGCCGGGGGGCCGGGGATCTGGCCCGCTATGTGGTCCAGGCGCTGGAGTTACCAATCACCCCGGAGGAGTTCCTGGTGATCCGCGAGCCGCTGATGCGCGAGCGTTTTCCCCATGCCCTGGCGATGCCGGGTGCCGAGGAATTGGTGCGTCATCTCAAGGCCAGCGGCGTGCCCATCGCGGTGGGCACCAGTTCATCGCGCCACACCTTCGCCTTGAAAACCACTCTGCACCGGGATTGGTTCGCGTTGTTCGACTTCATCGTCACGGCGGACGATCCGGAAGTGGGCGCGGCCAAACCGGCACCGGATATCTTCCTTGTGGCGGCCCGTCGTCTGGGCATCGACCCTCGTAATTGCCTGGTGTTCGAGGATTCACCGTTCGGCGTCACCGCCGCGAAGGCGGCGGGCATGACGGCCATCGCTATCCCGGATCCGGCCATGGCTGATGAAAAATATACCCACGCCGACGGAATCATCCGTTCGCTGAAAATGTTCCAGCCAGGGCTCTGTGGCCTGCCGGAGCTGGAGCGGGCCTGAACCCACGGCGACACAACGAAACGCCGGTCATGGTTGAAGCCATGACCGGCGTTTTTCATGTCCGGATCAGGCGCCGAAACCACCGTCGATGGTCAGGCTGGCCCCGGTGATATACGCCGCTTCCGGACCCGCCAGGTAGGCGACGAAAGCGGCGATTTCGTCCGCTTTGCCGTAGCGCCCGATGGCCATCAGTTGCATCAGGCTGGAGGCGAAGTCGCTGTCGGCCGGGTTCATGTCGGTGTCGACCGGGCCTGGCTGTACGTTGTTGACCGTGATCCCCCGCGGGCCAAGGTCGCGGGCCAGGCCTTTGGTCAGGCCCACCAGTGCGGCTTTGCTCATGGCGTAAGGAGCTGCGCCGGCAAAGGGCACGCGGTCGGCATTGGTGCTGCCGATGTTGATCACCCGACCGCCCTCGCTCATGTGGCGTGCGGCAGCCTGGGTGGCGATGAACACGCTGCGCACGTTGACGGCCAGCGTCTGGTCGAAGTCTTCGAGCTTGAACTCGTCCAGCGGTGCCATCGCCAGCACGCCGGCATTGTTGACCAGGATGTCCAGCCCGCCGAAGGCCTCGGCAGTCGCTTCGACGGCATTGCGGATGGCGTCGGCGTCAGCGCTGTCGGCCTTGATCGCCAGGGCCTTGCCGCCCGCTGCCGTGATGCTGTTCTGCAGTTCTTCAGCCTTGGCGGCCGAGCTGACGTAGGTGAAGGCTACGGCAGCGCCTTCCGCGGCCAGGCGCTTGACGATGGCGGCGCCGATGCCGCGGGAACCGCCCTGAATCAAGGCGACTTTACCGTTCAGTGTTTGAGTGCTCATGATGTTCTCCAAAATGTACCGGGGCGAGATGCCGCGGCGATGGGGTGAGTATCCGGATGCGACTCCAGCTTGTGTAGACGGACTTTGCTACAGTCTGTATCAACCAAAAGTTTAGAGTGGCGCTAATGGAGACTTTCAGCAGTATCGAATGCTTTGTGCGCAGCGCCGAAGTGGGCAGCTTTGCCGAAGCCGCACGACGCCTGAGTGTGACCCCGGCGGCAGTGGGTAAAAGCGTCGCCAAGCTTGAGGCGCGTCTGGGGGTACGACTGTTCCAGCGTAGCACCCGTAGCCTGACATTGACCGAAGCGGGCCAATTGTTCCTGGGGGAAGTGAGCAGCAGCCTCAATACCATCCAGAACGCTGTCGCCAACCTCGCCAGCGCCGGTGGACAACCGGCAGGCACCCTGAAGGTGAGCATGGGCACCGCGTTCGGTCGATTGTATGTGGTGCCATTGTTGGGGGATTTTCTGCGGCGGTATCCGGCGATCAATCCGGACTGGCATTTCGATAACCGCCAGGTCGACTTGATCGGCCAAGGCTTCGATGCGGCCATTGGCGGTGGGTTTGAATTGCCCCCAGGAGTGGTGGCACGCAAGCTGACGGTGGCTCACAGAGTGTTGGTCGCCGCGCCGTCCTATTTGCAACAACAGGCTCCGGTGGTAGAACCGGAAGACCTGGCGCAGCACCAGGGCATCTTGATCCGTTCACCGCAAACCGGACGCATCCGTTCTTGGCAACTGACCAGCCGGAGCCGGCAACACAGCCCGTTGATACTGAAAGCTCGCATGACCATGAGTGATTCGGAAGCTGCCTGCGCCACCGCAAGCCAAGGGCTGGGGATTGCCCTGGTAAGCATGCCGTTCGCCGTGCCCTATCTGGAAAACGGCGCGTTGCAGCGGGTCCTGCCCGATTGGTACGTCGATGACGGCAACATTTCCATCTATTACGCCGAGCACAAACTGCTGCCGGGCAAGACCCGGGCATTTGTGGACTTCATCATCGAGCAGTTCGCCGCGCAGGGGTTGGGGGAGCGGTTCAGTGCGGTTTGAGTCTGGCTTGGGACCGCGTTGCCCCCATCGCGAGCAAGCTCGCTCCCACAATGGATTTGCGGTGATCAGAAGATTTTCTAACACCACAACCCTGTGGGAGATTCTATGGTGCAGGGCTAGCCCCTAAATGCCTTTTGGTAAATATTCGCTCTGGTTCTTCAACAGAGCGAATACCACTCGGGCA
>NZ_VIUG01000018.1:0-120386 GCF_007828255.1 Pseudomonas sp. SJZ078 | reverse complement strand
TCTACCGTAGCGCTGGCTTGCATCTATCGTCGGTCTTGCCGATGAATTCCTTATTGGCGCTTTAGGTAGAAGGGGCGGGACGAGAAGTCTCCCACGGTCCGTACTGGCTAGAGTCGGAATCGAGCTTTTAGTCCCGCCCACCCCTTCAAGTCTAAACATACAAGCGAGCCTGCTCGCGATAGCGGTGTGTCAAGCTTGCCGGGATGTTGAATGTGCTGACGTCATCGCGAGCAGGGGATCTGCGTCAGACACACTGCCTGCAAGCACCAGGTGGGCGCTGATTCAGCCGGCTCCGCGCAAATGCTCCATCGCCCAGACCGCCGCCTCGACCCGCGAGCGCAAGCCGAGCTTGTGCAGCAGGTTCTTCACATGCACCTTGACCGTGCCTTCGGTGATGCCCAGCTTGTGCCCGATGACCTTGTTGCTGTGGCCGCTGGCGATGGTCTTGAGTACCTGGCGCTCGCGTTCGGTCAGTTCCACTTCGGGCTGGCGCGGTGGCGAGCGCAGGGCCTGGGCCATGACGCGGGTCAGGCCGGGACTGATCACCAAGGCCCCGCCGAGGGCGTCGCGGATGTATTGGATCAGCAGTTCGGGCTCCATGTCCTTGAGCAGGTAGCCGTTGGCGTCCAGGCGCAGGGCATCGCGGATGTCGTCCTCGGCGTCGGATACGGTGAACAGCAGTACCTTGCCGCTGTAGTGCATGGCCCGCAGCCGACGCAGGGTCTCGATGCCGTTCAGATGCGGCATGTTGTTGTCCAGCAGCACCAGGTCGGGCTTGAGCGGCTCGATCAGCGCCAGGGCTTCTTCGCCATGGCTGGCTTCGCCGACGATCTGCAGATCGTCTTCGAGTTCGAGCATCTGGCGAATCCCGCGACGCATCATCGGATGGTCGTCGACCAGGAGCAGGGAGTGGCGCAGGGGGACGTTCATGTGGCAAGGCCTTCGGTGTGTTGACCCAGGAATTCCGGTTGGAAGCGCACCTGGATGCGGGTGCCCTGGGGCGTTCGGGAGAGAATCTGCAATTGGCCACGCAGGCTGCGGGCCCGTTCATTCATGATGTTCAGGCCATGGTGCTCACGCTGGTCCACCTCACCGCTGAACCCACGGCCGTCGTCTTCGATCGACAACTGCACTGTCTCGCCTTCCTGGCGCAGCTGCAGCCAGGCGTTCTCGGCATGGGCGTGGCGCAGGCAGTTGGACAAGGCTTCGCGGGTGATCTGCAGGATGTGGATCTGCTCGCTGGCCGACAGCTCGAAGGCCAGGGTGTCGATGAACAGATGCACCTGGAAATCCCCGCGGGCGGAGAACTCCTCGGCCGTATCCTTGAGTTCCTCCACCAGGCCATCGTCGTGGATCTGCAAGCGGAAGGTGGTCAGCAATTCGCGCAGCTGGCGATAGGCATTGTTGAGTCCTTCGCGCAGCTCGCCCGTGACGGTTTCCAGGGTCTGCACCGGTTCGCCGCGACGCATCAGGGTTTGCATGCGGCTGACTTGCAACTTCATGTAGGACAAGGCCTGGGCCAGGGAGTCATGCAGCTCCCTGGCAATGATCGTGCGTTCGTCGAGCAGCAGTAGGCGGTGGTCCTGTTCGCGCTGGCGCTTGAGGGACAGCGAGGTGCCGATCAGGTTGGCCAGGGCCTGGATCAGTGCGGTCTCCCAGGGTTGTGCCGCGTGGCCGTCGACAAAGTGCGCCTTGAGTTCGCCCAGTTCATTGCCCTGGTTGCTGATGCTGAACGTCAGTGGCTGCGCCGCACCGTGTTTCTGGCAGGTAGCGCAATCGCTGCTGGCGCAGATCTCGCGGTTGTTGGCGCCATGAATGGCCAACAGGTGCCGTGCGGGTGCCTGTAATTGTCCCTGCAGGCACAGTGACAGGCGCAGGCCCGGCAGCCGTTGCTGGAAGCGCTGGATCAATTCATCCAGGCCCTTGGCATTGGCCTGTCGCGTCGCCAGGCTGCGGCTGCTCTGGTACAGCAGCTCCAGGGCGGCATTGGCCTGTTGCAGGTTCAAGGTCTTTTGCCGGACCTGGTTTTCCAGGGTGCGGTGGGACTCCTCGATGGTCTCGGCCATGGTGTTGAAGCTCGTCGCCAACTGGCCCAATTCATCCTCGGACTGATGATTGACCCGCACCTGGAATTCGCCACGGCGAAAGCGCTGGGTCGCGACCACCAGCTCCTGCAAGGGGCTGACCACGCTGTACTGCAATTCGTACAGGCCGATCAGCAGGATGATCATGGTGCTGAACAACGCCATGCCCTGGATCGTCTGCTGCCAGCCCTGTTTGTGCTCGCTCTGGCGTTGCAGCAAGGTGACGAACTGGTCCAGTTGCTCGACGAACGAACTGGCACTGTCCTGGAAGAACACCGAGTCGCCGCGCTCGACCGCAGGGCGCAGGGTCTGGTTCCAGCGTTGCAGGAGATCGCGATAACTCTGGTGCAGGGCGGTGCTCGGACCGTCCTCCAGCACGGCGCGAAGGGCAGGGCTATTGAGGCGTTGCTGCAGGCTGTCGATGATCGGGGCGATGTCTGCGGTGGCACCGGCCGCCAGTTTCCAACTGAGGTGGTAGGTTTCCATGCGCACCGAACCTGCGGTGTTGATCGCCGCTGCGTCGCCCTGGCTGAACCAGGCGATCAACCCGGCGCTCAGGGAACTGGCCAGGGCGAGGATGGCGATGAGAATCACCGCGACCCCGGCACGGGCGGGCAGGGAACTGCGCAGCCAGCCCATCATCGTGGCTGGCTCTGGAAAAATAGGTTCAAGCCTGACATGGGGCGTCCTGGACCATGGGTGTTGCAGCCGTCCCGGGCGCACTACCTCTAAAGAGTTGTTGGCCGTTCCGTTTCGATAAAAGCTTCGGCCAACTCAGTCAAGAGATTGATAAACAAAGGGTTTTATCAATTTCAAGGTCTACCCCTTTGGAGGTAGACGGGCCCAGCATAGGCCAGGATGGCTCCAGGGCTCGTTGACCCAGGTCAAGTTTTCAACGGGTTCGCATCACTAGGCTGCGCTCATCGAATCGAGGGGAGTGCAGCGTGATGCGAGCGCAAGTGCAACAAGGGCTGGTACTGGGGATGAGTACCCTGGCCTTCACCGTGTGCTTCATGGTCTGGATGATGTTTGCCGTCCTGGGCGTTCCGATCAAGGAAATGCTCGCGCTTAACGAAACCCAATTCGGCCTGCTGGCCGCCACCCCGGTACTGACCGGTTCGCTGGTGCGCCTGCCCCTGGGGATCCTGACCGATCGCTTTGGCGGGCGGATCGTGTTCTTCCTGTTGATGCTGTCCTGCGTGTTGCCGCTGTACCTGATCACCCTGGCGACCGCGTTCTGGCAATTCCTGGTGCTGGGCCTGTTCGTCGGCCTGGCCGGCGGTTCGTTTTCGGTCGGCGTCGCCTACGTCGCCAGGTGGTTCGACAAACAGAACCAGGGCTTCGCCATGGGTGTGTTCGGCGCCGGCAACGCCGGTTCCGCGCTCACCAAGTTCCTCGCCCCGGGCCTGATCGCCCTGGGCACCTGGCACCTGGTGCCGAAGGTGTTCAGCGCCATCCTGTTCATCACCGCGCTGTTGTTCTGGTTCCTCACCGCCGAGAAGAAAGAGCACCGCAGCGTTGGTGGCGCGAGCCTGCGCGAACAACTCAAGGCGTTGAAAGAACCGGCGGTGTGGCGCTACTGCCAGTACTACTCGATCGTGTTCGGTGGCTATGTCGCCCTGGCCCTGTGGATGACCAAGTACTACGTGCAGGAATACGGTTTCAGCCTGCAAAGCGCCGCGCTGCTGGCCGCCTGCTTTTCCCTGCCCGGCGGCGTGCTGCGGGCCGTCGGTGGCTGGATGTCGGATCGCTGGGGCGCCCAGAGCGTGACCTGGTGGGTGCTGTGGATCAGCTGGATCTGCCTGTTCCTGCTGTCCTACCCCCAGACCCAGCTGCAAGTGCACACCGTCAATGGCATCGTCGATTTCCACATCGGCCTCAACGCCACGCTGTTCACCGTGCTGCTGTTCGTGATGGGCATTGCTTTCGCGTTCGGCAAGGCCTCGGTCTTCAAGTACATCGCCAACGACTACCCCGGAAACATGGGCGCGGTGTCCGGCATCGTCGGTCTGGCCGGCGGCCTGGGCGGCTTCGTGCTGCCGATCCTGTTCGGTGCCCTGGTGGACCTCACCGGCGTGCGCTCGTCCTGCTTCATGTTGCTGTACGGCGTGGTCTGGGTCTCCCTGATCTGGATGTACCTCAGCGAAATCCGCAAGCGCCCGCTGCTGGGCAAGCAACCACTTGCCAGCCAACCCCCGTTTTCCAGCATTGCCCAAGGAGAAGAACATGTCCGTTCTGCAAACGCCTGACAAAGGCCCGGTGATTCATGACTGGCGCCCGGAAGACCCCGCGTTCTGGGGCCGCAGCGGCAAGCAGACCGCTCAGCGTAACCTGTGGATCTCGATCCCGGCGTTGCTGCTGGCCTTCGCGGTGTGGATGGTCTGGAGCACGGTGATCGTGCGCCTGAACGCCATCGGCTTCAGCTTCAGCACCGACCAGCTGTTCTGGCTGGCGGCACTGCCGGGGCTGTCCGGCGCAACCTTGCGCATCTTCTATTCATTCATGGTGCCGATTTTCGGCGGACGCCGCTGGACCGCCCTGAGCACCGCGTCGCTGCTGATACCTGCGCTGTGGATGGGCTTCGCCGTGCAGAGTCCGGCCACGCCCTACAGCGTGTTCGTGCTGATCGCGCTGCTCTGCGGCTTTGGCGGCGGCAATTTCGCTTCGAGCATGTCCAACATCAGCTTCTTCTATCCCAAGTCCCAGCAGGGCACCGCCCTGGGCCTGAACGCCGGCCTGGGCAACCTGGGCGTGTCGGTGATGCAGTTCAGCGTGCCGCTGGTGATTTCCTTCGGGGTGTTCGGCTTCATGGGCGGTCAACCGCAGGTACTGGCCGACGGCAGCTCGTTGTGGTTGCAGAACGCCGGGTTCATCTGGGTGCCGTTCATCCTCGCCGTCACCTTGATTGCCTGGTTCGGCATGAACGACCTGTCCAGTGCCCGTGCTTCGTTCAGCGAGCAAGCGGTGATTTTCAAGCGCAAGCACAACTGGCTGATGTGCTGGCTGTACCTGGCCACGTTCGGCTCGTTCATCGGGTTCTCCGCCGCGTTCCCATTGCTGATCAAGACCTCGTTCCCGGACGTCATCGCCCTCAAGTTCGCTTTCCTCGGCCCTCTGGTGGGTGCCCTGGTACGGCCATTGGGTGGCTGGCTGGCGGACAAGCTCGGTGGCGCGAAAGTCACCCTGTGGAACTTTGTGCTGATGATCGCGATGGTGTTCGGCGTCATGCACTTCCTGCCGCAAGGCGGTCAGGGCGGCAGCTTCTACGGCTTCCTGGGCATGTTCATGCTGCTGTTCATCACCACCGGCGTGGGCAACGGTTCGACCTTCCGCATGATCCCGGTGATCTTCCGCACCCTTCACGAAAAAGCCGCCCTGGGCAAAAAGCCCGAGCTGCGTGAGCAAGCGCTCAAGAACGCTGGCAAGGAATCGGCTGCGGTGCTGGGTTTCAGCTCGGCCATGGGCGCGTTCGGCGCGTTCTTCATTCCCAAATCCTTCGGCACTTCGATGGCCCTGACCGGCGGCCCGGAGATGGCCTTCTACATGTTCGTCGGCTTCTACCTGAGCTGCATCGTGGTGACCTGGTGGTGGTACGCGCGCAAGGGTGCCGCGACCCCTTGCTGATTCGAAATTACCTGTTGCGTGGGCGGGGCGAAGACCCCGCGGAGCAAGCCTGAGAGGAAAGACACTGTGAGTCATTTACTGGATCAACTGCGGTTCTTCAACCGCAAACAAGGCGAGTTTTCCGAGGGGCATGGCGAGACCCGCAAGGAGTCCCGGGACTGGGAGAACGTCTATCGTTCCCGCTGGCAGTACGACAAGATCGTGCGCTCCACCCATGGGGTGAACTGTACCGGTTCGTGCTCGTGGAAAATCTACGTCAAGAACGGCCTGATCACCTGGGAAACCCAGCAGACCGACTACCCGCGTACCCGCAACGACCTGCCCAACCACGAGCCACGCGGCTGCCCTCGCGGCGCCAGCTACAGCTGGTACATCTACAGCGCCAACCGGCTCAAGTACCCGAAGGTGCGCCAGCCATTGCTCAAGCTGTGGCGTGAAGCCCGGCAGACCCTGCCGCCGGTGGAGGCCTGGGCCAGCATTGTCGAGAACAAGGCCAAGGCCGACTCGTACAAGAGCAAGCGCGGCATGGGCGGCTTCATCCGTTCCAACTGGGAAGAAGTCAACGAGATCATTGCCGCCGCCAACGTTTATACCGTCAAGCGACACGGCCCTGATCGGGTGGTGGGCTTCTCGCCGATTCCCGCCATGTCGATGGTCAGCTACGCCGCCGGCGCTCGCTACCTGTCGCTGATCGGTGGCGTGTGCCTGAGTTTCTACGACTGGTACTGCGACTTGCCGCCAGCCTCGCCAATGGTCTGGGGCGAGCAGACCGACGTGCCGGAATCGGCCGACTGGTACAACTCCAACTACATCATCGCCTGGGGCTCCAACGTCCCGCAGACCCGTACCCCCGACGCGCACTTCTTTACCGAGGTGCGCTACAAGGGCACCAAGACCGTGGCAATCACCCCGGACTATTCGGAAGTCGCCAAGCTCACCGACCTGTGGCTCAACCCCAAGCAGGGCACCGACGCGGCACTGGCCCAGGCCTTCAACCATGTGATCTTCAAGGAATTTCACCTGGACAAGCCCAGCGCCTATTTCACCGACTATGCCAAGCGCTACACCGACCTGCCGGTGCTGGTGATGCTCAAACCGATGCTTGGCACGGCGCCGGGCGCGGGTTACCAGCCGGACCGCTTCCTGCGGGCCAGCGACCTCACCGCTAACCTCGGTCAGGACAACAACCCCGAGTGGAAAACCATCGCCCTCGATGCGACCGGCGAATTGGTCTCGCCCCAGGGCTCCATCGGTTATCGCTGGGGTGAGAAGGGCAAGTGGAACATTCTGCCTCGCGAAGGCGGCGAGGGGCGTGAGATCGACCTCAAGCTGAGCCTGATCGGCGGCGACGTGGCCGAAGTGGCCTTTCCGTACTTCGCCGGCAAAACCCAGGAACACTTCCAGCACGTGGCCGGTGACGCGGTGCAGTTCCGCCGGGTGCCGGTGCACAGCGTGGTGCTGGCCGACGGCAGCGTGGCGAAAGTCGCCACCGTGTTCGACCTGTCGGCGGCCAACCTGGCCATCGACCGTGGCCTGGGTGGAGCCAACGTCGCCAAGGATTACGACGACGCCTCGGTGCCCGGCACACCGGCCTGGCAGGAGCAGATCACCGGCGTCAGCCGCGAGAAGGCGATCCAGATCGCCCGTGAATTCGCCGACAACGCCGACAAGACCCGTGGCCGCTCGATGATCATCGTCGGCGCGGCGATGAACCACTGGTACCACATGGACATGAACTACCGCGGGCTGATCAACATGCTCATGCTCTGCGGTTGCATCGGCCAGACCGGCGGTGGCTGGGCCCATTACGTCGGCCAGGAAAAACTCCGCCCGCAGTGCGGCTGGCTGCCCCTGGCCTTCGGCCTGGACTGGAACCGTCCTGCGCGGCAGATGAACGGCACCAGTTTCTTCTACGGCCACAGCTCCCAATGGCGCCACGAGAAGATGAGCATGCACGACGTGCTCTCGCCCCTGGCGGACAAGTCGCAGTTCCCCGAGCACGCCCTGGACTACAACATCCGCGCCGAACGTGCCGGCTGGTTGCCCAGCGCGCCGCAGCTCAACACCAACCCGCTGCACATCTGTCGCGATGCCGCTGCCGCGGGCATGGAACCCAAGGACTACGTGGTCAAGTCCTGGCAGGACGGGTCGCTGCGCTTTGCCTGTGAACAGCCCGACAATCCGGTGAACTTCCCGCGCAATATGTTCATCTGGCGCTCCAACTTGTTGGGTTCTTCGGGCAAGGGCCACGAGTACATGCTCAAGTACCTGCTCGGCACCAGGAACGGTGTGATGAACGAAGACATCGGCCAGGTTGGTGACTGCAAGCCGACCGAGGCCGAATGGGTCGACGAGGGCGCCATCGGCAAACTCGACCTGGTGACCACCCTGGACTTCCGCATGTCTTCGACCTGCGTGTACTCCGACATCGTCTTGCCGACCGCCACCTGGTACGAAAAAGACGACATGAACACCTCGGACATGCACCCGTTCATCCATCCGTTGTCGGCGGCCATCGACCCGGCCTGGGAGTCGCGTTCGGACTGGGAAATCTACAAGGGCATCGCCAAGGCGTTCTCGGCCATGGCGGTCGGACACCTGGGTGTCGAGAAGGACCTGGTCACCGTACCGTTGATGCACGACAGCGTCGGCGAGCTGGCCCAGCCGTTTGGCGGCACTGACTGGAAAACCGCCGGCGAGGCGCCGCAGCCGGGCAAGAACGCACCGAACCTGCAAGTGGTGGAGCGCGACTACCCGAACATCTACAAGCAGTTCACCTCCCTGGGGCCGTTGCTGGAAAAACTCGGCAACGGCGGCAAGGGCATCAACTGGAACACCGAGGCCGAAGTGAAATTCCTCGGCGAGCTGAACCACCACGAAGTGGATGCGGGCATCAGCCAGGGCCGGCCAAAAATCGACAGCGCCATCGACGCCGCCGAAGTGATCCTGTCCCTGGCCCCGGAAACCAACGGCCACGTAGCGGTCAAGGCCTGGGCGGCGCTGTCGGAGTTCACCGGCATCGACCACAGCCACCTGGCCGTCTCCAAGGAGCACGAGGCGATCCGCTTCCGCGACATCCAGGCCCAGCCGCGCAAGATCATTTCCAGCCCGACCTGGTCCGGCCTGGAAGACGATCACGTGAGCTACAACGCCGGCTACACCAACGTTCATGAGTCGATCCCATGGCGCACCATCACCGGCCGCCAGCAGTTCTACCAGGATCACCCGTGGATGCAGGCGTTCGGCGAGCAACTGATGAGCTATCGGCCGCCGGTCAACACCCGCACCATCGAGGCGGTCAAGGGCAAGCGCACCAATGGCCATACCGAGATCGTCCTCAACTGGATCACCCCGCACCAGAAATGGGGCATCCACAGTACCTACACCGACAACCTGCTGATGCTCACCTTGAGCCGTGGCGGGCCGATCATCTGGCTCTCCGAGATCGACGCCCGGCGCGCCGGTATCGAGGACAACGACTGGGTCGAATGCTTCAACGCCAACGGCGCGTTGACTGCCCGCGCGGTGGTCAGCCAGCGGGTCAAGGAGGGCATGGTGATGATGTACCACGCCCAGGAACGGATCGTGAACGTGCCAGGTTCGGAAACCACCAAGACCCGTGGCGGCCACCACAACTCGGTGACCCGCGTGGTGCTCAAGCCCACCCACATGATCGGTGGCTACGCCCAGCAGGCCTACGGCTTCAACTATTACGGCACGGTCGGCTGCAACCGCGACGAATTCGTCGTGGTGCGCAAGATGGCCAAGGTCGACTGGCTCGACGGTTCCAGCGGCGATGAGCTGCCGCGTTCCCTGCCGACTGAGCTGGATTGAGGAGATTGAAATGAAGATTCGTTCACAGATCGGCATGGTCCTGAACCTGGACAAATGCATCGGTTGCCACACCTGTTCGATCACCTGCAAGAACGTCTGGACCAGCCGTGAAGGCATGGAATACGCCTGGTTCAACAACGTCGAGACCAAGCCCGGCATCGGCTATCCCAAGGAATGGGAAAACCAGGACAAGTGGAAGGGCGGCTGGATCCGCAATGCCGACGGCTCGATCAACCCGCGCATCGGCGGCAAGTTCCGCGTGCTGGCGAACATCTTCGCCAACCCGGACCTGCCAGGCCTGGACGACTACTACGAACCGTTCGACTTCGACTACCAGCACCTGCATACCGCGCCCCTGGGGGAACACCAGCCCACCGCGCGGCCGCGCTCGCTGGTCTCCGGCAAGCGCATGGAGAAGATCGAGTGGGGGCCGAACTGGGAGGAAATCCTCGGCACCGAATTCGCCAAGCGGCGCAAGGACAAGAACTTCGACAAGATCCAGGCGGACATCTACGGCGAGTACGAAAACACTTTCATGATGTACCTGCCGCGCCTGTGCGAGCACTGCCTGAACCCGGCGTGCGCGGCGTCGTGCCCGAGCGGCGCGATCTACAAGCGTGAAGAGGACGGCATCGTCCTGATCGACCAGGAAAAATGCCGCGGCTGGCGCATGTGCATCAGCGGCTGCCCGTACAAGAAGATCTACTTCAACTGGAAGAGCGGCAAGTCGGAAAAATGCATCTTCTGCTACCCGCGCATCGAAGCCGGGATGCCAACGGTCTGTGCGGAAACCTGCGTCGGCCGGATCCGCTACCTCGGCGTGCTGCTGTATGACGCCGACCGTATCAGCGAAGTGGCGAGCACCGCCAACGAACAGGACCTGTACGAGAAGCAACTGGAGATCTTCCTCGACCCGAACGACCCGGCGGTGATTCGTCAGGCCCTGGCCGATGGCGTGCCGCAGTCGGTGATCGACTCGGCACAGCGCTCGCCGGTCTACAAGATGGCCGTGGACTGGAAACTCGCGCTGCCGCTGCACCCGGAATACCGCACCTTGCCGATGGTCTGGTACGTGCCGCCACTGTCGCCGATCCAGAACGCCGCCGCAGCCGGCACCGTGGGCATGAACGGGGTGATCCCGGACGTCGACAGCCTGCGCATCCCGTTGCGCTACCTGGCCAACCTGCTGACCGCCGGCGATGAGAAGCCCGTCAAGCTGGCCCTCAAGCGCCTGCTGGCAATGCGTGCCTACAAGCGTTCCGAACAGGTGGATGGCGTGAAAGACCTGCAAGTGCTGGCCGATGTCGGCCTGAGCCTGAACCAGGTCGACGAGATGTACCGCTACCTGGCCATCGCCAACTACGAAGACCGTTTCGTCGTGCCGAGTGCTCACCGCGAAGACGCCATGAGCGACGCGTTCGCCGAGCGCTCCGGGTGCGGCTTCAGCTTTGGCAGCGGTTGCAGCGGCAGTTCCGACACCAACATGTTCGGCGGCAAGAAGGCCAACCGGCGTGACGTGATCAAGACCGTACAGTTGTGGGAGGACTGAGCATGCGCATTCTCAAGGTGATTTCTTTGTTGCTCGACTACCCGACCGAGACCCTGGTGGCCGGTCGTGACGAGCTGGAGCAAGCGATTCTCCAGGCGCGGGAAATCAGTCCCAACCAGCGCGCCGGGCTGTTCGAGTTGCTGGAGGTGATCTGCGCCAAGGACCTGATGGACGGCCAGGAGCACTACGGCGCGTTGTTTGGCCGAGGGCGTTCACTGTCGCTGTTGCTGTTCGAACATGTCCATGGCGAGTCCCGCGACCGCGGCCAGGCCATGGTGGACATGATGGCCCAGTACGAGGCGGCCGGTTTCGCCATCGGCGTCAAGGAGCTGCCCGACTACATTCCGTTGTACCTGGAATTTCTCTCCACCCGCGAAGACCTCGAGGCCCGCGAGGGCCTCGCGGATGTCGCGCACCTGCTGGCTTTGCTCTCCGCGCGCCTGGATGAGCGGGAAAGCGCCTACGCCAGTTGCTTCCGGGCCTTGCTGCAGATCGCCGGGGCCGAACCCCAGGGCGCGGTCGCCGAGCTGCGCGAGCAAGTGAAGGCCGAGCCACGGGACGACTCCCTGGAAGCCCTGGACCGGGTCTGGGAGGAGGAGGCGGTGGATTTCATGAAGGCCGAACAGCAGGACCGTTGCAGTTCGC
The DNA here is from genome assembly GCF_007828255.1 of Pseudomonas sp. SJZ078. Taxonomy (NCBI): domain Bacteria; kingdom Pseudomonadati; phylum Pseudomonadota; class Gammaproteobacteria; order Pseudomonadales; family Pseudomonadaceae; genus Pseudomonas; species Pseudomonas sp. SJZ078. Next base: position 108,650 of record NZ_VIUG01000018.1, on the reverse strand, counting down.
TGCCGAGCGCGCCGGGCAGGGCTCGGGAAGAAAGTGCGGTGCCGTTGCACTGGGTGGATTTTCAGCATGAAGGGCGGGCCGCTGCGCCGGCCGGGGAGGTGGGCAATGTCTAAGTGGGATCTGTTGTTGTTCGGGGTCTACCCCTATGTCGCCCTGGCGATTTGTCTGCTCGGCAGCTGGGCGCGTTTCGACCTGTCCCAGTACACCTGGAAGGCCGGTTCCAGCCAGATGCTGAACCAGCGCGGCATGCGTGTGGCGAGCAACCTGTTCCACGTCGGCGTGCTGTTCGTGTTGGTGGGGCACTTTGTTGGCCTGCTGACGCCGTCGGCGGTCTACCACCATGTGCTGAGCACCGAGAACAAGCAGCTATTGGCGATGGTTTCCGGCGGCTTTTTCGGCGTACTGGGCCTGATCGGCTTGCTGATGCTGCTGAACCGGCGCCTGAGCGATCCGCGGGTGCGCGCTACGTCCAATACCTCGGACATCCTGGCGTTGGTGTTGCTGTTGGTACAACTGGTGCTGGGGTTGATGACCATCGTTGCCTCCACCGCCCACATGGACGGTTCGGTGATGGTGATGCTGGCCGACTGGGCGCAGAACACGGTGCTGTTGCGTCCGGTGGAAGCCGCTACGTCGATGGCGCCGGTGGGCCTGGTCTACAAGCTTCACGTGCTGCTGGGCCTGACCCTGTTCGTGCTGTTCCCGTTCACCCGCCTGGTGCATATCGTCAGCGCGCCGGTCTGGTACCTGGGACGGCGTTATCAAATCGTTCGGCAGAAATTCTGAGGAGGCGATCATGGCCAGTGGATGCGGATGTGGTGGCGGTAACGGCGGCAGTGGCGGCTGTGGTTCGTCGGCAAAGGCGGCGCCCGTGGCGGATGTAGCGCCCGTCGGGGCGGTGCAGTTCGAGCCGGTGGTGGTTGATGAGGCGCCGCCGCAGTTGATTGCCAGCAGTGAACAGGAATGGCCGATCCTCAGCGTCAACGGGGTGTCGATCACCCCGCAGGCGATGGCCCAGGAGCTGCAATATCACCCGGCGCAGAGTCGCGAGGATGCGGTTTACCAGGCCGCGCGGGCCCTGGTGATTCGGGAATTGCTCCAGCAGCGCATCGCTGAGCTGGGCTTGTCCCTGCAGGTCGGTGCCGGTGAAAACGAAGAGGAGGCGGCGACGCGGTTGCTGCTCGAGCGCGAAGTACAGGTGCCGCAATGCGACGAGGCAACCTGCCTGCGCTACTACGAAAGCAACCGCGCGCGCTTTCACAGCGCACCGTTGCTGGCGGTGCGGCACATCCTGCTCGAATGCGCACCGGACGACGCCGAGGGGCGCAGCCTCGCGTATGTCCAGGCCGAGTTGCTGCTGGAACGACTGGACCAGGCTCCGGGCACTTTCGCCGAGCTGGCCCAAACGTATTCGGCCTGTCCGTCCAAGGAGCAGGGCGGGTCGCTGGGGCAGATCAGCAAGGGCCAGACCGTGCCCGAGCTGGAGCGCCAGTTGTTTGCCTTGCCGGCGGGACTGTGGGGCAAACCCCTGGAGAGTCGCTACGGCTGGCACGTGATTAGCATTGACCAACGCATCGACGGCCAGCCGTTGCCTTACGAGGCGGTGGCGACGGCGATCCGCACCCAGCTGCAGCAGGGCGTCTGGCAGAAAGCGTTGGTGCAGTACCTGCAAACCCTGATTGGTGCGGCGGACATTCGCGGTATTCATCTTCAGGGCGCCGACTCGCCGCTGGTGCAGTGAGCATCGACTCGAACAGGGGGCATTCATGAACGCTTCGCTGCAGGATGGATTTGGGCGCCAGATCGATTATCTACGGATGTCGGTGACCGATCGTTGTGATTTTCGTTGTGTGTATTGCATGGCGAAGCACATGACCTTCCTGCCGCGTCAGCAGGTATTGACCCTGGAAGAGCTCCAGCGGTTGGCGCGGCTGTTCGTCGGGCTGGGGGTGAAGAAGATCCGCCTGACCGGCGGCGAGCCACTGATCCGCCCGGGCATCGTCGGGTTGTGCCGCGACATCGCGGCATTGCCCGGGCTGCGGGAGCTGGTGATGACCAGCAACGGCTCGCAGCTCGGGCGTCTGGCCAAGCCGCTGGTCGATGCCGGCGTCAAGCGCATGAACATCAGCCTCGACAGCCTTGACGGCGAGCGTTTTCGGGCCATCACCCGCAACGGCAACCTCGACCAGGTGCTGGCCGGCATCGAAGCGGCAAAGACGGCCGGATTCGAGCGGATCAAGCTCAACTGCGTGGTGATGAAAGGACGCAATTTCGATGAGGTGCCGGCGTTGGTGCAGTACGCCATCGAGCAGCGCATCGACATCAGCTTCATCGAGGAAATGCCGTTGGGGGAGGTGGGGCGTTCCCGGGGGGAGTCGTTCTGCTCCAGCGATGAAGTCCGGGCTGTGATTGCCCGTCATCACAGGTTGCTCGACAGCGCCGAGAGCAGCGGCGGGCCGGCGCGCTATGTGCGCCTGGAGCGTCACTCCGGCACGCGGATCGGCTTCATTTCACCGAACACCCACAACTTCTGCGCCAGTTGCAACCGGGTGCGCATGACCGTTGAGGGGCGCTTGCTGCTGTGCCTTGGACAAGAGAGCTCCCTCGACCTGCGTGGCCTGCTGCGGCGCTATCCGCTGGAGGATCAGCCAGTGATCCAGGCGGTGCAACAAGCCCTGCGTGGCAAACCGCTGCGCCATGACTTCAATCCTGGAGGGGAGGTGCAGATTGTGCGGTTCATGAACATGAGTGGGGGTTAGGCATTTACCTGGCAGACACCAAAGACACCCTGTGGGAGCGGGCTTGCTCGCGAAGGCGGTGGGTCAGTCGCTGAAGATGTTGACTGATCTGACGCCTTCGCGAGCAAGCCCGCTCCCACACGGAATGACGGTGTTGATGAGTTAGCTTTCAGACCATCCCCAATTCTTGACATCAATCAATTCCAATTAAACCTATCGGGCCTAACATCACTGCATATTGTGTCTTAATAGCTAAATGTATCTATATGTAGTGTCTGGAGCCCAAATGCAAAGCACGTTGATTTCGGTAGGATGCAACCGCCTGCACAAGCGCGACGGCAGTGTGGTCGCTTTTGATGCGGACAAGATCCGCCAGGCGCTGATCGCCGCCGGCAAGGCCACCGGCGAGTACGCCGAGGCTGAAGCCGAAGCGCTGCTCAACGCCGTGCTGGCCCGGTTGGAAGGGCAGTCGCGATTGAACGTCGAGCAGATCCAGGATCGGGTCGAGCGGGTGTTGATGGACGCCGGTTTCTTCCTTTCCATGCGCGCCTACATTGTTTACCGCGAGCAACACGGACGCCTGCGTCGTGATCGTCGCACCCTGGTGGAAGTCGCCACGTCGATGAACGAATACCTCGACCGCGAAGACTGGCGCGTGCAGGCCAACGCCAACCAGGGCTATTCCCTGGGCGGGCTGATCCTCAATGTGTCGGGCAAGGTCACCGCCAACTACTGGCTCGATGAGGTCTACAGCCAGGCCATCGGCGAGGCGCACCGCGAGGCCGACCTGCATGTCCATGATCTGGACATGCTCGCCGGCTACTGTGCCGGCTGGTCCCTGCGCACGCTGTTGCACGAAGGTCTCAACGGTGTGCCGGGGCGGGTCGAGGCCGGGCCGCCCAAGCATCTGAGCAGCGCCCTGGGGCAGATGGTGAATTTCCTTGGCACCCTGCAGAACGAATGGGCCGGGGCCCAGGCCTTCAGCTCGTTCGACACCTACCTGGCGCCCTACGTGCGCAAGGACCGGCTCAGCTACGACGAGGTCCGCCAGTCGTTGCAGGAGTTCATCTACAACCTCAACGTACCCTCGCGCTGGGGTACGCAAACGCCGTTTACCAACCTGACGTTCGACTGGGTCTGCCCGCAGGACCTGCGCGAACAGATCCCGGTGATCGGCGGCGAAGAGATGCCATTTGCCTACGGTGAGCTGCAAGCGGAAATGGAGCTGATCAACCGTGCCTACATCGAGGTGATGCAGGCCGGCGATGCGAAAGGGCGGGTGTTCACCTTCCCGATCCCGACCTACAACATCACCCATGACTTCCCCTGGGACAGCGACAACGCCGACCGCCTGTTCGAAATGACGGCCCGCTACGGCTTGCCGTACTTCCAGAATTTCCTCAACTCGGACATGCAACCCAACCAGGTGCGATCAATGTGCTGCCGCCTGCAACTGGACGTGCGCGAGCTGCTCAAGCGCGGCGGCGGTTTGTTCGGTTCGGCGGAACAGACCGGCTCGCTGGGGGTGGTGACGATCAACTGCGCCCGGCTGGGCTACCTGTACAAGGGCAACACCAGCGCGCTGTTGCAACGCCTCGATGCCCTGATGGAACTGGCGAAGGAGAGCCTGGAGGTCAAGCGCAAGGTGATCCAGCACCACATGGACGCCGGCCTGTATCCCTACACCAAGCGCTACCTGGGCACCTTGCGCAATCACTTCTCCACCATCGGCGTGAATGGCCTGCACGAAATGCTGCGCAACTTCACCGATGACCAACAGGGGCTTCACACCGAGCAGGGACGCGAGTTCGCGCTGCGGTTGCTGGATCATGTGCGGGCGACGCTGCTGCGCTTCCAGGAGGAAACCGGCCATCTCTACAACCTGGAAGCCACGCCTGCCGAAGGCACCACCTACCGCTTCGCCAAGGAAGACCTCAAGCGCTACCCCGATATCCTGCAGGCCGGCAGCCCGGTCGCACCGTACTACACCAACTCTTCGCAATTGCCGGTGGGCTTTACCCAGGACCCGTTCGAGGCCCTGGAGCTGCAGGACGAACTGCAATGCAAATACACCGGCGGCACCGTGTTGCACCTGTACATGGCCGAGCAGATCTCTTCCACCCAGGCCTGCAAGCAACTGGTGCGCAAGGCCCTGGGGCGGTTCCGGCTGCCGTACCTGACGGTCACGCCGACGTTTTCCATCTGTCCGGTACACGGCTACCTGGCCGGTGAACACGAGTTCTGTCCCAAATGCGACGAGGCGTTGTTGCTGCAACAGCAACAGGCACGCTGCGTCCACTGATCCGATCATCCACCGCAAGGAGTTTCACCATGAATGAATCGCGCAACCTTCCGCAGGCCCAGCGCCAACGCTGTGAAGTCTGGACCCGGGTAATGGGGTATCACCGCCCGGTGGCGGCGTTCAACCCGGGTAAGCAGTCCGAGCACCGCGAACGGGTGCATTTCACCGAACGCGCGGCCGGGCGTCCATGAGTCGAGTGCTGCGGGTCGGGGGCATGGTGCCCCTGACCACCCTCGATTATCCGGGCCAATTGGCCTGCGTGCTGTTTTGCCAGGGTTGCGCCTGGCGTTGCCGTTATTGCCATAACCCGCAACTGATCCCGCCCCGTGGCAGCGAGGAAGTGGAGTGGTGCCGGGTGCTGGCGTTCCTGCAACGCCGTCAGGACCTGCTCGACGCAGTGGTGTTCAGCGGCGGTGAACCGACCTTGCAGGACGGCCTGGGCTCGGCCATGGAGGAGGTGCGACAGATGGGCTTTCGCATCGGCCTGCACAGCGCCGGCATCAAGCCGGCGGCATTCGCCAAGGTGGTCGGGCAAGTCGACTGGGTGGGCTTCGACGTCAAGGCCCTGGCCGAAGATGCCCTGGACGTGACCCGGGTCGAAGGCAGCGGCATGGCCAACTGGCGCAGCCTCGACCATCTGCTGGCCAGCGGCGTGGATTACGAGTGTCGCACCACGGTGCATTGGCATCTGTTCGACCCCGAGCGGCTGCTGACCCTGGCCCGGCGCTTGAGCGAACACGGTGTCAGCCGGTTCGCCGTGCAACTGGTGCGCACGGCCCGGATGCTCGACCCGCACCTCTCCAGCGTTTCGGCATACGCCTTGCAACCCGAACTGTGGGCCGCTCTGCGGGAGCTGTTTCCCTCGTTCGTGTTGCGCAGCTAAGCCTTGTCGGGACGAACGACACCGCGGCTCGGGATGACCCGGGCCACTCTTTTCCAAGGTTCTCAAATGCGCTGCCGGATCGGCAGGTAGTTGAACAGGGAGCATTTGATATGACCAGACTCACCACCGCCCAACGCATCGTGATCGGCTTTGCCATCGCGCCGCTGGCCTTGATCGCCCTGGCGTTGTACGCCTTGCACGACCTGGCTGTGTTGCGCGACCAGGCCGAGCAGATCGTCCGGCAGGATTGGCCGAAGATTGACCCGATCATGGTGATCGCCACAGGCGTGCGCGATAACGCCAGGAACACCCGGGACTTGCTGATCGACAAGAACAATGCGCAGGTGCAGCAATCCATCGATGCCACGCGGCAACGCATCACCCAGGCTTTTGCGACGTTGGAGCCGCTGTTGTTTCAGCCCGAAGGCAAGGCGGCTTTTGCCGAACTGAAGAAGCGTCGAGAGGCCTATGTGGCGGCATTCGTCCAGGTGCAGGCGCTGATCCGCCAGGGCGCCACGAATGAGGCGATGACGCAACTCAGGCAGGGTGTGATCCCGGCGGAGCTTGAGGTGTACAAGAGCCTGGAAGGTTTGATGGCGATGCAGGGCAGGCTCTTTGCCGAGCGTGAGCAACTGGCCCAGGCGCGCTACAGCGATGCGCGGCGCAACATGTTGATGTTGGTCCTGGCGTGCCTGGCCGTGGTGAGTACCGTGGCGATACTGGTGACCCGCAGCGTGACCCGTCCGTTGGGCGGCGAGCCCGATGATGCCGCGCGGGTGCTGAGCCACATCGCCCAGGGCGATCTGACGATCCGCGTACCGGTGGGCGTCGGCGCCAACGACAGTGTGATGAGCAACATGCACGACATGCAGCAGAATCTGAACACCATGGTTCGGCACATTGCGGCCTCGGTGGATCGGGTAGCCAGTTCATCCGAAGAGCTGAGTGCGGTCAGCAGCCAGACCAACAGCACGTTGCAGTTGCAAGGCATGGAGATCGAGCAGGCTGCGGCGGCGGTGAACCAGATGACAGCGGCGGTGGACGAGGTGGCGCGCAACGCCGTGAGTACCAGCGAAGCCTCGCGGGTTTCCGAGCAGACCGCCCAGCGTGGACGTGAGCAGGTCCAGCAGACGGTCGCCTGCATCTCGGCGCTGGCGGACGGCGTGACGGACACCTCGGCGCGCATCCAGCAACTGGCGGGGCGGGTCGAGGGTATCAGCACCGTACTGGACGTGATCCGCGGCATTGCCGAGCAGACCAACCTCCTGGCCCTGAACGCCGCCATCGAAGCCGCCCGGGCCGGCGATGCCGGACGCGGCTTTGCGGTGGTGGCTGACGAAGTCCGTGCACTGGCCCATCGCACCCAGGATTCGACCCGGGAAATCGAGGACATGATCGGCAACATCCGCCAGGACAGCGGACATGCTGTGACGGCCATGCAAAGCAGCAGCGAGCGGGTACTGGACACCTTGCAAGTCGCCCAGCGTTCCGGCGACGCCCTGGATGAAATCGCCCGCTCGATATCGCAGATCAACGAGCGCAACCTGATGATCGCCAGCGCCACGGAACAACAGGCCCTGGTGGCCCGGGAAGTTGACCGCAACCTGGTGGGCATTCGCAACCTGTCGGAACAGGTGCTTCTGGGGGCAAGGCACACCGATACCGCCGGCCAGGACCTGGCACAGATGGCCGGCTCGCTGCATGAGACGGTGGCGCGGTTCAAGGTGTAGCGGGGCGGGCATTACGAACTTTCTGTGGGAGCGGGCTTGCTCGCGAAAGCGGTCTTTCAGTTACCTATGCATCACTGACACACTGCATTCGCGAGCAAGCCCGCTCCCACAGGATCCAGTTCTACCCAGGTGTTAGGAACACCTCGCAAGATCACCACCCCCAGAACTGCAACCACCAGCCGTATCCCACCAGGCCGCAGGCCAATGCCAGGCATGCCGTGGTCGGTAATCGTCGAACCGGGGGCATCTGCTCCAGGCGTTTCCAACCCAGCCACAGGCTCCAGGCCATCGCTGCCAGTAAAAGCGCGGCCCGCGCCGGCTGCACCCATTCGAGCGACAATCCTTCATAGTGCAACAGTTTTACCGTGGTGGCCGACAAGCCGAGAAACAGCCCTGCACCACCAAGAGGCGTCAGGGTGATGGCTAAGGGCCAATAGTGTGCGGCATCTCCCGACATTTTCGCCGCCAGGCGTATCAGCAGCGTCAACGAACCACCCAGCAGCAAGGCGCTCATGCCCAGGTAGGCGAGGATGCAAAAACCATCGAGCCAGCTGAAACTGTCATTGAGCTGCGGATAGTGCGTCAACAGCCACCAGGGCGCGTTGTCCTGGAGGGGCCAAAACAGGTCATGGGTTATCAGCCATTGGGCCAGATTCTGCTTCAAGGCGATGAACCACGGGCTGATAGTCCACTGGAAAGCTCCCATGGCCAAGCCGATGACGCCGAACAACAGCAAGCGCACGTCCCACGGCGAGACGCTGTCCGGTGTCGAATCAAGGATTTCCTGGTTGCTGGAACGGGCGATCAGGCGCACGGCGTCGCGTTGGCCGCTGCAACGACCGCAGGCATGGCAGTCGGCGGCGCTGCGCATGCGACGAATGTCCAGCAGCGGCGCGCAGTTGGGCGCTGGTCGACTGGGCGCCGGGTTTTCCAGCCAGCGTTGTTCGTCCACCTGAAAATGCACCGGTGCCAGGCGGGCGAGCAGGGCGAAGACGCCGCTGACCGGGCACAGGTAGCGGCACCATACCCGTTTACCCCGGGCGAACAGCAGGCCGACGAGCACCGCCGCGACGGTCGAGCCGCCGAGGATCAACAGCGCAGCCTGAGCATAGTCATAAACGCTGATGAGTTGGCCATAGATCGTGGTCAAACAGAAGGCCAGGGTCGGCCAACCGGCCCAGCGCAGGCCTCGCGGTATGCCCAGGCCTTTGCCATATCGGCTGGCCCATTCGCTCAAGGCGCCCTCGGGGCACAGCACGCCACACCAGAGCCGACCGAACAGCACGATCGACAGCAACACGAAGGGCCACCAGAGGCCCCAGAACAGAAATTGAGCCAGCAACGTGAGGTTGTCGAGCAGGCGCGCCTGGCTGTCCGGCAAGGGCAGGAACGCAGGGACCACCAGCAACACCCCATAAAACAGCACCACTGCCCATTGCACGGCGCGGATGGTCGCGCCGTGGCGGCGCATGCCGTCGCCCAGGCGCTGGAGCCAGGCGTTCAGGTCGGGCATGGCAGGGTTTCCATCTTGCGTGGCCGCAGCGAGCCGACGACGGCCAGCCAATAGCCGACCCACACCAGCAATGTCAGCGCGCTGGGACTCGCCCGATACCCGGCGAAATCGGCGAGGAAACCACCGAACCCATGGCCGTCATCCAGAATCGCGCTGCTGTCCCACAGGGCATCGCCGATGCCGCGATACACTGCCTCGGGCCAGTCCATCGCAAGCAACTGCCCGGCGACCCGCTCGATGCCGCTGACCAGCAACGCCGCTCCCAACAGCAACACAATCGTCTCGCTGATGGCAAAGAAACGCGGCCATGCGATGAACCGTCGACCGCTGTGCAGCAAGGAAACGGTCAGCAGCGCCAGCACCAGCCCAGCCAGTGCGCCAACGGCGAACAGGCCCAGTTGCGTCCCGTGCAGGCGAGCCCCGGCGCCATACAGGAAGACCACGGTTTCACTGCCTTCGCGGCTCACGGCCAACAGCGCCAGGACCAGCAGGCCCAGGCCACCCTGGCGGTCCAGGCGCTGATCGGCGTGACGGGTCAGCGCCTGCTTGAGCGTCCCGGCGTTGCGATGCATCCAGCCCACCATCTGCACGATCAGCACACTGGCAACCAGCGCCAACGAGGCCTGGAACCACTCGTTGGCCGCGCCGCTCATGGCTTCGCCGGCCAGCAGGATCAGCCCCGCCAGCCCCGCCGAAAGCAACAGGCCCAGGGCCGCGCCGCTCCAGACGTAGCGCAGTAGCGGCCGGGTCTGTCGCTGCCGGCTGACCCAGGCCTGGAGAATCCCGAGCACCAACAAGGCCTCGACGCTTTCGCGCCAGACAATAAACATCGATTGAGTCATGCAAACGCCTCCTGTCGGCCGATCACTGGGCCAGGATGCCGCCCTCGGGCAGTTGCGGATTGAATTCATCGAAAAATGGATAGTGCCCCGGACGCAGCGGATGAATCACGACGAAGGTGGTGACTCCGGGCGACAGCACTTTTTCCACTCGCAATGGCGTGCTCTCGAACTCCGCCGGACCCTGGCCGATGTTCTTCAGCACGATCTTGAAACGCTGCCCGGCCGGTACTTCCAACAGCGGCGGGGTGAAGTGTCCGTCGCGGATGCTCAGTTCATAGGTCGGCAACTCGGCCTGGGCCAGCGACGGCAGCAGGCTCGCCAGCACCAGCCAGGCCAGGCGTCCATGCCTCGCGGGCTGCCCGCGGGTTCGACGGTCCATCGTCAATATCCGCCCTTCTTGCCGATCCCGGCGTAGACGAATTCGTAGTGCAACTCACATCGTTCGAACCACGGCGCGACGCCGGTCTCCTTGTCGGTATGACGACCGAGGGAGCCATGGCCGCCCGGGGGCAGGACGGTGAAGGTCAGTTGATATTTGCCGGGACCGAGCAGTTTCACGTTGTCGCCATAGTGCGGTCCGTCATTGGCGACCATGGCGTGGAAATCACCCTTGAGCTCGGTGTCGTTGCCCTGTTTTTTCAGCTGGAACGCCACGTTGAGGTAAGGCACGAAACTGCCTTCCTGGAAGCCTTGCGGGTTGTCCGCCGTGGCGCGGATATCGGCTTCCAGGTGAATGTCGGAATCGGCGGTGGCGCGCATCATGCCGGCCGGGGCCATTTCAATCGGTTGCAGGTACACCGCGCCGACTTCCAGTCCCGGGCACAGTTGCGGTTCGCCGATGGGGTATTCCTTGGCCTGGGCCAGCGGCGTGAGAACGAGGAGGGCGAGAGACAGGGGAGCGAACGTGCGCATGATGACTTCCTGGACGACATGAGAGTTGGCCGGAGTCTAGGGAGCTTCGCTGCGAATAATAATGATTATTGTCAATTTCCCGCGTGATTCTGCGAAGGAAATGGCGAGGGGGTTTTTGATCGAAATCAAGGGCGATCCAGGCCCGACGCGTTAGGGTACAGCTACACCCATCTGTCAGCGGGGTTCCCATGGCCAAGCCCTTTCCCCTTAGTCCCAAGCATCCTGAACGCATCTGCTGGGGCTGCGACCGCTACTGCGCATCGAACGCCCTGGCCTGTGGCAACGGCGCCGACCGGACCATGCACCCGGCCGAGATGATTGGGGAGGACTGGTACCTGCATGGGGATTGGGGGTTGGAGTTGACTGACATTACAGACCAAAGCGCCAATCTGGAGAAATAGACCAAAGCACCTGTCTGAAGGAATAGACCAAACCTGTGGCGAGGGGATAAATCCCCTCGCCACATTAAACCTGCCAGCCTGGAACCAACAGGCCGGCAGGTGTACTCAGAGCTTCGGCATCTGCCCGATCCGTCCCATCATTTCGGTCACGATCTGCAAGTCCAGCATGAACTGCTCGACTGTCTTGAACTCGTTGTCGTTATGACCGGTGTACTTGACATTGGGCATTGCCAGGCCGAACTGCACGCCGTTGGGCAGGTCGTGGACCGACGTGGCGCCTGCGGAGGTGCCGTATTTGTGCTCCATGCCCAGGTTCTCGGTGGCCACGGCCAGCAGCGCCTTGACCCATTCGCCCTCGGGGTTGCGGTACATCGGTTCGTCGATGGAATAGTCGAAGGCCACCGCCACGTGGGACTTCTTGCTCCAGGCCGCGAGTTTGTCGGCGATCTCGGTCTTGAGCGCTTCGGTGGACTTGCCGACCGGAACGCGCAGGTTGACGGCGAGCTTGAAGGTCTTGTCATCCATGCCGACAAAGGTCAGAGAGGCTGTCAGCGGGCCCATGAACGCGTCGGAGAAGCCAATCCCCAATTGTTTGCCCAGGTAGTCCAGGCCCCAGTTGTCGGCGGCGTAGCGGGCGGCGTCGGTGATGTGGTTGTGCTTGAGTGCGACCTTGCCGTCGAGGCCGTTGATGAAGTCGAGCATCCGCGCTACCGGGTTGACGCCGGACTCGGGTTCTGACGAGTGAGCGGAAACACCGGTGAAGGTCAGTTGGACGTCCTTGCCGACGACCTGGCTGGCGACCTCGAAGTTGCCGCCATTGCGCTTGGCATAATCGGTACCGGCCTTGAGCAGGCTGGCGGCCAGTTCGGCAGGCTTGTCAGCGACAAAGGTGGCCACCGATGTCGATGGAATCTGATTGGTTGCCAGGCCACCGGTCAACCCAGTGATTTCGGCGCCCTTGCCTTGCGCAGGACGGCGGGCAAAGTTCGCCATGACCGTGCCATAGCCTTTCTCGGCAATCACGACAGGGTAGCCGCCATCCAACGCCAGGTTGTAATTCGGCGTCGGGTTGTGTTCGAAGTAGTAGGGAATCGCGTCACCGGTGGTTTCCTCGGTGGTGTCCACCAGCAGCTTGAAATTCCGCGCCAGCGGCAGTTTCTCTTCCTTGATGATCTTCATGGCATAGAGCGCCACGACGATACCGTTCTTGTCGTCCTCGGTGCCTCGGCCGTACATACGGTCGCCCACCAGGGTGACTTTGAACGGGTCGAGCCGTGTGCCATCCTTCAGCACCCAGTTTTCCGGCGTCACCGGGACCACATCGGCGTGGGCGTGGATGCCCACGACTTCGTCGCCACTGCCTGGCAGGGAAATTTCATAGACACGGTTGTCGATGTTGCGGAAGTTCAAGTCGAAGCCCTGGGCGAGGCTTTTGATCTTGTCGGCGATCTTGAGGAATTCCGGATTCTCGTACTGGGCCACGCCGTCCTTGCGGAAGGTCGGGATCGCCACCAGTTCTTTCAGGGTTTCGGTGGCCGCGGCGCCGTATTTCACCCGCGCATAGATACCCAGCAGGCGATGGATTTCGTTCTGTTGTTCAGCCGACAGGGTTTTGTTGTCCTGGAAGGCGTTGATGGCCGGACCCAGGTTCGCGGTTTTGGCAACGTCGCTCTTGGCCACGCTACCCAGGAACTGCCTGAAGTCCGTGGCCGATGTGTCAGCGAGTGTCTTGACGAGCGTCGCGCTCTGCTGCGCGGTGATGTTGGCAAGTGCTGGCGCGCAGAGTGTTGCGAAGCTGGACAGCAGCAGGGTGGTCACAGCCAGGTGCTTGAGCGAGAAGTCCATTGCTGGGGGCATTCCTTTGCAGGGAGTTGAAGGAAGATGTTTCATTGGTGAAACAACTACGCAACCTAACACTGCAGATCAGCGGGCGGGGAGTCCACGAAGTAGGATTTGTCGCACACTCAAGCAAAAACGGCGCACAAATGAAAAACAATGCAGCCGGCGGTCCAGGTGGACGGGTGTATGCAGCCTCTGCATACATCACCGAACCCTGTGGGAGCGGGCTTGCCCGCGAAGGCGGCACATCCTGTATCTGTGTGACAGAGACACCGCTTTCGCGAGCAAGCCCGCTCCCACAGGCCATTGCGGCATTGCTTAATGCGGTGCGCGTGGAATGGTCTTGAGCAGGTCTTCAGGGCTGATGTACCCGACCACCGGCTGCGCCGTGCTGCCCGGCAATGGCAGGTCGAGGATGTGGCCCTTGATCTTGCCGACCACGTGCATCTCGCAGGGTTTGCAGTCGAACTTCAGCGTCAGCACTTCATCGCCGTGGATAAGCTGCATCGGTGCGACCTTGGTGCGCACGCCGGTGACGCCCTTGGCCTGCTTGGGACAGAGGTTGAACGAGAAACGCAGGCAGTGCTTGGTGATCATCACCGGCACTTCACCGGTTTCTTCGTGAGCCTCGAACGCCGCGTCGATCAGCTTGACCCCATGGCGATGATAGAAATCCCGGGCCTTCTGGTTATAGACGTTGGCCAGGAACGACAGGTGCGACTCTGGATACACCGGCGGCGGGCTGGTCTCGGCCTTGCGGCTACCGCGGGGGTGCGCTTCGATGCGGGCGGCGGTCAGGGCTTCGATGGCTTCGCGACGCAACGCCTTGAGCTGCGAGTTGGGAATGAAGAATGCCTGGGGTGCATCCAGCTCGATGGCGGTGGCGTGGTATTCGGTGGTGCCCAGTTGGCCGAGCAGGTCGTGCAATTGCTCCAGGGCCTGTTCCGGCTTGTTGGCTACGCCGAACGGTCCGTCCAGGCCGATGCTGGCGCTGATGCCTTCCTCGCTGGTGGCCGTCAGTTGCAGGCGCTCTTCGCGCAGGCACGCGACCCAGGCCAGGCCGACACGGCGCTCGGATGAGGTTTTCAGCAGCGCCTGCTGCCAGTTATGGTCCAGGTTGCGGCTCAACGGGTGGTTGGGGCGCAACTGGTACATGCCGGCCGGCATCTCGTTCGGCTCGACGCGGTAGCGGTAGCGTTTCTGGCCGTCTTCTTCGAATTCGCCTTTGGGCTCGGCGATGTTGGCCCGGAAGCCCACCACCTCACGCTTGACCAGCACATTGAGGCCGTCGCCGTTGGACAGCGGGTCGAAGGTCACGACCTGCAGGTCGCGCTTGCCGACTTTTTCCACCACGCCCACCGGCACGCCAGTGAAGGTCGGCGAGTCGAAGGCGCCGATGTCGATCTTGCGCTCGCTGACGAAGTAGTCGGTGCTGCCCCGGTGGAAGGTCTTGTCCGGGTCGGGCACGAAGAAGTGCGCGGTACGGCCGCTGGATGCCCGGGCCAGGTCCGGACGGTCTTCGAGGACGTCGTCCAGGCGCTGGCGATAGTAGGCGGTGATGTTCTTCACATAGCCCATGTCCTTGTAGCGCCCTTCGATCTTGAATGAGCGCACACCGGCCTCCACCAGGGCGCGGATGTTGGCGCTCTGGTTGTTGTCCTTCATCGACAGCAGGTGCTTTTCATAGGCGACGACCCGACCCTGGTCGTCCTTGAGGGTGTAAGGCAGGCGACAGGCCTGGGAGCAGTCGCCACGGTTGGCGCTGCGACCGTTCTGGGCGTGGGAGATGTTGCACTGGCCGGAGAACGCCACGCACAGCGCGCCGTGGATGAAGAACTCGATGGCGGCATCGGTTTCGTCGGCGATGGCGCGGATTTCCTGCAGGTTCAGCTCGCGGGCCAGCACCAACTGCGAAAAGCCGGCCTGATCGAGGAACTTGGCCCGGGCCAGGGTACGAATGTCGGTCTGGGTACTGGCATGCAACTCGATCGGCGGAATGTCCAGCTCCATCACTCCCAGGTCCTGGACGATCAATGCGTCGACACCCGCATCGTAGAGCTGATGGATCAGCTGGCGGGCCGGCTCCAGCTCATTGTCGTGCAGGATGGTGTTGATCGTGGTGAATACCCGGGCGTGGTAGCGATGGGCGAACTCCACCAGCCGGGCGATATCGCCCACCTCATTGCAGGCGTTGTGACGCGCGCCGAAACTCGGGCCACCGATGTACACGGCGTCGGCGCCATGCAGGATGGCCTCGCGGGCGATGGTCACGTCGCGGGCAGGGCTGAGTAATTCCAGATGATGTTTGGGCAAGGACATGTGTTTTTTAGTCAGGCTGGTCACGGTCGAAGCGACCATTGTAGCCGCCAGGCGCCTTGCCGGCACCTGTGGACTTGGATTTGCGCGATCCGGACCGATGCACGGCGGTCCTTTACCGGCTCAACCCGACGTTGCGTTGGCACTGCACCAGCGGTTTCGCCCGGTGTTCTTGGCCAGGTACAGAAAGGCGTCGGCGGCCTTGATCAACATGGCAGGCGTCACGTCCACCGTGCCCGGCTGGCTGGTGGTGATGCCGGCGCTGGCCGTGACGATGCCCAATGGATGATCGCCATGTTCGATGTCCAGCGCTCTGATGGCGTCGAGAATGTCCTGGGCTATCTTGGAGGCACCGGTGCTGTCGGTATTGGGCAGCAGGACGGTGAACTCTTCGCCGCCGTACCTCACCGCCAGGTCGCTCGGCCGATTGACCGCGCCCCGGATCGCCCCGGCAATGGCCCGCAGGCACTCATCGCCTGCGGCATGCCCGTATTTGTCGTTGAAGCGCTTGAAGTAATCGACATCGAGCATGATCAGCGCCAGGGACGAGCCCTGGCGCTTGGCCAGGCGCAGCTCATCGGCCAAGGCCAGGTCCAGCTTCCGGCGGTTGCCCAGCCCGGTCAGGCTGTCGGTCAACGCCATGTCCCGCATGCTCTGGTGTGCATGACGGATCTGCTTTTCCATGGTCATCCGGTAGCGCAGTTGGCTCAGCACGATGAGCCCGAAGCCGACCAGGGTGACGATCAGGAAAACCAGCACGAAGCCGGTCTTGAGCAGGTCGCGGCGCCAGGGTGCGGTGATGGAGTCCCGGGACAGGCCGGCTTCCACCACCAACGGATAGGTGGTCAGCGCGCGGTAGCCATACAGGCGTTCGGTGGCGTCGATTACGGCGCGGGCTTCGGCGATGCCCTGGTTCGACGTCGGCAGGAAGTTCTTGAAAATCACGCTATTGACCAGGCTCTTGCCGATCACCGTCTCGACGAAGGGGCGCCGTACCAGGACGGTACCGTTGCGCATGGCCAGGACCAGGGCGCCTTTGTCGTCGATCTTGAAGTCGCCGTAGTAGTCCACGAAGTAGGCGACCTTGACCGTTCCAAGCAGCACGCCGGCGAATGAACCGTCGGGGTTGTTCAGGCGTCGAGAGATGGGAATGATCAGATCATTGGTGGAGCGGCTCCTGATGACCTCGCCAATGCGCACGTTTCTATCCGTGTGGGTGCGGTGATACTGGAAATAGTCACGGTCCGCGTTGTTCGCCGGTTCCGGGATCGTTTCCTTGTCGGTGACCACCCATTGCCCATCGGGTCCGTAGATAAACAGCCCATGCAACTGCGGCATGATGGCTGATTGCTGCACCAGCAGTTTATGGATGCGCGGGATGTCGATGTTCTTGAGCCCGTCGCCTTCCACCCGCTCGCTGAGCGCGGCGGTCACCACGTCCACCTGGCGGATGGTGTCTTCGGCGTGCTGAGCCGTCGCCCGCGCCAGGTTCGTCACCGAATCACGGGCGGCCGAAAACGCCGCACGGTAGTCACGCCATGTTCTCCAGCCCTCCACGGACAGAAAGGCGATCACCACCACCAGCATGAAACTGACGGTAAGCCTCAATGCCGCACCTGGCCGCGCAGGCTGGGGGTCGAAATCCTCGACAGGGCTTTCGCTCTTTGGCTCCGGCCGTTTGCGTCCGAGCATTAACATTTCCTTTTACGACAAGTCTGCGCACTATGGCTGCGCAGCCTATCTTATTCAATTCCAGCACGTTAGCCATTGCGACGACGCAGATTCGGCGGGAAATCACATGAAAGTTGGCGTCATTTCCGATACCCACGGCTTACTCCGTCCTGAAGCGCTTGCCGCGCTGACGGGGTGCGAGCGGATCATACATGGTGGTGATATTGGCAACCCCGGGATCCTCGAACAACTGGCGTCCATTGCGCCGCTGCATGTGGTGCGCGGCAACAACGACCTCGGGGCGGACTGGGCCGGGCCGTTAGCCGATAGCCTGCAGTTCGATCTGTGTGGTTGGCAGGTCTTTCTGGTGCATGACATCGCCGACGTGCCGGCTTCACTCGACTCGGCTGTGAAGGTGGTCATCACGGGGCACTCTCACAAACCGCGTATCGAATGGCGTGGCGAGCGTTTGTACCTGAACCCCGGCAGCGCTGGCCGGCGGCGTTTCAAGCTGCCGGTGACGCTGGGGTTGCTTGAGGTGAGTGCGGGTTCGATCGAACCGCGGATTGTGGCGTTGCTGGAGTGACGAGATGGGGGATCCCGGATCGCGAGCAGGCTCGCTCCGACCCAATCCGCGTTCATAACGAATGCCTGGTGCAGGCTGGGCGATCGAAGAAAAAACACCCGCCGAACCATCCATGGCGGGTGTCTGGGAAAAACCGGCTCAGAAAGGAGGGATCTGGCCGGGATCAGCGAAGTGAAATCACGCCACCGGAATCGACGGGTCGGCTGCTGCCAGGGCTACGGCGCGGTCGGCGGCGGGCGGGTAGATCCATATCGAGTTGATCTGGGTCTTGAGGGTCTTGGCCTCCTGGCCTACCAGTTTGAGCTGGCGATCCCACCCTTCGGTATACACCGCACCCCAGGCGCCCAGGTCCAGGCAGGTCACGTACTTGGGCTGGCTGTAGGGCATCGGTGCCACGCCCAGCAGGTCGGCGGCGACGTTGTTGCCGGCGTAGCGGCCCAGGGCGATGGCGTGCTGGCAGGACATCGCCGCATAGTTGCCCACGGTGTCGGTGGCGGCGTAAGCCACGTCACCGGCGGCGAAGATGTGGTCCTGGCCCAGCACCTTCAGGTTGCCGTCGACGTGCAAGCGGCCTTGGCGATCACGGGTGCCGGGTACGTGTTCGGTCAACGGACTGGCACGGAAACCCACGGTCCAGACCACCGTGCTGGATTCGATGCGCTGGCCGTTCGACAGGGTGACGCCGCCAGCATCCACCGATTCGACCGAGGCGTTGAGGATCCATTCGATGCCCAGGTGAGCCGACGCTTCGATCAGGGAAGGGCGGATGCCCTCGCCCAGGGAGGCACCGATCTCTGGTGCGCGGTCGACGACGATGACCCGGATGTTGGCATGTTCGCCCAGGGCGGCGCGCAGGCGGGCGGGCATTTCGGTTGCGGTTTCTATCCCGGTAAAGCCGCCGCCGGCCACTACCACGGTGTTGCGGGCAGGGCTGTCCGGCAAATTGCCAAGGGACTTGATGTGGGCTTCGAGACGGGTTGCCTGCTCGATCTCATCGACGTCGAAAGCATGCTCGACCACGCCCTTGAAGTCAGCGCGCATCAACTGGCTGCCGGCGGCGAGCACCAGCCGATCATAGCCCAGCGTGCCGTGGGTCCCGGAGGCGTCGCGATAGCTCACCTGCTTGAGATCGGCGTCGACGCCCTGTGCCGAGCCCTGCACGAAATTCACTCCGACCGCGTTGAACAACCCGTCCAGCGGAGCCGTCATCGTATGGACGTCCGGCTCGTAGAAACGCGGCCGGATGCGCAGCTCCGCCTGGGGCGCCAGGACGGTAATCTGCACATCGTTGCGATCATGCTGGTCCAACAGGCGGGCCGCGCTCAAGGCGCTCCATACCCCACCGAAACCTGCGCCAATTACCAGAATATGCTGTTTCATGATGTGCTCCCGAAGACAAAATCGATACGTTGAATTGTTCAACTGTTTCAGCGTGACCGTGTCGCGAAGTACCCGAACGTGCGTGGCTTCATGCATTCAGCTTCGGTTCGCTGTAGGAAATGGTATGCGTCGGTTCGGCGGCCGACACTTCTACATAAGGTCAGCGGCGGCATGTCTGCGTATGAAGGATCTATACGAAGGTGTTAGAGCAATGGGTGAGAGGATTGGCGGTTGGACACTGCTTTTGTGAACCACGCGGAACCTGTGGGAGCCGGGCTTGCCCGCGATGGCGGTGGCCATTCAGTCGATTGGTCGATTGAGTACCGATTCGATGCTGGCAATCAATTCAGCGCAGTGAAACGGCTTGGGAAAGAATGCCACCGGTTCCGCTGCGCCGGCCTTGACCCGGGGCGTCGGGGCGGGATGGCCGGTGATGAAAATGACCGGGATGTGAATGCCCTGGCCGGCCAGCTCGTTATACATCTGGATGCCGCTCATGCCGGGCATCGTGATATCGGAGATCAGGCAGGCGGTCTGTTCGGGGCCGCTGGAGGACAGGAAATCCAACGCGTTGGCATAGGTTCGAACGGTGTAACCGCTGGAACGCAGGAGACCATCCAAGGCGATTCGAACGGACTCATCGTCATCGACCACTGAAATAATCGCGGTATTGGACATTTAGATACCGAAGGTGATGTCAGGTCGCCATAAAGGCCCCGTCTTCCCTGCAAGATACCTTGTCCTGTCACCCCGCCAAGTTATACCTGGGTATGAACGTTCACCCGCCGCGATGCATGTCCAGCGCCTGGGCCATGCGCACCAGATCGGCGAATGAGCGCGCACGCATTTTGCGCATGGCCTGGCCCCGGTGGATCTTGACCGTGATTTCACTCAAACCGATTTCCCCGGCGATCTGTTTGTTCATCAATCCCGACACGGCCAGGGCCATGACCTGTTGTTCCCGGGCCGTGAGGCTGGCGTAACAGTCCTGGAGCGCCCGACGGCTACGGTCGGACTCACGGCGCAATCGATCCCGCTGCAGGGCGGCGGACACTGCATCGATCAGGTCCTGCTCCCGGAAGGGTTTGCTCAGGAAATCCACCGCGCCGGCTTTCATGGCCTTGACCGTCATGGCGATGTCGCCGTAGCCGGTCATGAACACGATCGGCAGATGGGTATCGGTCGTCGCCAGTTGCTGCTGGAAGTCCAGGCCGCTGGTGCCGCGCAGCCGCACGTCGAGCACCAGGCAACTGGGCTGGTCGGGGCGAGGGTATTGCATGAACTCCGTCACCGAGCCGAACAGTGCGACCTGCAGGCCAATGGAGCGCAACAGGCCGCCGAGGGCTTCGCGCAGCGGTTGATCGTCGTCGACGATATAGACGAGCGGCTCGTCGTTGATGGCCTGGCAGGCGGAGTGGGTAGGCGTCATCGGCTTTCCGAAACGAATCATGTGCAAGTGAGTAGGGGCGGGGCGAACCTGCACGAAGTGCCTTGGGCTGCGCTCGGATCCTACGGTCATGGGAATCGTTGCATCTTAAAAGTGCCGCTTGCCGCCAGGTAGGACATAAAACCCTGAAATTGCGCCACGGTCCTGAAGCGCTGCATACCGAAGTATCGATGAGCTTGCCTAAAGGTTGAATGGGTTGTCCCTAGGTACAACAGACAAGCGCGCGGCCGCGGGAATAACCTGCCAGGCATACCGTCGCCGGTGCGTCTCGATGAAAGGGCCGGCGATGATCCTGTCAACTCCTGAATCAATGGCCTGGTGCCTGGGACGGCTACTATGATGAACAGAAATGACCTGCGTCGTGCTGACATCAACCTGCTGGTTGTCTTCGAAACCCTGATGCATGAGCGCAATGTCAGCCGTGTCGGTGAAAAGCTGTTTCTTGGTCAACCGACGATCAGCAGTGCGCTGGCCCGCTTACGACTGATGTTCGATGACCCCTTGTTCATTCGTTCGGGCCGCTTGATGGAGCCGACGTCACGGGCCCAGGAAATATTTTCCAACCTGAGCCCTGCACTGGATGGCATTGCCGCTGCCCTGAGTCGCTGCCAGGCGTTCGATCCGGGCACCAGTGAAGCGACCTTTCATGTCGGACTGTCCGATGACGTTGAATATGCGTTGCTGCCGGATCTGTTGCGCCGCCTGCGGGTCGAGGCGCCGGGCACGACACTGGTGGTGCGCCGGGCTGATCAATGGCAGATGTCCCAGTTGCTGATCAGCGGGGAAATCACCCTGGGCATCAGCCACACCCTGGAATTGCCGGCCAATGCCCGGCGCAAGGACTTGCGGCGGATTCGGCCGATGCTGCTGCGGGCCGACTCGAAGCCTGGGGAATTGTCCCTGGACGAGTTCTGCCAGCGACCCCACGCGGTGGTGTCGTCCATGGGCAATGTCATCGATGACTCTGATCGCGCCTTGAACCTGATCGGGCGCCAACGCCGGGTGGTGTTGACCGTGCCACAGTTCAGCGCCTTGCCCGTGTTGTTGGCCAATAGCGACATGATCGCCATCGTGCCGGACTATGTCGCCCAGGCCATGGCGACGGCCACTGGCCTCAGGGCCGAGCCGGCGCCGATCCGTTTGCCCGAGCACGCGCTGTCGATGGTCTGGGGTGGTGCTTCTCACAATGATCCGGGGGAGTGCTGGTTGCGTGCCCGTTGTAGCGCGTTCGTGGCCGAGCACGCCGAGCACCAGGACGCCAGGAAGGTCGCTTGAGCTGCGGGCCGGCTAATCGTCTTTCGAGGCGTATCCCTCGGGGTCGACGTTGGCTTGCGCCTTCGCCACCAGGCGCTGCACCCATTCGGCATCCTGCTCGTTGATCACCGCGTAGCGGTCCGGTGGAAAAAAGGTCCAGTGATGGGCGGCCTCGGCAAGGCGCTTGAGTTCATCGCCAGACAGCCAGTACGCCGTGTCGATCAAGGGTATCGGTGCGCCGTCGAAACGCCGGCCCAGGGGCAACTGGGTGCCGGGGGCAAAGGCAATCGCCAGTTGCTCCCGTGGTTGAAGCTGCTTGGCCGGCGCAGGCGTTTGTCCAATCCGAGCGTAGGTGAAGTTGCCGGGGAATTGCTCCTTGAGCACCAGCCAGTGTCCCTCCTTGGTTCTGGCCAGGACCCACTGCGATACGCCGCTGTCTTGCACGCGCTCGATTTTATCGTTGACCCAGAGCATGAGGCTGTTGCAGTCGGGGTCATAGTCGTTGGCCCACAGGCAGAAACCTGAGACCAGGGTATGGCGCTCAAGCTCGACCACACCCTGATCCGGCATGGACTGCCAGTAGCGTTTGGTCGGGTCGTGTTTGTCCCGCAGGAAATTGCGCAGCGCCCAGGCCGTGGTGAAAAGCACTATCGCGACCGCCAGCCATCCCAGGGACTCATCGATGATGGGATCCAGGTCGAGGCCAGGGGCGAACAGTGCTTGATAGAGCATCAGCCCCAGGAATAATGCGATGGGGGGCAACAGGGGGCCGAAGCACAGCGGCGGCACCAGCACCATGAGCCAGTTGAAACGGTGGTGAGCCGCATAATCATGGGCCCAGGCCAGCTCCTGGGGGTGCATCGGCGCCTGTTCACGCGGGCCGATGGCTGGGTCCGGGGTCCAGAAACGCATGTACTGTGTGTAGGAGAAGTCGCTCATGGACGAAGTCATGCTCGTTAGGTAATCGTTGGGAGCCTCAGCCCGGTCAGCGGGAAAAGCGCTTGCGGTAATCCCGGGGTGAAATCGAGAGGTGGCGCTGGAAGGTAAGGCGCATTCGTTCTTCGTCACCGAAACCGCACGAGCGGGCGATCTGATCGATGTTGCGTTGGGAATCTTCCAGCAGCCTTCGCGCGGCTTCCAGGCGAAACAACTCGATGGCTTTGGCCGGAGTCCGGCCGGTCTGGCGCTTGTAGACCCGGGAGAAGTTACGCGGGCTCATTCGCGCCTGGCGGGCCAGCCGTTCGATGGTCAGGTCGTCGCCCAGGTGCTCGGCAATCCAGAGGTGCAGCTCGTCGAAGCCGGCGCTGTCCTGGGTTTGCAATTGCAGCAGCTGGCTGAATTGCGCCTGGCCACCGGGGCGCTTGAGAAACACCACCAGCTCCCGGGCCACTTGCAGGGCGACCTCGCGGCCGCAGTCGGCTTCCACCAGCGCCAGGGCCATGTCGATGCCGGCGCTGACCCCTGCCGAGGTCCACACGTGACCCTGCTGGATGAAAATCGCATCCAGGTCCACTTCCACCATCGGGAAACCGCTTTTCAGCATGTCGCACATGGCCCAGTGCGTCGCGGCACGGCGTCCGTTCAGCAAGCCGGCCTGGGCCATCAGGAACGTGCCGCTGCACACCGATGCGGTGCGTCGGGCCCTGACTGAAGCATGGCGCAGCCAGTCGACCAGATCGACGCAATCGATCATCGCCTGGCGGATGTCGGGCGCGCCGGGGACGATCAGCGTGTCGATCAGAATGTCTTCGAACTGGCGCAGGCGGCAGGTCTGCACGACCAGGCCTTCGGCGGTTCGCATCAACCCGCCCGGGAGGCTGGCG
Source organism: Pseudomonas sp. SJZ078 (assembly GCF_007828255.1). Taxonomy (NCBI): domain Bacteria; kingdom Pseudomonadati; phylum Pseudomonadota; class Gammaproteobacteria; order Pseudomonadales; family Pseudomonadaceae; genus Pseudomonas; species Pseudomonas sp. SJZ078. The sequence continues at coordinate 85,013 of NZ_VIUG01000018.1, read as the reverse complement.
GTATGCATGGCGTAGCCGGGCAGGCCGCGTTCGGCCATGGCTTTGGTCGCCGCCCAGAACACCGTCTGGGCGCCGGTCAGGTCCAGAAGGCCCATTTGCGGGTAGGCCAGGAAGACCAGCGTGCGTGGTTGGGTGATCGACCGGCTGGCAAGGTCGATGTCACGGGGCATTTCGTTCATGGTGGCGTGGATGTTCAGAGGTCGATTCATTCTGCTTTATACACTGGCAGCGAATCCATTCCTGGCCAATTATCCGTTTTCGGCACAATTGCACGGCTTGCCTGGGAGGCGGAATGGAACTTGCCTGATGTTTGATCCGTAAGCCCAGGAATCGATGAAGGTCGGGTCAATGAATAACAACAACAGAGTGCAGTCGACGGTTCCGGCAAGTGGGTTTCCGACCCCGGTGGTCAATCGGTTTCGCACCGGTGACATCGACGAACACTCGCGCAACATGGGCGGTTGGCAACTCTGCTACGACCAGTTGACCCCAGGGCGCTTCGAGGGCGACCTGGTCGAGTTCCGTGCCGACTGGATGCAGCTGGTGCGTGACCGCTCTAACCAGGCGATGACCAAGCAGGGCGCGGCTTGGGAAGGCGCCATCACCTTCAGCTTGCCGCTGAATGCGGACGGTCCGGCCTTCTGCTCCGGACACCCGATTGCCGAACCCAGCCTGTTGGTTGCACGCGGGCAAAACCTGCCCGAGTTGTGTACGCCTGCGCACCTCGATCTGTTCGCTTTCGCCTTGGATGAGCAGACGCTGGAACATATGCTGGAGCGCCAGGGCAGCCGGTTCCAGATTACCGATCTTCCCAAGTGTTACCGGCTCGGTGATTCGATGCTGCCGGCCGAAGTCGCGATGGTGTTCAATGAACTCGAAGGCTGCGCCCAGGGACGCGACTCGATGTTGGGCTATGAGTCGATCCGTCGGGGCCTGCGCGACACCGTCATGGTGCAGGTGCTGGAATTGGTCGCGCCGGACGAGGCGCCCCCGCTCAACCCTACGGCGCGCAAGCGCATGGTCGACCGGGCCCGGGAGTACGCCATGGCCCATGTTGATGAGCCGCTGTCGATCCTTGACCTGTGCAACCACATCGGTGCCAGCCGGCGCAAATTGCAGTATTGCTTCCAGGAAACCCTGGGCATCAATCCCGTGGCTTATTTACGCGCGTTGCGCCTCAATGCCGTGCGCCGTGAGCTGCGCAATGATGATCAGGTCCAGAGCGTGCAGGAGGTAGCGGCACGCTGGGGATTCTGGCATTTGAGCCGGTTTTCCAGTGACTATCGGGTCCTGTTCGGTGAAACGCCTTCGCAAACCTTGCGTCGCACGCATCTGTGCTGAAAACGGATAACGGCCGATGACGCCTGCTCCCTAGGATGACCCCACCACCACATGGTCGGAAGGGGCATTCGATGAATCACAATAAGAAAACAAACGTCTTGCGCTTTACGTGGTTGACCCTGGGGATGATCGGCCTTTGCGCCGCCGCCCATGGCACCGAAAACGGCGCGCCGACCACGGCGGTCGGGGTCTACGACTTCGGTGCGGGCATGATGCCGCCGGCCACGCCCTTCGGGACCGTCGGCCTGCGCACGGCGTTTTACTCCGCCAACGTGCAGAAAGACCGCCACGGCAACTCGGTGGACAACAATTTCTCTCTGGATGTGCTGTCCATCGGCGTCGCCTACATGCGCATGACCGATTACACCGTGTTGGGCGCCAAATATGGCTTCGGCACCGTAGTGCCGTTCTTCAAGATGGACGCCTCGGTACAGGTGCAGACACCTGTCGGCCCGCTGGACCTTGAAGCCGATCCGTTTCGTCTGGCGGACGTCCAGTTCCTGCCGGTGATCCTGCAATGGACCCTGTCGCCGAACCTGTTCGTCAACACTCAGTTCCAGATCCAGGCGCCTACCGGCGACTACGACAAGAATCGCTTGATTTCACCCGGCCTCAACCACTGGACGTTCTCACCGATCGTCAACGCCACCTACCTCTCCGACAGCGGCTTTGAAGTGTCTTCCAGCTTCGAGGTCGATGTGAATACCCGCAACAACGTCACCGACTACAAGAACGGCGTCGAGTACCGCCATGAGTTCGCCGTGGGGCAGCACGCCGGGCCCTGGACCGTGGGGGTGGGCGGCTACTACTACCGCCAGTTCAGCGATGACGATGCGCCAGGACTGGAGACCGGCAATCGCGCCCGGGTGATGGCCGTCGGGCCGGCGGTGAGTTACTTCAAGCCCGGTATTCCGCCGGTGTGGCTGCACGTCTACAAAGAGTTTGACGCCCGCAACCGTGCCGAGGGCTATACCGCGGCGTTGCGTATTTCTCAAAGTTTCTGAAGGGGCTCGCCATGAACCAACCAAGCAGCGTTTCAACGGCTCCGTTGCGTCAGGCAGGCCTGCGTGAGGGCCTGGTACTGATGCTGGGCAGCAGTTTGACCATTATGGGGTCGGTGATGGTTTCTCCCGTCCTGCCCCGCTTGGGTGCCGAATTCGGCCCCGTGGAACCCCGGGCCGATTTGCTGTTGCCGCTGGCGGTCACCGGGCCGGCCCTGGCAATCGCCCTGTGCGCACCTCTGGCCGGATGGTTGGCCGATCGCGTCGGGCGTAAGGCCTTGCTGGTGCTTGCCACGTTGCTCTACGCCGTGCTCGGCGCCTTGCCCGCCATGCTCGATAGCCTGCCCGCCATCGTGGCGACGAGGCTGTTGTTCGGCTGTACCGAAGCGGCGGTCATGACCTGTTGTGCCACGTTGATTGCCGACTATTGGCACGACGAGGAGCGCTTGCGCTACGTCAATCGGCAGGTGGTTACCATCGGGCTGGTGGGGGCGCTGTTCTTTGTGGTGGGCGGGGCACTTGGGGAGCATTCGTGGCGCTCGCCGTTCCTGCTCTATCTCCTGCCGTTATTGCTGGTACCGTCAATGATGAAGGTGTTGTGGGAGCCGCCGCTGGCGCGGCGCAGCGCGACCAGGTCGCCAAACGACGGGGCAGGCTTGACCAAAGTGGCGGTGCTGCCGCTGGTGGTCGGCAACCTGATGATTTTTGGCGGCATGGTCCTGGCCTTCGTTTTACCGGTCCAGGCGCCGATGCTGTTGGTCAGCCTGGGCATTACCTCCAGCACCATGATCGGCATGGCAGCGGGGCTGAGCCTGTTGGCGACGCTGGTCGGTTCGCTGATGTGGCCGATGCTGCGTCGCCGCTTCGGCATCGCCGGTTGCAATGCATTGCTGCTGGGGCTGGCGAGCCTTGGGCTATGGCTGCTGACGCGCGCACAGAGTTACAACGAGGTGCTGGTTTCAGTACTCATCCAGGGTCTGGGGTTCGGGTTGTTGGTGCCCAATGTGATGGCACCGGTGATGAACGCCCTGACCGCCAGCACCCGTGGTCGGGGGTTGGGCGGGTTCACGGCATTTCTCTATCTCGGTCAATTCGCCAGTCCTCTGGTAGTGGCCGGCGTGGGGGGATTGGCCGGGGATCTGCGCCAGTCCATCCAATGGTTAGCGTTCACCAGCCTTGTCGTAGCACTGCTTTGGCTGATTACCGGTCTGCGCAGCCGTGGTCACGACCAGGCCAGTCCTATCGGTACACGCCCATCATCATGAATAAGGAATCCGAAGCATGAGCATGCAAGACATCCACCAGTTGATGGATCGCGAAGACGCCATGGGCCTGGCCGAGTGGGTCCGGCGCGGCGAGGTCCGGCCTGGCGAATTGCTCGAGGTGGCCATCGAGCGCCTCGAACGGGTCGAGCCGCAACTCAATGCCGTGGCCGAGCGGCTGTATGACGCGGCCCGGGAAGCGGCGCAAACGCCTGAGATGGGGCAGGGCCCGTTGGCCGGCGTGCCGACGTTGATCAAGGACCTGTTTTCGCCGGTCAACGGTGCGGCGATGACCAATGGCTCCCGTTCTCTTGGAAGCGCTCGTGCGGATTTCGAGGCGGAAGTGGTGACGCGTTTGCGCCGGGCAGGGTGCCAGTTGATGGGCACCAGCACGTCGCCGGAGTTCGGCACGTCGTACTCCACCGAGTCCACGCGTTTCGGCGCGACTCGCAACCCCTGGAACACCGACTACAGCGCCGGGGGCTCCAGCGGCGGTGCGGCGGCGTTGGTGGCGGCCCGGGTGGTGCCGTTCGCCCATGGCAACGATGGCGGCGGTTCGTTGCGGGTGCCGGCGTCCTGCTGCGGGGTGTTCGGTCTCAAGCCCAGCCGTGGCCTGTTGCCCTCGGGGCCGATTGTGGGGGAGGGCTGGGCGGGGATGGGCACGCCCCATGCGATCACCTTGTCGGTGCGTGACAGCGCGGCGTTGCTGGATGCGACCGCAGGGATGGATCTCGGCGCGCCCTATGCCGCCCCGGTGCAGGCACTGCCTTACGTAACCGCGGTGCAGCGCGATCCACAGCCGCTGCGCATCGCCCTGGTCGAGCAGCTCGGCCCCTGGCCGACGTCGCCTGAGAGCTTGCGGGCGGTGGGCGAGGCGGCACGCTTGTGCGAGTCCCTGGGGCATCGTGTCGAGCCGGTGAGCCTGCCGGTGGTGTTGCCGGAGTTTCTCGACCAGGTGTTCACCATCATCGGTGCAAGCACGCGTCATTATGTCGATCTGCTGGGCCAGATGCGTGGCTTCGCGGTCCAGGCCGAAGAGCTGGAAGTGCGCACCCGGATCATCCTGCGGGACAAAGGGAATGTGAGCGGCGCCCAATACGCGGCCGCTGTGGAGTGGATACACGGCCTGGGCCGGCAACTGGCGCTGTTCATGCAGGATTACGACCTGATCCTCACCCCGGTCCTGACCCGCGAACCGGCGCCGATTGGCGAGCTGGACATCCAGGATGTGTGCCTGAGCCTTGATCAGTTGATCGAGCGCTACCACAGCTACTCGCCCTTCACGGCCTTGTTCAATGCCAGCGGTCAACCGGCGATGTCGGTGCCGTTGTCCTGGAGTGCCAGAGGCTTGCCGATGGGGGCGCATTTCGCCGGGCGCTTTGGTGAGGAGGGCACGTTGCTGGCCCTGGCCGGACAACTGGAGCGAGCCCGGCCGTGGCGGGGGCGGGTGCCGGCGGTGAATGCTTGTTGGTGAGCTTGACTGGCTAAAAGGCAACGCGATGCTCGCCCTGCAGGGAGCGGGCATCGGCAACTTTCTTCAAACGGTTTATGCCCTTTCTACTGTCTGTAACCTGCGCTCTAGAGGGGTTATCCGTCGCAGGGCACTAAACCAGCGCAATAATTTCAAATCAATATCAAAGAGCCATATTGACCCATTGTCCTACAATCAGTAATCTTTGCTGAATGTTTCAAGGACTGAAAATATGACTGACGGATTAGTCGCGCCTGCTCGCCTGTGCCTGATAGAAAAATTCCTTTCTTGCCCATCTTCTCGTCTGACCACGGTCCTGGCGCAGGATGGCGTTGTCTCCTTGAAACAGTCCGAAATGCTTGCCCGGGTGGCTTGTGCGCGCCGGGTATTGCGTCAGAGTGCCCTGGCACCTGAACAGGTCGTTGCCATCGCCCTGCCTTCCAGCGTTGAAGTGCTGGTCGTGGTGCTAGCATGCTGGGCCGAGGGGTTGGCGATTGCCTTGCTGCCCCACGAAAGCAAACGCGAAGGGGCGGGGATAGAGGCGATGCTGGCATTGCTCGAACCTGCCTTGATCCTTACCTCTGAGCACATCGCGCAGCAGCTTGCGCAAGAATGGGCGCAGCGGGTCTTGACGGATGCCGCCCTGAGCGAGCGTATGCAGGCTGTGGAAACACCCGTCAATGAGCCAGTACTCAGCCGTCCTGAAAGCCTTGCGATCCTGCAGTTTACCTCCGGCAGTACCGGCGCGCCGAAAGCGGTATACATCACCCAGGCCATGCTCAGTGCCAATTGCCAGGCTATCGCCGAACGCGTGTCCGTCGCAGCGGCGGATCGCATGGTGAGCTGGTTGCCCCTGCATCACGACATGGGGCTTTCTGCCTTGACCCTGGCCTGGTGGTGCTCCATCGACCTGGTGTTGATGCCCACCAGCGAATTCAGCCGTCAGCCCTTGGCCTGGCTCCATGCGCTGTCGCGCTACAAAGGCACGCTGTCACCGGCGCCGACCTCGGCTTTCGCGTTGCTTGGCCGTCTGGCGGGACGCTTGCGTGACGGCGATCTGGATCTGTCCCATTGGCGCTACGCATGGGTCGGTGCCGAACCGGTTTTTCACGCGCATCTTCATCAGTTCGAAACTGCCTTCAGCGCTTATGGCCTGCAAGCGGGCGTACTGCAACCAGCTTACGGCATGGCAGAAGCGGTGGTGGCCGTATCCCTCAATGCGCCAGGCCAGGCGTTGCGCGTGCGCTGGCTGGACACTCAGAGCCTGCATGCCGACGGTGTGGTCCGCGAGCAACCGGAAGGTGCACCAGGCGCTGCGGCCTATCTGGGCAATGGCACCGCGGTCGGTGACGTCGAAACGCGTGTGGTGGACGAACACGGCCTTGAGGTGAGTGAAGGCCTGCTGGGCAGCCTGCAGATTCGTGGCAGCAGCGTGATTGGCCGGTACTTGAAGATGGAGCCCGTGCGCCCGCAGGCCAGCGATTGGTACGACACGGGTGACCTGGGTTTCATACTGGACGCCGAGATCTACATCACCGGCCGGACCAAGGACCTGATTACCCGTGCGGGAGTGAATGTCAGCCCGCATATCGTCGAATGGTCGTTGGAGCATGAACTGGGCCTTGCGGCAGGTTCTGTCGCGGCGTTTTCCTGCATTGACAGCCGGCATGTCAAAGAGAGCGTCGTGGTGGTGATCGCCGTCAATGCGTTGGGCAATCGTGACCTGGAGGAACTGCGTCGCGAAGTCGCCCGGACAGTGGCGCGCCATGCCAGCGTTCAAGTGGACGACCTGGTGTTGATCCGTCGCGCCGATTTCCCCAAGACCACCAGCGGCAAGATCCAGCGCCAGGCGCTGAGTCGCTTGTACCTGAGTGGCAAATTGAAGCCCGCAGCGGTCACCACAGACGCTGTATCCGCCTGATCCTTCCCCAGCAGCACGGATTGCATACGTGCAAGGAGCACTTGTGTTTGATGTTATTTGCCAGACCATCCACCGCCTCTCGACCCAAGGCATTCTACCGGCCCACCTCAATGGCTATCCATTGAAGGCCAGCGACACGCTGTTGGACCTGGGGCTCGACTCGATGGGGCAGTTGACGCTGCTGTCAGAGCTCCGGGGACAACTGTCGGCGGATTTTTCCGCGTCTCTGATCGACGCCATGACCACCCTCCAGGAGTTGGCGCAGTTGCTCGAACACGCCAGCACATTCGAGTTGTCTGCCGCGGTCTGAAGGGGCTTCAAGCATGTCCAATACCATCTCTGACAAGGCAGCGTGGTTCGTCAGTGCGCGAGCCGACACGCTGGCGATCCTGATTGGCGGTCCGCTTATTTCCGTCGCGCTGCTGCTGGCTATCATGCAGGGCCCGGCATTCCTGATCGGTGCGTTGCTGTTCGCACTGTTCCTGGATATTCCCCATGTGCTGCACACCCACGTCCGGCTGTTCGCCGAGCCGCTTGAATACCAGCGCCACAAGAAGCGCTTCTGGGCGAGCCTGCTGGTGATCTCGGCGGTTTGCGTCGGGTTGTATGCGATGAACGCCTTGCCTTGGCTGGTCGCGATCTGGGTGTACTGGCAACCCTACCATGTGTGCAAGCAACACTTCGGGGTGGCCGCGCTCTATGCGAAGAAGGCCGGGTACCGGCATTCGACCCAGCCGGTTCGCGACATGGTACTGGCGGGCTTCGCAGCCCCCTTGATGTACCGCATCACCCATGGCGGATTCCATTTCGGTGACTACCAGCTGTTCGGTCAGGCGCTGCCATTCGCCAATATTTCCATCCCGACACCGGCGCTCGATCCGTACTGGGCCTGGCTCGCCTACGGAATATTCGCGCTCATGACCATGAAGTTCATCGTGACCGAGTGGGCCCATCGGCGACAGGGAGAGGGCATGCCCCGCTTTGTGCTGGTGATGCTGGCGGTGTCGTTGGGGTTGTACAACACCGCGTATCTGTTGGTGGATGACCTGTATGCACTGATTCTGATCGGCACCAGCATCCATGCCTTGCAATACCACTTGGTCTGCACCTCGACGGTCCTGGCGGGCTTGCGCAGAACCCAGGCGCAGCCAACACCCTCCGGTGCGTTGGGGATGGCCCACGGCTGGGTAAGGCGCATGGGGGCCAAGCCCTGGGTCTGGCTGAGTACCCTGGGCCTGGCCAGCCTGCTGGTCCTGAGTCTGGAAATGCCCTCGGTTGGCTTGGTGCCCCTGATCGTCGTTCTTCATCACTTCTACCTGGACGGTGTCATTTGGAAACGTCGATGAAGACTGTGCCCGAGCGGGAGGGGCGAGCGTTTATCGCGGCGCTGCGGCCATTGATCGAGGACTTGCGGCGCCATCATGGGTGGCGTTATCGCCTGGATTTCGGGATGAGCATCGCGCTGTTCTGGAGCGCCTTGTCGCTGCTGGAAACCAGCCATTTTCCGATCTGGCTGGTGCTCTATTCGGTGGCGGTGTTCACTTTGTATCGGTCGGCCATGTTCATCCACGAACTGGTCCATATGCCTCGGCGAGCAGTACCGGGGTTCAACCTGATGTGGAACCTGGCCTGTGGGATTCCATTGCTGTTGCCGTCGTTTCTGTACTTGAGCCACATGGACCACCATACGCTGACGCGGTACGGCACCCGGCAGGATCCGGAGTACCTGCCGTTTCAACGACAGTTTGGCCGTAGCCTGTTCACTTTGCTGGTGGGCACGCTCCTGACGCCATTGTTGCTGCTGTTGCGATTTGCCCTGGTCGGGCCGCTGTCATGGTGTATGCCGTCGCTACGCCGGGTGGTGATCGAGCGCTACAGCGCGGTCACCTTGCATGCAGCCTATCGAAACAGCGCCGCGCGGTTCAGCGCTTCGCAGGGATACAACCGCCTGCTCGAGGGGCTGACCAGCGTATACGCCTGGGGGCTGATCCTGATGGCAGGGAGCGAATGGTTGCCCTGGTCCCGAATCGGCCTGTTCCTGGCCGTCATCTATGGGGTGCTGGGGATCAACATGTTCCGCACCTGCCTGGCCCATCGTTATGCCTCCAGCGGTCAGCCGGTTTCCCTTCAGTGGCAACTGAGCGATTCCTCGACCCATGCCGCCCAGGGGCGGTGGCTGGAGTTGTTCGAGCCCCTGAGCCAGCGTTATCACGCCCTTCATCATCTGTTTCCGGCGTTGCCTTATCACGCCATGCGGCCTGCCCATGAACGCATCGTGGCGGCCCAAGGCATGGCGGCAGATCTCTATCGGCAGACCTGCGGCCATCCATCCTCCGTTTCCACGCCTTACTCCACCGAGAATCCGTCATGAGTCGCTGGCAGCAAATGAGTCCGTTTGAGCAATACGTCAACCCCGAGATTGGCGAGTTGATTCGCCGGGTCGGCCTCGACAAGACGTTCGTCCGCGGCGAAGGCTGCTACCTGTACGATGAAGAAGGCCGTGACTACCTGGACTTTCTCGGCGCTTACGGTGCGTTGCCTTTCGGTCACAGCCCGGACGAGTTGCTGGCGGAGCTGGCCAGTTTCCAGCACACCCGGGAACCGATTTTCGTCCAGCCGTCGAGCCTCGCCGCAAGCGGTTTGCTGGCGCAACGTCTGCTCGCCATCGCGCCGGGTCAATACCGCAGCGTGACCTTCCAGAACAGCGGGGCAGAGACGGTCGAGGCGGCCCTCAAGGCGTGCCTGATCAAGACCGGGCGCAAGCGCATTCTGTCGACGTATCACAGTTTCCACGGCAAGACCCTGGGGGCACTCTCTGTCACCGGCTCGGACAAATACCAGGCCGGATTCCAGGCCCCGTTGCCGGGTTTCGACTTTGTCGACTACGGCGATATCCAGGCCCTTGAAGCCCAGTTGCAGCAATATCCGGGCGCCTATGCGGCGGTCATTGTCGAGCCGGTCCAGGGGGAGGGCGGCATCAACCTGCCGCCGGCCGATTACCTGCGGCAAGTCCGTGCAGCGTGCGACCGCAGTGGCACGTTGCTGATCATCGATGAAGTCCAGACCGGACTGGGGCGTACCGGAACCCTGTTCGCCAGTGCCGGTGTGCAAGCCGACTGCTTGCTGCTCGCCAAGGCGCTGGGAGGCGGCGTCATGCCCATTGGTGCATGTCTGCTGAGCGAGAATGCTTACAGTGCGGATTTCCAGAACAAGCATTCGTCCACCTTCGGCGGCAATACGCTGGCCTGTCGCATCGGCCTGAAAGTGCTGGACCTGCTGCACGAGCGTCAGGGCTTGTTGGATAACGTGCGTGAGAATGGACGGTACTTGCTCGAGCAGCTCAAGGCCCTGGCAGCACGACACGCCTCATTCATCAAGGAAGTCCGCGGGGCAGGTTATCTGATTGGCATCGAGTTCCAGCTCGACCGTAGCCACTATCCGCAGTTCCACGGCGGCTTCACCGGCATCATGGGCGAACAGGAAAGCCTGGTGCCGGTCCTGGCCAGTTACCTGCTCAACGTCGAAGGCATACGCGTGGCGCCGACACTCAATGGCGCCAATGTGATGCGCGTCGAGCCGCCATTGATTGCCGGGCGTGCCGAGTGCGAACGGTTCATCCAGGCCCTGGCCCGGACCCTGCAGTGGGTCGAGGACGGACGAACAGGCACGCTGCTGGCGCACCTGCTGGACGCCGAGCCCAGCCCCGCGGGGCCGGCCGGGCAAGCCAGGCATACGGTGAACTTCAGCGAGCCGGTGGCCGAGAACCATTTCGCGTTCGTCCTTCATCCGCTGGAGCTGTCGAACTATGCCGAGTTCGATGAAAGCCTCAGTCATTACTCGCAGTCGTCGTTGCATCTGTTGGAGCAGCGCTTGAACCCGCTGCTCGATCCATTCTTCGTCTCCACGGTAACGCTGACATCGCCTGCCACGGGCCGTAAGGTCACGGGCGACTTCATCATGGTGCCGCGTTCGGCGGCCCAGCTTGCCGCGATGCCCGTGGAGGAGTCGTGTGCAGTGATCGGCCAGGCCATCGACATGGCGCGGCAGCGTGGCGCTACCCTGGTGGGATTGGGCGGGCACACCTCGATCGTAACGGGGGGAGGCATGCGCCTGCTGGATAAAGGCGTGGCCCTGACCACCGGCAACAGCTACACCTTGCTGACAGCGGTGGAAGCCGCCTGTCGCGCGGTGCGCATGACCGGGCGACGGATGCAGGACATGCGCGTCGCCGTCGTCGGTGCAACGGGCAGCATCGGTTCGGCCATCGCCCGGTTGATCGTGGCGCAGGCCGGCCAGGTCACCCTGGTGGGCAACCCCAAGAGCGCACGCTTCAACACCCCGCGTTTCGCGTCAGTGATCAACCAGCTTGTGGCCTACAGCGCGCAGGCGACGGCGGCACCGGGTAGCGTGCTGGCGCATATCGCGCAACGCCTGGACGGGCAGGACAGTGCCAGCCTCGGCTCGCTGCTCCTGACGGAAAACGGTCGTCACACGGCGTTGCGTTGGAGCAACGATGTCCAGCAGTCGCTGGTCGACGCCGACCTGGTGCTGATCGCGACCAACAGTGCCGAACGGTTCATCAGCGCCGACGATATCGCCGCCGATGCCATCCTGTGCGACATCTCCAGGCCGGCCAATGTCAGCCAGGACATCGCCATTCGCCGCCCGGACGTGCTGGTGCTCGATGGGGGCATTGTCGAAATGCCTGGCGACGCCCGACTCGGCTCGCGCTACGGCATCCCCGACGACCTGGCTTACGCCTGCATGGCCGAGACCATGATGCTCGCCCTGGAAGGCCTCTCCCGGCATACCAGCCTCGGCCTGGACCTGAGCAACGATGACCTGGAACTGGTCCAGGCGCTGTCCAGCCGCCACGGGTTCAAGCTTGCCGGCTTCCGCAGTTTCGACAAAGCCCTGGACCCTGTCGCCTGGCAGCGCTACGCCGAGCGTTTCAATCTTGCCACCGCCGAACCTATCTGACCGAGGAAGCCCGAATGCCGGTATTGGAAAAAACCACGCTGATCAAAGGGCGTAGTTGTGCGCAGGTCTTCGATTTCTGCATGGAGGGAGTCAACTTCCCAAAGATTTTCCCTGAACGGGTCACTCCGTTGGGCAACATCGACATCGCCGATCTACGGATCGCCCAGGGACGCCAGTTCCGCTTCCGGCACTGGATGTTCGGGTTCATCCCGGCCAACTGGACCGTGGCCATTCGCGAGGTCAAGGAGAATGAGTACTTCATCGACGAGATGATCAAGGGGCCGTTGAGTGCCTTCCGGCACGAACATCGGGTCGCAGCGGCGGCCGGCGGCACGCTCTATACCGATCGGGTCACCTACAAGGCGATAGGGGGGGCATTGCTGGAGCGGCTGTTTGTGGATGCCTACATGGACCGCATCTTCGAAGCCCGTCATCGCAACATGCAACAACTACTGGATGCCTCATGATCTCGATTGAAGTAGTGAACACCGCCAAGCGCCTGAAGCAGTTCATCGAGCTGCCTTTCCGCTTGTACGCCGACGATCCGAAGTGGGTGGCGCCCCTGCGCAGTGACATGAAGCGCATCCTGTCGCCACGCCACAATCCGTTCTTTCGCGAAGCGCAGATCGAGCATTTCCTGGCGGTGGACGGACAGGGACAGGCGCAAGGCCGGATAAGCGTGAGCATCCATGCCGAGTACAACCAGCGTTTCGGCGACGAGCATGTGTTCTTCGGCTTCTTTGAGGTGACCCCAGACCCTGCCGTTGCGCGTGCCTTGTTTGAGGCGGTTGCCAATTGGGCCCGGGCTCGGGGCAAATCCAGGTTGTTGGGGCCTTACAGCTACACTTCGACCCAGGACGCCGCGCTGCTGCTGGAGGACCTGGATGGACGTCCCCCGACGCTGCTGCAAACCTATAACCCGCTCTGGTATGCCGAGACCCTCAAGCAGGTAGGCTTCGACCTGGCGTTCACCTTCAGCACCTACGGTGTCGATGCCGAGCAGTATCGTGCGCGACGCAAGGCCAACCGCAGCGAAAAAGTGCTGCCCGGCAGCCAGTTCAGTGTGCGCACGGCTACGCGGGCCGACCTCAAGTCCAATCTGGAAGAGATCCGCTGCCTGTTCAACAGCGCCTTTGCCGAAAACTACGAAGTCGCGCCGATCTCCCAGGCCAGCTTCAAGTTTCATATCGACAGCGTGAAAGCCTTCATCGACCTGGAAGGGATCAAGCTGATCGAGCTCGACGGTCGAGCGGTGGCGTTCTTTGTGATTTTGCCGGATCTGAACCAGATATTGAGCCAGCTCAAGGGCCACTTCGGTTTGTTCGATCTATTCAAGTTGGGACGCTACAAGCGCAGCGTCAACGGGGCGGTCATTGCTTTGATCGGTGCCGATCCGTCGGTACAGGGACGCGGTCTTGGGCGGTTGATCGGTGAGGAAATCGTCCGTTATGCCGAACCGCGCTTCGAACGGGTGGACACCATGTGGATCGATGATCGCAACCCGTCCAGCTACGTGCTGGCACGCAATCTCGGGATGCGTCGGACCAAACGCTATGGTGTTTTCGGACTCGATCTGGCTGAAGCAGCGCTCTGACCTGGAGTTGTAGACGAAATGGATATTCCTTTGATTTCCTTGACTGGACTGAAAAAATTCTACCCCAGCGGCGATGAACGCAGTCTGGTGCTCAACAGCATCAACCTCGACATTTCCCGTGCCAGCATGACAGTAATCCGGGGTATATCCGGATCGGGCAAAACCACGCTTCTCAACATACTCGGCGGCCTGGATCGAGCCGACGAGGGCCAGGTGCGCGTGGGAGACGCGAGCCTGGACAGCATGGACTTCAAGGCCTTGACCCGGTTCCGGGCCGAGCGCGTGGGGTTCATCTTCCAGTTCCACAACCTGATCCCGACGTTGACGGTCAAGGAGAACGTGTTGACCGGTCTTGAGCCGATCCGTTCGGTCACGCCACGGGACCACGTGCGTGCCGAGGAGTACCTGCGTAAGGTCGGGCTGCATGAGCATGCCGAGAAATTCCCCTCCAAGCTGTCGGGCGGGCAGCAGCAGCGGGTGGCGATCGCCAGGGCGCTGATCAAGGAGCCGCAATTGATTCTTGCGGACGAGCCCACTGGCAGCCTGGATGAAGAGACCGGGATGCGGGTGTTCGAACTGTTGCGCCAGATGCAGGAAGAGAAGCAGATCACCGTGGTGATCGTTACGCACAACCCCGGGCTGGGGCAGCATGCCGACCATGTCTATGAGATGCGCTCGGGCAACCTGCACAGGGCCGACTCATGAACATGCTGGTGCGGCATGTGCTGCGCTCGGTTCGGGTGATTCGCTATCGGTTGCTGACCATTGCGCTAATCTGTGCCTCGACCTTTGGCGTGCTGGTGGGTGCCTACTCGGCCATCGACAGTTTGTTCAGCACCGTCGAGGACATCCAGTCCAATGCCGCCATGGCGGAGCTGGAGGTGATCTTTGCCCCCGATGACCTGATCAACCTGCCGGCGTTCGATGACATCGACGGCGTGACCGCCATTCATCATCGCTTGCTCATGCCCGGGCTGGCGCCTCTTGGCGATGAACAGCCGGTCGCTGGATTGATGGTCAGTGCGCCCGCGCAGGACTTCCTGGCGATCAACCGCTTGAAGGTTTTGCAGGGGCGCCTGCCCGATGCCATGGAGACCACCGGGATCGCTCTGGAGCGAAACTGCGCGCAGTTCCATGGCAAGGGCGTGGGGGATCGTTTCAACTTCACCGCCGGCCGGGCCGAATACCCGGTGGAGGTGATCGGGATTGTCGAAAGTCCCGAATACCTGGTTGCGCCCCTCAACCCCAGCGTTTATGTGCCCAGTAACGGTTCGCTGTGCGTGCTGTTTGCCGACCAGGCGCTGATGCACCAGCAGTTGGGCTTCTCGGCGATCAACAGCCTGTTGTTCAGCCTGTCGCCGGACGCCTCGCTTACGCAGGTCAAGCAGCGCATCACCGAGCGGGCGCAGTCTCGCCTGGCGGTGGATTATGTATTGCCACGCCAGGAACAGTTCAGCCAGAAGTTCCTCGAGCTGGACCTCAATACCTTCAAGGTCTTCCTGCCCACGGTGGTGCTGATTTTTGCGCTGTCGTCGACCCTGGTGGTGTTCTTCCTCATGTATCAGTGGGCCAAGGAAGAGCGGCCGCTGATCGCCATGTTCCTGACCCTGGGGTATAGCCGTCGACAGGTGGCCTGTGCCTACGGCTTGCCGGCATTGATGTTGATCGTCCTGGCGCTGGTCCTGGGCTGTGGCTTCGCGCTGTTCGACATGTATGCGTTCGGCTTGAACTATGCGCGAGCCATCGGCATGCCGGAGCCACAACTGCTGTTCAAGCCACCTTATCTGTGGCGAGCCGGTCTGTTGCTGTGCGGTACCGTTGCCTTGGGCATGTACCTGCCTATGCGCTCCATCCTGCGTATTACACCCATGGACGCCTTACGTGACGTTGGCGCCGGTCAGGAGCAAACCCTGGCGCTGCGCATGGTGGCTTGCCTGCGACACATTGGCGGACCTTTCTGGTTCCGCTATTCGTTGCGCAATCTGCTGCGCAGTTGGCGCATCAGCCTGGTGACGGTCCTGGCCATGTCAGCGAGTATCGCGATCACCATCGCGTTCTACATTTCCCTGACGTCGATGGAGCGCACCGCCATCAGCAACGTCGAGCGTGACAACTGGAGCCGCGTGGTGGACCTGGACGTGGCCTGGTGGGACGAGGACATCGCCCGTCTCGATGGCCTGGCGCCTGGCAGTCGCTGGTCGACCTTCGTCAAGGGCGGCGCCCAGGTCAGCGGCCAGGGCCAGTTGGACAACGCCAGCCTGCTGGGTATCGAACCGGCGGACGGCGTGCGTCACGTGAACCTCATGGAAGGCCGGATGCTGTTGGACGGCGACCTCGAAGCTTTGGTGATCGAGCGTCGTATCGCTATCGCACAGGGCGTTGGTCCGGGCGACCGGCTGACCCTCAAGGTGCGCGGCAATCTCTATCCAGCCAAGGTCGTCGGGGTGTTTTCCGGGGCGCTGCCGGGCGAAATCATCACCACTCGACGTTTCGCCCAGCGCATGTTGGCCCTCGATGAACAATTCACCGGCGCCTACCTGGTCGACGCGGGAAGCAGCGGCCTGGACGACGCCGCGATCTATGCCTTGCCGGGCGTGGTACGGGTAACGTCCAAGCAGAACATTGTCGCTTCCATTCTCGAAATCAGCTCGCACATCTGGGTGATCATCCATATCTCGGCGCTGATGAGCATCGCCATCGCCCTGTTGTTCGCCATCACCAGCATGAACTTCAGCATCGTGGGGCGGCGCGGTGAGTACGGCGTGCTGCGGATCCTCGGTTTCAGCGACCGCAGCGTGTCACTGATCATGCTCTGTGAAACCCTGAGCATTGCCGTAGTCGCCGGCGTTGTCGCCATCCCCCTGGGATATGGCCTTGGTGCCGTCCTCAACCATCGCCTGACCGATGTCTGGTTCAAGATCAACACCGACCCTGCCTTCAGCGATTTCTGGCGAGTCATTCTGCCGGCGTTGGTGATCATTCCCTTTGCGGCGATGCCTGCCATTCGCCACGTATTCCGCATCCCGGCGGTTGACACTCTCAAGCTCAGGAACTTCGGATGAACAACAAGCTGCCTGTTACTTTTTCCCTGTTGATGATGTGCATCGGGCCAGCCCATGCCGACGATGCGCTGTCGGTCATGCGCGATTCCGATCGCCGCATGAAAGCGGCGGATGAAAGGGTCGATTACCGCATGGAATTGTTGGAAGGCGAGCGCTTGACGTTCACCCGCCAGCTCAGCCGCCTGGACAAGCGAATGAGCGATCGCACGGGGACCCTGGTGCGCTTTACCGCTCCGGCAGCCGTAAAGAACGTAGCGCTGCTGATCGAAGACAGTGGCAAGGCCATCAACGATATCTGGTCCTACACCCCATCGACCAAAAGCCTGCGGCGCCTGGCGGGCTCGCAAAAGCAGAATTGGTTCATGGGCACGGACTTCACCTACGAAGATTTTGAAGACTACAAGCTGGACAGCTATCAGTTCACCAGCCTGGCGTCTCCCGAGCCTTGCCTGAGCTGGCCGGCCTGTCGGCGTATCGAGGCGAAGGCAAAAAGCGAAGAGGCGGACGTGTCCGGTTATTCGCGCAAGGTCTACTACCTCGAGGAAGCCAGTCGCTACCCGGTGCAGGTGGACTATTTCGATCGCCAGGGCGTGCTGGTCAAACAGCTCAAGACCGAGGGCCTGCAAGTCGTCGACGGCTTCAGCAGACCGACGGCTCAGACCATGCACAACCTGGCTGCGAACAAGAGCACGCGCCTGATCGTCGAGAAGGTCAGCATCAACCTCGGCGTCGCTGATGCTGAGTTCACCCAACGTGCATTGCGCACTGAACACTGATCCCGGGTAGTCATTTATGTCGACGCAATCGCTGCAAGCATTGGTACTGGATCTACTGGCCAGCACCCTGGAACTGGACATCACGGAGATGGACGTCCAACTGAGCGTGGAGGAGTTGGGGCTCGACTCGCTGGACGTGTTGAAGCTGACTTACGCGATTGAAAAGCGCTTTGGCGTCAATCTCTCCGCCTACAGCCATACCGACATCAGTTCAGTGCATCGCCTGGTGGAAATACTCGCCGAACAGTTGTCCACCCAACGAGCCGTTTCATGAACGCCGTCGTCATCACTGGGGTTGGCTGCGTTTCGCCGTTTGGCGTCGGCCGCCAGGCGTTATGGGACGGTCTGGCCCAAGGGCGTGGCGCCATTGGCCCGGTCTCCGGTCTGAGCGAGGCGGTTGGTGCGACCTGCAACGCCGGCGCGGCGCCTGAGGACGCCCTGGTCGACCGGTTCAGTGCCAACGAGTTGCTGCTGTTGGACCGTGCCAGCCAGTTCGCCTTGCTGGCCGCCGCCGAGGCCGTGGACATGGCCGCGATCGACCTGGCACAGGTTGATCCGACGCGCTGTGCGGTTTACATGGGCACGGCGGTGGGCGGCAGCGAGTCGTTGCACAACGCTTACCTGGATCTCTACCAGGCCCGCAGCTCCACCCTGGCGCCCTGGACCGTGCCACGGGTCATGGCGAACGCCGCCGCCAGCCACTTGAGCCTCAAGTACGGCTTCAAAGGGCCCGCCCTGACGATCAGCACGGCATGCGCGTCTTCGACTCAGGCGATTGGCGAGGCTTATCGCCTCCTGCGCCACGGTGATGCCGACCTGGTCATGGCGGGTGGCACGGACGCCTGTCTCAACGCACTGGTGTGGAAAGCCTGGGAGGCCTTGCGGGCGATGGCCCCGGATACCTGCCGACCGTTTTCCTTCGGTCGCCGGGGCATGGTGCTGGGTGAGGGCGGCGGTGTCCTGGTCATGGAAACCCTGGCCCACGCCCAGGCCCGGGGTGCACCGATCCTGGCCCAGGTATTGGGCTACGGCGTCAACAGCGACGCCGGCGACCTGCTCAAGCCCTCCGTGGATGGCCCGGCCCAGGCGATGCGCCAGGCCATCGCGGACAGTCGGTTACCCGCCGAGACGTTCGGCTATATCAACGCTCATGGCACTGGCACGTTGCTCAACGACCGTTGCGAGACCGCGGCGATCAAGCAGGTTTTTGGCAGTCACGCATCGCAGCTATGCGTCTCCTCGGTGAAATCGGCCATCGGTCACCTGATGGGGGCTGCGGGTGTGGTGGAGTTGATTGGCGGCCTGATGGGCTCGATGCATGGGCAGATTCCCGGCACCCTCAACTACCTGGGCCCGGATGCGGAATGTGACCTGGATTATGTGACCGAGGGCACGCGTAAAGCGGATGTCCAGGCCTGGCTGAAAAACTCCTTCGCATTTGGAGGGCTCAATGTTTCCTTGGCGCTGGCCACGGGGTTGTGCCCATGATTCTGGTCACAGGGGCCAGTGGGTGCCTGGGCAGTCATATCGTGCGTTGGTTGCTGGAGCAGGGGGAAACCGTGGCGGTGCTGGTGCTGCCAAAGGATCCGGCCCCGGCGCTGGCGGGCTTGCGAGAGCGCCTGGACTGGCGTGAGGGCGATCTGCTGGTTCCGGCCAGCCTTGCCCCGGCACTCCGTGGCGTTACCAGGATCTATCACGCCGCCGGCCTGGCCTTGCCCTATGAGAGCGAGCGCCAACGGATGTTCGCGGTGAATGTGCAAGGGACGGTCAATTTATTGCAGGCCGCCCGCGCTGCCGGTGTCGGCCGCATCCTGCACGTATCGTCCATTGCCGCCGTGGGTTACCCGGCCCGGCAAGCGGATGAAACCATGGCTTATAACGGCGATGCGTTTCGCCTGGCCTATATGCACAGCAAGCGGGAGGCCGAGGAGCAGGTACGCCGTTTCTGCGCCGAAGGCATGGACATCGTGATTGCCTGCCCGTCGGCGGTCATTGCCTCCCACTGCGATGTGCTGCATGGCTGGGGCAAGGTCATGCTCGACCTCCGGTACCGGCGCCTGCCGTTCATTCCACCTGGTGGCATCGCCGTTATCGGTGCGCGGGACCTGGTGCAGGGGCTGCAAGCCGTCATGGACCGCGGGCAGCGCGGTGAGCGCTACATCCTCAGCGCCCACAACATCAGCTACCGCGAACTCTTCGGCTGCATGGCGGACGCGCTGAGCGTCAAGGCGCCACGCTGGCGTCCCCGGACACTGGCCTGGATCGTCGCCTTGCTACGTCCGTTGGATCTGCTGATTGGTTGGGTTCCGCTGCGGCTCTCGGCTGACGTGGTGGCCTTGTTGGGCCGACAGGTCCATTACCGAACCGAAAAGGCCCGGCAGCAATTGGGGTTTGTTCCCCGTCAATCGTTGGAAGATCTGGTGCATGAGACGGCCCATTGGTTGATCCGTCTACAGGAGCGTAAGCGTTGAACGAAAGGATGGTGCCCGAGGTGGGTGTCCTGGCCGATACACCGGCGGTGGTGCAGTTGAATGCCTGGCTGCGGAACTGGGCCAGGCGCCTGGATTTCCGCTTGGTGGACGAGCGTCGTTGCCTGCCCCCGCATTGGGTACTGGCGTTGGGCAACAAAGGCTTGCTGGGCATGCAGGTGGCCGAACGCGACGGTGGCCTGTTGGGGTTATCGAATTTCGAACTGCTGCGGGTTCAGCGTCAGTTGGGCGCGATTGACCTGACGCTGGCCTTTTTCGTGGGGCTCAACAACGGGCTGGGTATTCGCCCCATCCAGCGTTTTGGTTCACCGGCCATCAAAGAGCGCTATTTGCCGCAATTGGCCAGCGGACGGATACTCGCCGCGTTTGCCTTGACCGAACACGGCGCAGGCTCCAATCCTCTCGGCCTGTCGGCGACGGCCCTGCGGGAGAAGGAGGGGTTCCGGGTGAACGGGAGCAAGTCCTGGTCGGGGTCTGCCGCCTGGGCGGGGGTGATCTCGGTATTCACCCGGCATCTCGATGAACAGGGGCGCGACTGCGGTTTCGTCGGCCTGTGTCTGGATGCCGAGCAACCAGGCATGCGCCAGGGCAGCGAGGCGCTGACCCTGGGGCTCAAAGGCATGGTGCAGAATCAACTGCATTTCGACGCCGCGCTGGTTGACCCGGACCGGGTGCTGGGCAGTCCGTTCGCCGGCATGGCCGTGGCCAGCGACACCATGGCCTATGGGCGCCTGGGTATCGCGGCCACGTGTGTCGGCGGCCTATGGCGGTGCCTGCAATTGATGATGCGCTACAGTACCCGGCGCAGTTTGGGCAGCCATCGGCTTTGGGATCACCAGTACACGCAACGGGTCGTGGACGATGCGCTGTGTGCCGCGACCGCGATTGGCGGTTGGGTCGACGATCTCGCGCTTCGCCTGGATCAAGGCCTGCCCGAGGCGCCGCCGCAGGTACTGGCGGCGGTCAAATGGATGGCCAGCGAGATGCTTGGTGAAGTCAGTGACGCCGCCTTGCAGATGCTCGGTGCGCGGGGTTACTGCGACAACAACCCCATTGGCCAGTTATGGCGCGACGCACGCATTACCCGTCTGTTCGAAGGGCCGTCGGAAACGCTGGCAACCTTTATCGGCCAGCGGGTACAGGAGCAACCTGTCGCGACGCTGGATTACCTGGAGCAGACGGCGCCCGGGAAGATCGCCGCCCAGCGGCTGCGGCAATGGCTGGCCGACGCGGGCCCGATGGAACGCCTATCGGCTGGCACGCTGCGCCTGGGCGAGTGCGTGGCTTGGCTGATGCTCTACGCCCAGCCGTTGGATGAGCCATCCAGGCGTTGGGTCGACTTCCGCCTGGAACAGGCGCTGCACACCTGGGAGCGGGTCCGCTCACCGGTGCGGGCAATGCCCGGACTGGCTGAGTGGATCAATGCCAACGCAGGCCTGTGCGATGAGCCCCAACCCGGTGAAGACAGCACCATCGATCCTCTGCTCATGTCACGGGAAGGCCTATGAAACGCACCGCATTGAAGGCCGGGTTGGCGATGAGTCTGCTCAGCAGTGCCTGCCAGGGCGCCTCGCTGGAGGCCTTGGATATCAATGGTCGTTTGGAAACCCGGCAAGCGCTGACGCGCGAGGGTGAATGGGGCCTCAACGAGTACTCGGCCCTGTTGGGCGGCAGTTGGCAGGATGATTCGGGCTGGCGATACAAGGTGCAAGTCCGGGCGCTGCAGGAAAACCAACTCGACGGCGACTATCACGAAGTGGAGCCTCGTGAGTTGTTTGCCGAGTATCAGGGCGACCGTTGCACCTATACATTGGGTGTACAACAAGTGGTCTGGGGGAGTGCCGATCGACTGAGGGTCCTGGACGTGATTCATGCCTTCGACCGACGCGAGGGCTACTTTGGCGACTATGTCCAGCAGCGGCGGCCACTGGCGATGCTCAACAGCGAGTGTTCGGTGTTCGAGGATCAATCGCTACAGCTGTTGGTGATCCCGCAGACGCGCAAGGACCTGCTGCCCGATGCCGGCTCCCGCTTCGCCGAGCCCAGCGTCGGGAATGCCTTGGCGGGCATTCCCCGTACAGAAGCGGACGACCCGGACTGGCGCAAGCCTGCCGACTGGACTCCGGCCCTGAAATGGAGCGGCAACCTTCAAGGCATCGACTATTCATTGAATGCCTGGCATGGATGGCAAACGGAGGAGAGCTATACCGCGCGCTTGTCCCAGGCCGGCCTGAGTTATCGTGAGTCGCTGAAACGCCGCACCCTGTTCGGCGGTTCGTTCGCCATGCCGATCGGCCCCGTGGTGTTCAAGGGGGAGGCGGCGTTGGTTCCCGACGCGTACCGCTACTCCAGGGCTCCGACGGGTGTGCTGGAACTTGAAAAAAACCGCCAGCAACAGCTGCTGTTGGGGGTCGATTATCTGAGCGGCGACTGGTTCTTCGGCATGCAGTACTACAACCTCTGGAAGGACGAGGTGAAGGACGCCGTCGATCAGGATCGCTCTGAAATCGTCAGCCTGGCGATCCGGCGAGAGATGTGGCAGGGCCGGCTTTACCTGACGGGCTATCTGGCCCAGGACCTGCGCAATTCCGCGCAGTACGCTGCCCTGGAAATGCGTTATGACCTCGATGCCCATTGGCAGTTGCGCACCGGATTGGACATCTTCGATGGCAACCGGCAGAGCTTCGGATATTTCGACGAGCAAAGCCGGTGGGTCAACGCCGTGCGTTATTCGTTTTAGGCTGTCACCCGCAGTCGTGGCGATGAAGCCTCTTCAAGTTGAGGCACTCCCATGCGGATCAAATAGGCCTCTAGCTCCGCTGTCCGGTCTGCGATAAAGATCGCACCGACATATCCGTCCGGACGGATCAGTACGCATTCGCCTGGTGTCACTTCGTAGGCATCGCGCCAGTGTCCCCAGGTATCGATGAGATCACCGTTCGGGCCGATGTGGTACACGCGCAGGCCCGGTCGTGATGCCAGTGTCTCAAGCTTCGCCTCGTGGGCAAGCAGCGTCCAGTGGGGCCCTTGGAACAACTGGAACAGTCGTGATGACTGACCCGCCGCGCCTTGGACCGTGGCATCCGGGGCGCGATCGCCGGCGCGAATGCCACCTTGGCGTTCGGGCCGTTCCCAGGCGAGCGGCGAGTCCGGGTAGCCGATATCGAGTTGGTGCACCTCGCGACCGCGGCGCATTCCGCCCTGTTTCCGGGCATTGAGCAAGCGTGTCGAAAGGCCGAGCACCGACTCGGCTACTGGGCGACGTTCGACCTCGTAGGTATCGAGCAGTTCTTCGCTTGCCCCCTTCAATACGGCCACCAGTTTCCAGCCCAGGTTGTAGGCATCCTGCACGCTGGTGTTCAGCCCCTGTCCACCGGTGGGTGGGTGTATGTGAGCGGCATCGCCGACCAGGAGCACCCGGCCCACGCGGTAGTGCACGGCCAACCGGGCATTCATTTGGTAGTCCGACGCCCAGGAGACCGAGTGGACGATCAGGTCTGCACGTCCCGTGCGGTCAGCGGTGAGGGCGGTCAGCCCTTCGGCCGAGAGGTCGGCCGGCGCACCTGGCGGGATCGGCGCCTGGATCTGGAAGAGGTCGGTACCGGCGAGCGGACAAATTGCGAGCATGCGCGCCATGTCGCCGTCGTTGAACTGGTGCCAGGCGTCGCGCTCAAGACCGGTCAGCACGACATCGGCAACAATGGCGCGAACGCCCAGGGTCTTGCCGGGAAAATCCACACCGAGGGTTTTTCTCACAAAGCTGCGCCCACCATCCGAACCAATCAGGTAGCGGGCCCGAAGCAGCTCCTCGCCCGCCGGGCCGGCGATACGCGCGGTGACGCCGTTGTCATCCTGCTCGAAGCCCAGTAATTCCTGGTTGAATACCACTTGATGGCCCAGCTCGTTCAACCGCTCGCGCATGATCTGTTCCGTCACGCACTGGGCAATCATCAATGGCCGTTGATAGGGTTCGGCCGGGGTTGGGTCGGCCTGCTCGGCCATGTCCGAATCGAGATAGCTGCCGTCGTCACCGTAGACACGCTGGCGGGGGTAGGGCCCACCGGCCGCCGTCATCCGGTCGAGGAGGCCAAGGTCCTCGAAGATTTCCTGTGTCCGTGGCTGGATACCCTTGCCCCGCGAGCCTGGAAACGGTGTCGCCAGTTTCTCGATCAATTGGAACGAGACGCCGTGTCGCGCAAGCTCGATGGCAAGGGTAAGGCCGGCTGTGCCAGCGCCGCAGATCAAGACATCGAGCATTGGTTGATTTGTCATGGCAGCTCCAATATGTGTAGGATGCACGTAATAGGAGCCATGCTATGCCATCGATGAAAAAGGTGCAAGATACACATATTTCTGAGCAGTTGAAGGTGCTGCATGGCGCGATGATCAGTCTCGTCAGTGCAATGAACCGGCCACAGAACGACGAGAGAATGATCGAGGAGGCCGGCATCCGGCTCGACCGGGCGTTGTTCTTCGTGCTTGTGGGCATTGAGCGACTGGGGCCAATCGGTGTGGTGGATCTGGCTGAACGTTCAGGACGCGACTACACCACCATCAGTCGTCAAGTTGCCAAGCTCGAAAGCCTGGGCCTGGTGACGCGTCGTGCAAGTCCCGTCGATCGCCGCGTGCGCGAAGCAGTCATTGCGCCGGCGGGAAAGGCGATGACTGATCGCATCGACGCTGCGCGTGAGCGGATGGGGCGTGCGGTCTTCAAGGATTGGGACGGGGAAGAGTTCGAGACATTCGTCAGACTGATGCGCAAGTTTGCCGATGGCCTGGAGAAGGAACTGTCAGTGGACACTTGACCTAGCCTCAATCAGCGTCCTGTACAGCGCCGCGGATAAGCGCCGCGAAGGCTTGGGTCACTTCGTCCTTGCCATGCCGACCGCGCATCGAGGCGCCCGCAAGTGCTTCTCCCGCACCGACCAGGCCGGTACAACGACGCTCCAGTTCGGTCACGGGCAGCTCGGTGTGGGGCTTGAGCACACGGGTGAACATTTGCACGCAGTTATCCAGCAGTTCCTGGAAAACCACGGCTTTCTCGTTGCTGCCTGCCAGCGCCGCACCCACCGCGAAGAACTCGTCGGTGTTGTCTGCCGCGCATTGGATATAGGCACTGGCGAGCACCAGCGCGGTTTCTTCCAGGGGCCGCTCGGTGCCTGTCATCGCATCACGGAACGCGTTGACCCGTTCGGTATCGATCCATTTATAAAGTTCGATCAGCAGGTCCGATCGAGTGCCGAAATGATCGTAGACCACCGGTTTTGACACGCCCGCGCGCACCGCAAGATGCCCCAGGGTCAAGCGGTCGGCGCCTTCCTCGCGCACGATCAATAACGCGGTGTCCAGCAACTGCCGCCGCCGTTCGGCTTTTGACAGTCGGCGGCTAGAAGACGGGGTCGGGGACTCGATGTCGGTTTGCACTTCGTCGCTCCAGGGTTAAAAAGCCTACCAATGGTAGGTAGTGGGGTGTATGTTCGGGTTGACTCTTCCTACTAATGGTAGGTTTCGTTTCCAGCACAAGGAGAACATATCATGTCTGTTGATCCTATCTTGTTTATGGGCGGTTCTGGCGCCATTGGCCATCACACTGCCCAGGCGCTGCGCGCCGCCCATCCCGGCGTACCGCTGCTGATCGGTGGCCGCGATCTGGCAAAGGCCCAGCGGGCCGCAGAAAAGCTCGGTAACGCCCAGGGCGTGCTGATCGATGCCGGCGCTGACGACCTGGGGCTCGGTGATCGCGCTGTCAGCGGTGTCGTGGTTTTTTACATGGACCACGCGCTTGCTGGGCTGCGTTACGCGCAAAGGCGTGGCGTGCCGCACCTCAGCATATCGTCCGGCATTTTCGAGATCGCACCGGAAATCGCGACGTACATGCACCGGCCCGATGCCGCGCCTATCGTCCTCGGATACGAATGGATGGCCGGCGCCACGACGGTGTCGACGTTGAAGGTGGCCGAGGCCTTCAGCCGCGTACACGACATCAGGATCAGTGCATTGATCGATGAGCAGGACACTGGAGGCCCGACGGTCGCGACTGACTTCGAACACCTGAACAGGATGCTTCCTGCCGCCATGACCCGGCGCGAGGGGGTGTATGTCTGGCGGGAAGGAGAAGAGGCCAGGGCCCGCTTCCGTGCGGTGGATGGCAGGGACATCGAAGCTGGCGGGTTCTCCTCCATCGACGTCGTCGGGTTGGCCGCCGCCACGGGCGCGCCCAATGTTCAATTCGACATGGCCATCGGGCTGAGCTCGACCCGACGCGAGGGTGGCCCCCTGTCGACAGAGATCATCATTGAACTGGCCGGCGAGGATCAGAAGGGCGAAGCGTTGCGTACACGCCACGCACTCGTCCACCCGGCGGGCACGGCACCGCTGACCGGCCTCAGCGTCGCGTTGCTCCTTGAGCGGTTGCTCGGGCTGGACGGGCAGCCGCCTACCGCGCCGGGCCTCTATTTCCCCTATCAATTGCTGAACGCGGCGACGTATCAACAACGCCTGGAACAGGAGGGGGGCGTGTTGCGCGAGCTAGCGGTGGAATGATTCGATCTCGCGGCGCCGGATGCGCCGCTATCGCGAGCAGGCTCGCTCCCACAGGGTCTGGTGGTGTATGCAAAAGGCAGCGTACTCCTCAAATCCAATGTGGGAGCGAGCCTGCTCGCGATAGCGGAGTGTCTGCCACGAAGAGTTGAATGTTCGCTCCCACACTGGATTGGGCTGTACGCCGCATTTACGTACAGCACCAGACCCTGTGGAAGTGAGTCTGCTTGCGAAGAACGAACGCACCGAGTGTCGCATCAGAAACCATGAACCCTTCTCCCGGATTAGACTGACAGTCCCCGCGCAGATCATTGCGCGGGTAGCCGGGCGCGTGCTCCCGCGTTCGCCAGGCGTTTCCCCACTCGGTGATGCGGCAATGCGCAACCGCGTGTCAATCCATCCGACCACCGCTACAGTTTTCAGGTCCTGCATGTCCGTATCGACGGTGGCCTTCTTACAGGAGGGTACGTAATGGACGAGGCAAAACTTAACGAGTTCATGGGCAAGCTGGTGTCCGACATGGGCGCCTCGGCAATGCTCGCCAATATGATCCTTGGCGATGAGCTCGGGTTGTATAAAGCCATGGCGGATAGCCGGCCGATCACCTCTGAAGAACTTGCGTCCAGAACGGGCTGCAATCCACGGCTGATCCAGGAATGGCTCAGCGCCCATGCGGCATCCGGGTACATGGAGCACCACGAGGGCCAGTTCGTCTTGCCTGAAGAACAGGCGTTGGCGCTGGCCATCGAGGATTCACCGGTGTATGTGGCGGGCGGTGTCATGGTGATCGCGTCCATGTTTCACGACAAGGACAAGCTGGTGGCGGCCATGCGCGGAGATGGAGGGCTGCCCTGGGGAGACCACCATCCCTGCATGTTTCACGGTACCGAACGCTTTTTCCGGCCTGGGTACAAATCCTATCTGGTGTCGCAATGGTTGCCGGCGCTGGAAGGGGTCGTCGATAAGCTCACCGCCGGTGCGAAGGTGGCAGACATCGGCTGTGGGCATGGCGCTTCGACTATCGTCATGGCCAAGGCCTTTCCTGCCTCGCGCTTTGTGGGGTTCGATTATCACGCGCCCTCCATTGCCACGGCGACGCAGCGTGCCGAAGAGGGCGGCGTCGAGGACCGGGTCAGCTTTGTCCAAAGTACCGCGAAGAGCTTCCCGGGAGATGATTACGATCTGATCTGCTATTTCGATTGCCTGCACGACATGGGGGACCCGGTCGGTGCAGCACGGCACGCCTATCAGTCGCTGAAGACAGACGGTACGGTGCTGCTTGTCGAGCCCTATGCCAAAGACACGCTGGACGAGAACATAACCCCCGTCGGACGACTGTTCTATGCCGCTTCCACGTTCATCTGTACACCGAACTCGCTGTCTCAGGAAGTGGGCCTGGGCCTGGGTGCGCAGGCCGGGGAGGCGAGGTTGCGGGAGGTATTTGCCGAGGCGGGTTTCGGACACTTGCGCCGGGCAGCGGAAACACCCTTCAACCTGATCCTGGAGGCCCGCAAGTAGTTGTGTCGGGACGGGCCGTGTACGGGGGAGAGACCGTGGGAGCAAAGCTTGCTCGCGATGGCATCGGGTCAGGCCGCATTGATTTCGACTGCCCAGGCGCTATCGCGAGCAGGCTCGCTTCCACCGGGGCTGTCTGGAGCTACTTATAGCCACCGGGGCGTGGTGAAGAACGAGGCCATTTCCGAGCGGGCCAGTGCCGAGCCGAAGTAAGGGCCCTGGACATGGTCGCAGGCAACGCTGCGCAATTGTCTGAATTGGCGGGCGTTTTCGATCCCTTCGGCGGTGACCATCAGGCCCACGCTGCGGCTCAGCCGGATCATCGCCAGGACGCCTTCCTGATCATGCTCCAGGCCCAGTTGCGAAAGGATATTGCGATCGAAGCGGATGCCGTCGAACGGTTGATTCAAGACTTCGCGAAGGGAGGCGATGTTGGTGCCGAACTTATCGATGTTGATCCGCACTCCCAGGTCCTTGAGGGCATGCAGGGTGGTGGCGACGGTCTTGTGGTCGACCAGCAGAATGCCCTCGGCCACTTCCAGGGTCAGTCGATGGGGAGCCAGATCGCTCGTCTCAAGGGCTGTCTGCACTTGATTGAGCAAGAAATTGCTGCTGAACCATTTCGGCGAAACCGCGACGGATACATTGACGGGCGTCGGCCAGCTCGCCGCTTCCTCACAGACGTTGATCAACATCCATGACCCCAACTCTTCCAACTGGCCTGACGCTTCAGCAACCGGAATGAAGTCGGAACCACCCAGCTCACCTTTTTCGGGATGATGCCAGAACGTCTGGGCTTCAAAGCCGTGCAACTGCTCGGCGTTGACATCGAAACGTGGCAGATAACGCAGCTCCAACTGGTCCCGGTGCATGGCGTCGCGCAGCTGCTGTTCATAGCGCCGGCGGTCGCGGGCCACATTACCCATGGCTTCCACGTAAACGCGCCAAGTGTTGCGGCCGGCTGCCTTGGCCGCATACAAGGCGATGTCGGCCTGGCGCAACAGCTCATCGGCCCGGCTGTCACCGGGGTGTGCCCAGGCCACACCGATACTCACGCCCAGGTACAGGGTGTTGCCGTCCAGGTGCATGGGGCGCTGCATGCAATCGATCAGGCGTCCACAGAGTTGATCGAGATCGTGGGCATTGCCGGGGTCGGGCATGACAATGACAAATTCGTCGCCGCCCAGACGAGCCACCAGGTCGGTATCGCGCACGTTCTGTTGAAGGATATGGGCCACCTCCTTCAACACTTTGTCGCCCACGGCATGGCCCAGGGAATCGTTGACCGGCTTGAAGCGGTCCATGTCCAGGTTCAGCACCGCCAACGACACGCCGCTGACCGGGTCCAGGTGTTCGCTGAGGCAGTCGAACAGCCGGTTGCGGTTGGCCAGCCCGGTCAGCGGATCGTGCAGGGAGAGGTGCTTGATCTGCGCCAATGCCCGCAACTCATCGGTGATATCGGTGGCGGTGCCGCGGAA
Source organism: Pseudomonas sp. SJZ078 (assembly GCF_007828255.1). NCBI lineage: Bacteria > Pseudomonadati > Pseudomonadota > Gammaproteobacteria > Pseudomonadales > Pseudomonadaceae > Pseudomonas > Pseudomonas sp. SJZ078. The sequence continues at coordinate 55,583 of NZ_VIUG01000018.1, read as the reverse complement.
CCCCAGGGCGCCGGCTTCAATGGCCCGGACCGAGATTTTGCAGGTGCGGATGCGTTGATTGCGGGCCGTGTACTCGCACAACAGCGAATTCGAGGACTCATTATTGGCGCCGCCGAGCAACCACTGGGCAATGGAAATCGACCCGCCGTGGGGATGCAGCAGCCGATGCAGGGGCTTACCCAGCCACTCGGAGGGACTGAACCCGGTCACTTGCTCGAAGCGTTCCGACAGATAGGTCAATGTCCCGGCCGAATCGACTTCCCACAGCCAGTCGGAGGACACCTCCGCGATGTCGCGGAAGCGTTCTTCGCTACGCTCCAGCGCCTTGCGGTGGGCCAACAGGCTGTCGTACTGGTGTTCCTGGGCCCGAAGCATCATCAAGGCATGCCGCAGCACGGCGAGGGCCAGGATCCCCAGGATCAGCAGCGCCAGCACCAACAAGGGCAGCAAGACCTTGCGCAAATCATTGCCCGGAGTCGGCGGTCGCCAGGCCAGGGCCTCATGGATGTTCTCGCCAAGCGACAATTCGGCCGTTCCGTCCGGGCCCGGCTTATGGGCGATGTAGGCATCGGGCAGGGCAAAGTCCCGGGCCAGATTCTCCAATGAAGCCGGGTCGAGGACTTTCACAAACAGCATCAGGCTGGCCGGTCCCGGGATCTCGCGCACGCTGTTGTCCGTGCCGGTGGTGATGGCCGATGCGGCGACGAACGCGGGTGCGCCGTCGTGGTGCAGCAACTTGACGATGACTTCGTCACGGTTTTCCGCTGTACGGGCGGTCTTTCCCAGGCTTTGCAGGTCTCCCGTCAGCCAGGTACTGGCATCGGCGTCGCTCATTTCGCCGTTGATTACCGAGTAAACCGTTTTGCCCTTGGGGGAAATGACGAATACGGCCTGGTAACCGTAGAGCGAATAAACGCTGCTGCCGACATTTTCCTGGTCGTAGGCCCAGGCTTTATCCACCTTTACATGCAGATGGCGGTAAGCGTCGCTCCATTTGGAATAGTCGCTCAGGTCGCGACCGATACCCGTGCGGATGCCGTCGATGGCCCGTTGGGCAAAAAACAGGCTCTGTTCCCGGGCACGCTTGTCCTGGGCCCCGGTGATGTTGAGTAGCAGGGCAATCGCCAGCGCGGACATGACAAACAGCAGGAGCATGATGGCCGGGAAGGTGCGTCGGGTGAAACTACGGGTTGGCTTGCCCGGGGAAAACTTGGTGGAGTCGTTGCCTGCATCTTCAGTCATAAACAAGTCATCAGCTAAACGCGAAATATCCCGCACGCTTCTGTATCGGCTGCCAGGCCAGTTAACTTAACTGGTCTGGCAGCCGATTACTTGATAAGACGGTCAAATATTGGCACGCAGGCGCATGGCAGTCGGTAGCGCGTTTATTCCCTGTCCTTGCGATGGCCCGGCAACAGGGCGCCGAGGACCTGTTTGGCGGTTTCCACCACGATGCCGCGCTCGTTCGGGTCACCCTGGAGCAGGGTCGAAGCGAATTTCTTCGCCTGTTCCAGTTTGATATGGGGGGGCAGGGGCGGCACGTCGGGGTCGGTCCGGAATTCGATCAGGACCGGGCGTTCGGCCGCCAGCGCTTGCTCCCAGGCCGCAGCGACCTGGTCCTCCTGCTCGACGAGAATGCCCTTGAGGCCAATGGACTCGGCAAAAAGGTGATAAGGCACGTCCGGTATGTCCTGGGACGCCTCGAATTTCGGGTCGCCCTCCATGACACGTTGCTCCCAGGTCACCTGATTCAAATCCTGGTTATTGAACACTGCGCAGATCCAGGTGCCATTGGCCCAGGTGCGCCAGTATTTGGCGACGGTGATCAACTCGGCCATGTTGTTCATCTGCATCGCGCCGTCACCGACCAGGGCGATGACCGGCCGCTGCGGATGACAGAACTTCGCTGCGATCGCATAGGGCACCGCGGCGCCCATGGACGCCAGGCCACCCGACAACGAACACATCATGCCGCGACGGATCTGGATATCCCGGGCAAACCAGTTGGCGCAGGAGCCCGAGTCGCAGGTGATGATGGCGCGATCCGGCAAGCGGGGTGACAGCTCGAACGTGACCCGTTGCGGATTGATCGGTTTGGCCGACACCAAGGCGCGTATTTCCAGGGTCTTGTCCCAGTCTGCTCGCCAGTGCTCGATTTTCTTGCGCCAGGCGCGGTCGGTCTTTTCTTCGATCAACGGCAGGAGGGCGCGCAGGGTGTCGGCGCAGTCGCCTTGCAGGTTGACTTCCATGGGGTAACGCAGGCTGAGCATGTCCGGCTGAATATCGATCTGTACCCCGCGGGCCTGGCCTTCGGGCGGAAGGAACTCGGCATAGGGGAAACCGGAGCCGATCATCAGCAGCGTGTCGCAGCCGGCCATCAGGTTATCGCTGGGTTCGGTGCCCAGCAGACCGATGGAACCGGTGACCCAGGGCAGGTCATCCGGTACCGCGGCTTTGCCCAGCAGCGCCTTGGCCACGCCGGCCCCGAGTTTGTCGGCGATGGCGATCACTTCGTCTGTCGCCTGCAGCGCACCGGCGCCCACGAGGATAGCGACTTTCTTGCCAGCGTTGAGGACCTCGGCGGCTTGGCGCAGATCTTCTTCGTAAGGTACGACCCTGGGTTTGCGGTAGCCGACGCCGGAGTGAACCGTACCGTGCTTGTGGGGCGGTGGGGTGTATTCCATTTCTTGCAGGTCATTGGGCAGGACCAGTGCGGTGACACGTCGCTCGCCCACGGCGGTGCGGACGGCGCGGTCGAGCAGATGGCGCACCTGGGACGGTGTGCTGGCCTGCTGGACGAACGCCCCGGCCACATCCTTGAACAGGCTGACCAGGTCCAGCTCCTGCTGGTAATGCCCGCCGAGGGCGGCGCGGGCCTGCTGGCCGCTGATGGCGAGCACCGGCATGTGATCCATCCGGGCGTCGTAGAGGCCCGTCACCAAGTGCGATGCACCCGGCCCCGAGGTGGCGATGCACACTCCCAGCTCGCCGGTGAACTTGGCGTGGGCACAGGCCATGAACGCGGCCATTTCCTCGTGACGTGCCTGGATGAAGCGGATCTTGCCATTGGCACGGTTCAAGGCGCCGAAAACGCCATTGATGCCATCGCCCGGATAGCCATAAATACAGCGAACGCCCCATTCATAAAGGCGTTCCACCAGAAAATCACCGACGGTCATGCTCATGTCTGTCCCTCATTGCTGGGCCGCAGCCGCTTGGAACGGCGTGCAGCGTTGGGTGGCTACACAGGACTGGACCGACGCAAGTCTTCCAAGGTTTCGATTTTCGAAGGCGAGGGGCGATGGCTGGCTGATGCTCCGGGCGGCGATCCGACGATTGCGCTGGGCCGGTCAGCCTAGAGTCAACGGCCGAGCGAGGTGTCGCGGGGCAGACGCAGTTCGGCGCACAGGCCGCCGCCTTCGCGGTTGCTCAAGGTCAGCGAGCCGCCCATGGCCGTCGCCAGTTGCTGGGCGATGGCCAGTCCCAGTCCGGTCCCACCGGTTTCACGGTTGCGCGAGCTTTCCACCCGGTAGAACGGCTTGAGCACTTCGGCCAGTTCCTGCTCATTGATGCCGGGCCCGCGGTCCAGGACCTGGATCGCCAGTTGGCCGTCGTTCTCGGCCTGCACCTCGATCCGCGCCGCGCCACCGAACTTCAACGCGTTGTCCACCAGGTTCACCAGCACCCGGCGCAAGGCATGGGGGCGGGTGTCGATGACGGCGGCGTTCTTTCCGGACAGTTGTACATCCTGCCCGGTGTCCTGGTAGTCGAACACCAGGCTGTCGAGGAATGCATCCAGGCTGATGCGGCAGCTGGCCTCGGTGGCGCCGTGGATGCTGCGGGCGTAGGCCACGCCTTCGCGCACCAGATGTTCCATTTCACCCAGATCGCTCCAGAGTTTGTCCTTCTCAATGCCCTCGTCCATGAATTCCGCGCGCAGCTTCATGCGGGTGATGGGGGTCTGCAGGTCGTGAGAGATCGCCGCCAGCAACTGCATGCGCTCCTTGAGATAGGCGGCGATGCGGTCCTGCATGGCGTTGAATGCCTTGGCGGCATGGACCACTTCGGTCGGGCCGTGTTCATCCAGGCGCACGCTGTGGGCATTCGGGTCGAGGGTTTCCACGGCCTGGGCCAGCCGGGTCAGCGGGCCGACGGCGATGCGCACGGCCAGCCAGGTGCAGCCGATCAGCAACGCCAGCTGCCCCAGCAATACCACCGGCAGCCAGGGGGAGAGGGGCATCATGGCTGGGCGGACGTCGATGGTCAGCGGACTGCCGTCGCTCAGGCGCAGGTGCGCCTGGTAATGCTTCTGCGGTCCCGGAATGTCGATAAAGGTCAGGGGATAGGCCTCACCGATGGCGTCCTCGATCGAACTCACCGAGATCGGCGCGTCGTCACGGGCTATCGGCTGGCCGGGTTGCCCTTCATTCAGCAGGTAACCGTAATTGCGCCGGGTGAGCCTGGGCAGCCAGTCCGGGCGTTCGGCGGCGGGCAGGCGGTCCAGGATGGCGACGGAGGTCGAGACATCGGTTTCCAGGTTGCCGAGCATGGTGGACTTGGCGGTCTGGTAGCGCTCGTAGTACTGGACGCCGAACGACAGGCCCTGGGCCAGGATCAGGCCGATCAGGAAAATCAGCGACAGCCGCGAGGCGAGGGTGCGCGGCCACCGTAGCGGCAGATTCATGTCGACGCCTCGAGAATCTCCACCGGCAAGGAGAAGACATAGCCTTCGCTGCGCACGGTCTTGATGTAGGCCGGCTCGCGGGCGTCATCCAGCAGACGCTGGCGCAGGCGGCTGACCAGCAGGTCGATGGAGCGATCGAACAGGTCGGCGTCCCGGCCCTGAGTCAGGTTCAGCAGTTGGTCGCGGTTGAGCACCCGCTGCGGATGGTCGAGGAACACCCGCAACAACCGGTACTCCGCGCCGCTCAGGGCAACCATGGTGCCGTCGCTGTCCAGCAGATGTCGCGCCGTGGTGTCCAGGCGCCAGCGGCCGAACGCCAGCAGACGGCCGCTTTCGGTGACCACCAGGTTGGGCGGCAGCATGCGGGTGCGGCGCAACACCGCGTTGATCCGGGCCAGCAGCTCACGGGCGGCGAAGGGTTTGACCAGATAATCATCGGCGCCCATTTCCAGACCGATGATGCGGTCGGTTTCGTCGTTGCGGGCGGTGAGCATCAGCACCGGCGTGTTCTTGTGCTTGCCGGCGCGCAGCTCCCGACACAGGACCAGGCCGTCATCCCCCGGCATCATCAGGTCCAGCACGATCAGATCTACCGGCGTGGTTTCCAGGAAGGCGCGCATCTGCCGACCATCGGCGACGACGGTGGTGCGCAGGCCATTCTTCTTCAGGTAGTTACCCACCAGTTCTCTGATCTCGCGATCGTCATCCACTATCAACACGTGATCGACATGATCCATGGTGTTCAGCCCTCTTGGCGTTTCGTTGTGATCAGAATACAGGGGCCGGCGGGCCCGGCTCGCGACGGATTGTATTGCAGTGTATCTGGCGCCCGCCGGATACACAGCGATGCAAAAAGCGCCCGGGCTCGATACAGACGCGATACCTCAGCGGCATTCAATGGCATCCAACGAGGCAACACACCCGGCCTCGACAGCAAGTACACCCATTGAATGAATCAAGGACACCGCCATGAACACCAAAGCCATCTACGCCGCCTGCCTGTTCGCCGCGCTGAACATCTGCACCCTGTCGGCCCGGGCCGAAAGCGACGTCCAGACGCAGACCTATGCCTATGGCAGTCACCTGGACATCCAGAAAGTGCTCTCCGTTTCCGAAGACAGCGGCCCCGCCTGCGGCGTGGTCAATGCCCACATGACTTACCTGGATTCGGCCGGGCATCGCCAGGCACTGGAGTATCGCAAACTGGCTGATCACTGCAATAACGACAACTGAAAGTAAAATATCAATAATGGTTAATAACTTATTGTTTTAATTGGTATATGTTTTATATAAACAGGCCCGAACCGGCCTGGCTGCCCATGAGGTGATGCCATGCTTCTGATCGCTTTCCTCGGCGGGATCCTGACGATCCTCAGCCCTTGTATTCTCCCCGTGGTGCCGTTTCTGTTCGCCCGGGCCAATCGTACCGCCAGTTCGATGTTGCTGACCCTCGGCGGCATGGTGCTGACTTTTGCCTTGGTATCGAGCCTGGCGGTGGTCAGCAGCGACTGGGTATTGCGCGCCAGCAGCGTAGGTCGGCAAGTCGCCCTGGGGGTGATGGTGCTGTTCGCCTTGTCGTTGATCTTCAGCCGGGTTGGCAGCTGGTTGGCGCGGCCGTTGGTCAGCCTGGGCAATCGCGTCGATGCGGGCGCCGGACGACTGGGTGGGCCGTTGGCCTCGGTGTTGATCGGCGTTGCCACCGGGCTGCTCTGGGCGCCCTGTGCCGGGCCGATACTCGGGGTGATCCTGACCGGCGCCATGCTGCAGGGCGCCAGCGCCGGAACCAGCCTGTTGCTGCTGGCCTACGGGCTGGGCAGTGCCTTGTCGCTGGGAACCCTGATCTTCGCCGGACGTGGCTTGGCCGCGCGGCTGAAGCTTTCTTTGCCCGTGACCGCCTGGCTGCGTCGTGGCAGTGGGGTGGTGGTGTTGCTGGCTGCCGTGGCCATCGCTACTGGTGCCGATGATCGACTGTTGGCCAATACCTCTTCCCAAGGAGCCGCCAGCCTGGAGCAGCGGGTGCTGGAGAAGGTGCCCCAGGCAATCGACTACGTGGTCAGCAAGGCCAGCGCCAACCCGCTGCCGAGTCTCGAGTCCCAGGGCGCCATGCCTTCGCTGGACGGTGCGGTGCAATGGTTGAACTCGCCGCCGCTGAGCAGTGAATCGCTGAAGGGCAAGGTGGTGCTGGTGGATTTCTGGACCTACGACTGCATCAATTGCCAGCACACGCTGCCCTATGTGAACGACTGGGCCAAGAAGTATAAGCAGGACGGCCTGGTGGTGATCGGCGTTCACACCCCGGAATACGGCTACGAGAAGATCATCGACAACGTACGCCAGCAGGTGCGCAAACTGGACATCCACTACCCGGTGGCCATCGACAACCAGTATGCGATCTGGCGTGCCTTCAACAACCAGTACTGGCCGGCGCACTATTTCATCGATGCCAAGGGGCAGGTGCGCTACAGCCACTTCGGTGAAGGCCGCTACGGCGAGCAGGAGCAGGTGATCCAACAGTTGCTGCAGGAGGCCAAGGCGGACTCCGCCGTTACTCATCAACCCAATGGCCAATAAAATACCAACCTGTGGCGAGGGGATTTATCCCCTCGCCACAGGGGCGCGCACGTCAGTGCTGGCCCCTTGCTTTCTGGAACCTCGTCAAACTTCTTTTATTTCAGAAAGTTGGGCGACAAACCTATGCGTGTTTCTATATGGGTGGTAACGACAGTTTTCCTGGTCAGCGTCGCGCTTGAGGCTCAGGCCCGGGCGCTGACGCAAAACCAGCAGTCCGTATGTCGTTGGGGGGCGGACATCGCGGCAGGCGCGCAAGCCTCCAAGCTCTCCGGTGTCTCCCTGTACGGCGCCCGGAAAAAGCTGCAAGTGCGCAAATTCCCCCGGCCATGGATGCGTATGACCGCCCTGGGCATCACCGAACAGACCTACGACAGCGCGTCTCGCCTCAAACCCGCCGCGGTCAAGCAGACCTACTACGAGCAGTGCGTGCGTCACGAGTTGGCGCGCCGCTAGGTTCTGTACGGAAAGCCTTGATACTCGTTCATGCCGGGCTTCGACCAGGCATGTCGATGCCATGTTGATGCACCCGTCGGTACAGGGTGGCCCGGGAAATGCCCAGGGCCCGGGCGGCGGCGGTGGGTTTCCAGCGATGGCGCACGAGGGCATCGAGCAGGGCCTGGCGTTCCGGGCTGGCGCTGGGCTCTGGGGCAAGGGCAGCGACGGGCGAGCCGTGCAACGACTCGGGCAGGTGAGCGCGCTGGATCACCCGGCTCTCGCATACCGCACAGGCGTAGCGCAACACATGGCGCAACTGGCGGACATTGCCCGGCCAGTGATAGCCGAGCAGGCATTCCAGGGCCGCGCTGCTCAATTGCACGGCGCCGCCGCAGCGGGTCGACTCCTCTTCGAGGATACGGTTGATCAGCGTCAGCCGGTCACTGCGCTCGCGCAGCGGCGGCAGTTGGAAGCGGGCGCCTCCCAGGCGGAAATACAGGTCCTCGCGAAACTCGCCGGCGGCGACCAGGTTCTCCAGGTCACGGTGGGTGGCGCAGATCACCTGGATGTCCACGGCTTTGCGGCGTGATGCACCGAGAGGCGCCACTTCGCCCTCCGCCAGCACCCGCAACAGACGAGTCTGCAAGGCCAGCGGCATATCACCGATTTCGTCCAGAAATAGCGTGCCGCCATCGGCCTGCTGCAACAGGCCCTGCATGCCCTTGGCCGAGGCGCCGGTAAACGCCCCGGCCACGTAGCCGAACAATTCGCTCTCGATCAGGCTTTCAGGAATCGCGGCGCAGTTCAGCGCGACGAAAGGACGCTCACGGCGCTGACTGGCCTGGTGCAACTGGCGGGCGAACACCTCTTTGCCGGAGCCGGTTTCGCCCTGGATCAACACCGGCAGGTTGCGATCCTTGACCCGCACCGCCAGGCGCAGGCTGTCGGCCAGGCGTGGATCGACGTCGACCGGTGCCATAGCCGCCCGTGTACGCGGCCGCGCCCGCTGCCGTGGCGCGCTCAAGCGGCCATGCAGGGACGACTCGGTCCCCTGGCGGTCGAAGGGATAAAGACTCTCGTCCCGGGCACGGTGCAACCATTGTTGATCGAAGACCTGGCTGATGTGCTGCGGCAACTGGCCGTATTGCTGCAGCAGGTACTGGCGTGCGGCGGGGTTCAGGGCCTGCAGGCAGCCATCGTCGTCCCAGGCGAACAGATAATCGGGCTGGCTGTCGACGTAGCCGGCGTTGCGGTGGGCTCGCAGTACCCAATAACCCTGGGCGCTGCTCATGAAGAATGCCTGTTCGATTTCCCGGGCGCTCTGCACCACCATCTGGCGGATCAAGTGCTGCGAGCGGCGCTCATCCGGTGAGCGAACCGCTGACACATCCAGCACCCCAAGCAGTTCTCCCTGAGGATCGAAGACCGGCGCGGCGGAGCAGGTCAGGCCAATGAAGGCGGCGCGGAAGTGATCGCGCTTGTGCACCGTCACCGGCGCCTTGGCCGTGAGCACTGCCGCCACGCCGCACGTGCCTTCCTCGCCCTCCGACCAACAGGTGCCCAGGTAAAGTCCGGCCTTGCGGCAGTCATTGCGAATGGCGGTTTCAACACGGTAGTCGATGGTCTGACCCTGGGCATCGGTCAGCAGCACACAGTAGTCGGCGTCCCGTACCCGGCCATGGAGGCGCGCCACTTCTTCGCTGGCGATATTGAGGAACAGTTCGGAGCGCTCGCGGCATTGCTTGAGCACATCCTCGGACAGGATGCGCGGGCCCTGCAGCGAGCCAGGGTCGAGGCGATGCTGCTCCATGGACCGACGCCAGGAGTCGAGGATCAGGTTCGGGACGGGAAGCTGCGGCAATTGGTCCGCGTTCTTCACGACGCGGCTGACGCAATCCACATGGGCCCGGGAGTGAGCGGAAAGCATGACTGGCCTCCGGTTCAGCTTCTTATCGTTGTGCGCTCATTAAGCGCCGTTCGCCGGACACAGACAAGCCTGACGGGATCAGGTGCCGGCGTGAGACGCCACGTCTCACGGTCTCGCCAATGGCTCGTGCAGGCTGATATGTGGCGTCTCACGGGGCCTTGTCCCGGTTCGTGGTTTATCTCGCTGCGAAGGCTCTGGTCCGGGCGTCTGCCGGGATTTTCGCGCAACTGGCACCGCCCTTGCTCTAGGCCCTGTACCCGCACGACGGGCCTTCCAATAATAAGAAACGAGGTACGCCATGTCTTCCTGCCCTGGTCATTTGCCCGTCACGTCCGCGGTGGCGCCATGAGTCGCCGCCCCCTGACCGTAGGCATCATCGCCAACCCAGCCTCGGGCCGCGACGTTCGGCGCCTGACCGCCAACGCCGGGCTGTTTTCCAGCACTGACAAGGTCTCGGTGATTCAGCGCTTGCTGGCGGCTTTCGGTGCCACCGGTATCGAACAGGTGCTGATGCCCACCGACATGACCGGCATCGCCGCCGCCGTGCTGAAGAACAGCCACAGCCGCCACGCCCGCGACAGTCATTGGCCGGCCCTGGAGTTTCTCGACCTGACCTTGCGCCAGACCGTGGAAGACACCCGCAGGGCCGCGCGGCTGATGGCCGAGCGCGAGGTGGCGCTGATCGCCGTGCTCGGTGGTGACGGCACCCACAAGGCCGTCGCCGCCGAAGTGGGCGATATCCCCTTGCTGACCCTGTCCACCGGTACCAACAACGCTTTCCCCGAGCTGCGCGAGGCCACCACGGCAGGGCTCGCCGGCGGGTTGTACGCCAGCGGCCGCATTCCCGGGCAGATCGGCTTGCGGCGCAACAAACGCTTGCTGGTGTGCGAGGCCCAGCGCGGCCTGCGGGAAATCGCCCTGGTGGACGTTGCCGTGTCGCCGCTGCGCTTCGTCGGCGCCCGTGCCATCAGCCGGGCGGCGGATCTGGCCGGAGTCTTCGTGACCTTTGCCGAGCCGCAATCCATTGGCCTGTCGGCCTTGTGTGGCTTGTGGCTGCCGGTGACGCGGCAGGAGCCGGGCGGCGCCTGGATGCGCCTGGACCCGCAATCGCCCGAAGCGCTGCTGGTGCCGCTGGCCCCAGGCCTGTTGCAGGGCTGCGGCGTGCTCGCGGCCGGCCGCCTGGAGCCAGGCGTGGCCCACCCGTTGGCGCTGTCCAGCGGCACGCTGGCCCTGGATGGCGAACGGGAAATCGAATTCAACCCGCACGACCGTCCCACAGTCACCCTCGATGCCGGCGGCCCGCTGAGCATCGATGTCGACGCGGTGCTGGCCTACGCCGCGCAACAGCGCTTGCTGGGCATCGGCCGTGAACACCCGCAACACCCCCTGAACCTGCAAATCACCCTTCAAGACACCCCTGGAGAATAAAAAATGTCGACACCGCTCACCCACGATCAACTGCTGCACGCCTACCAGGTGATGCGCACCATCCGCGCGTTCGAAGAGCGCCTGCACGTGGAATTCGCCACCGGCGAGATTCCCGGTTTCGTCCACTTGTATGCCGGCGAAGAGGCCTCGGCCGCCGGGGTCATGGCCCACCTGGGCGATGACGACTGCATTGCCTCCAACCACCGCGGCCACGGCCATTGCATCGCCAAAGGCGTGGATGTCTACGGAATGATGGCCGAGATCTACGGCAAGAAAACCGGGGTCTGCCAAGGCAAGGGCGGCTCCATGCACATCGCCGATTTCGAGAAGGGCATGCTCGGCGCCAACGGCATTGTCGGCGCCGGTGCGCCGCTGGTGGTCGGTGCGGCGCTGGCGGCCCGGCTCAAGGGCACCGACAGCGTCGCGGTGGTGTTTTTCGGTGACGGCGGCTCCAACGAAGGCGCGGTATTCGAGGCCATGAACATGGCTTCGGTGTGGAACCTGCCGTGCCTGTTCATCGCCGAGAACAACGGCTACGCCGAGGCCACGGCGTCCAATTGGTCGGTGGCGTGCGATCACATCGCCGACCGTGCCGCCGGGTTCGGCATGCCGGGGGTGACCGTGGACGGTTTTGACTTCTTCGCCGTCCACGAAGCCGCCGGGGCGGCCATCGAGCGTGCCCGGGCCGGGGAAGGGCCGTCGCTGATCGAGGTCAAGCTGACCCGCTATTACGGGCATTTCGAGGGCGATGCGCAGACGTATCGGGCACCGGATGAGGTCAAGCACTTCCGTGAAAACCAGGACTGCCTGATGCAGTTTCGCGAGCGCACGACCCGGGCCGGGTTGCTTTCGGCCGAGCAACTGGACCAGGTCGACCGGGAAGTGGAACTGCTGATCGAAAACGCCGTGCGCAAGGCCAAATCCGATCCCAAGCCTGCGGCGGCTGATCTGCTCACTGACGTCTACGTCTCCTACCCCTGAACGCCCCTTATAAAACAAGAACAGAGAATTCCATCATGGCGAGAAAAATCAGCTATCAGCAGGCAATCAACGAAGCCCTGGCCCAGGAAATGCGCCGCGATAGCAGCGTGTTCATCATGGGCGAGGACGTGGCCGGTGGCGCCGGCGCGCCCGGTGAGAACGACGCCTGGGGCGGTGTGCTTGGCGTCACCAAGGGCCTCTACGACCAGTTCCCCGGTCGTGTGCTCGACACCCCGTTATCGGAAATCGGTTACGTCGGCGCAGCGGTCGGGGCCGCGACCTGTGGTGTGCGCCCGGTGTGCGAACTGATGTTCGTCGACTTCGCCGGCTGCTGCCTGGACCAGATCCTCAACCAGGCGGCGAAGTTTCGCTACATGTTCGGTGGCAAGGCTGCCACGCCGTTGGTGATCCGTACCATGGTCGGTGCCGGCCTGCGCGCCGCAGCCCAGCATTCACAGATGCTCACGTCCTTGTGGACGCACATCCCCGGGCTGAAGGTGGTGTGCCCGTCGTCGCCCTACGATGCCAAGGGTTTGTTGATTCAGGCGATCCGCGACAACGATCCGGTGATCTTCTGCGAGCACAAATTGCTCTACGGCATGCAGGGCGAGGTGCCCGAAGAGCTCTACACCATCCCGTTCGGCGAGGCCAACTTCCTGCGCGACGGCAAGGACGTGACCCTGGTGTCCTACGGCCGCATGGTCAACACCGCCATGGACGCAGCACGTAGCCTGGCCGGGCGCGGCCTCGATTGCGAGGTCATCGACCTGCGCACCACCAGTCCGATGGACGAGGACAGCATCCTCGAAAGCGTGGAAAAGACCGGGCGCCTGGTGGTCATCGATGAGGCCAACCCACGCTGCTCCATGGCCACCGATGTTTCGGCGCTGGTGGCCCGGAAAGCCTTCGGCGCGCTCAAGGCGCCGATCGAGATGGTCACCGCGCCGCACACGCCGGTGCCGTTCTCCGATTCCCTGGAAGATCTGTACATCCCTGACGCGGCGAAGATCGAACAAGCCGTGCTCAACGTGATCGAGTGGAGCAAGCGCTGATGAGCCAGATTCATACCCTGACCATGCCCAAGTGGGGGCTGTCGATGACTGAAGGCCGGGTCGATGCCTGGCTCAAGGAGGAGGGCCAGGCCATTACCAAGGGCGACGACGTGCTGGATGTGGAGACCGACAAGATCTCCAGCAGCGTCGAAGCGCCGTTCTCCGGTGTGTTGCGTCGGCAGATCGCGCGCCAGGACGAAACCCTGGCGGTCGGCGCCTTGCTGGGCATTGTCGTCGAAGGCGAGGCCAGTGACGCCGAGATCGATGCGGTCATCGAGCAGTTCCAGTCCAGTTTCGTGCCGGGCGACAGCGGTGACGAAGACACCGGCGCGAAACCGCAGAAGGTCGAGCTGAACGGTCGGGTGATCCGCTACTTTGAACGCGGCCAAGGGGGCGTGCCATTGGTGTTGGTCCACGGTTTTGGCGGGGACCTGAACAACTGGCTGTTCAACCATGAGGCCCTGGCGGCCGACCGCCGGGTGATCGCCCTGGATCTGCCGGGCCATGGCGAGTCCGGCAAGACCCTGCGACGGGGCGACCTGGACGAGCTGAGCGGCGCGGTGCTGGCCTTGCTCGATCACCTGGACATCAGCGTCGCGCACCTGGTGGGGCATTCCATGGGCGGCGCCGTGTCGCTGAACAGCGCACGCTTGATGCCCCAGCGGGTGCGTTCCCTGACGCTGATCGGCAGCGCCGGCCTCGGCCCTGAGATCAACGGCGGCTACCTGCAAGGCTTTGTCGAGGCCTCCAACCGCAACGCCCTCAAGCCGCAATTGGTGCAGTTGTTCTCCAATGCCGAGCTGGTCAACCGGCAGATGCTCGAAGACATGCTCAAGTACAAGCGCCTGGAGGGCGTGGAGGTAGCGTTGAAGCAGCTGTCGGCGACCTTGTTCGCCGAGGGTCGCCAACAGGTGGACTTGCGCGAGGTGGTGCAGGCTGGTCACGTGCCGACTCTGGTGGTCTGGGGCAGCGATGACGCGATCATCCCGGCGACCCATGGCGAAGGGCTGGACGCCCAGGTCGAGGTACTGGCCGGCCAGGGCCACATGGTGCAGATGGAAGCGGCCGAGCAGGTCAATCGATTGATCCTTGAGTTCATTGAGCAGCACTGATCAAACGGGCGACGCGCGAGTCGTCGCCCCCAAGCATTCTGGAGAACGCTATGAACGCCTCAATCAAGCCCACCCGCAGCATGCGCGCCGCCGTCTGGCATGGCCGTAACGACATCCGCGTCGAAGACGTACCGTTGCCCGTTTCGCCGCCTGCCGGCTGGGTGCAGATCCGCGTGCAGTGGTGCGGCATCTGCGGCTCCGACCTGCATGAGTACGTGGCCGGGCCGGTGTTCATCCCGGTGGACGCGCCGCACCCGCTGACCGGTATCAAGGGCCAGTGCATCCTCGGTCATGAATTCTGTGGTGAAATCGTCGAGCTGGGTGCCGGGGTAGAGGGCTTCAGCGTTGGCGAGCCGGTGGCAGCGGATGCCTGCCAGCACTGCGGCACCTGCTACTACTGCACCCACGGGCTCTACAACATCTGCGAGAACCTGGCGTTCACCGGCTTGATGAACAACGGCGCGTTCGCGGAACTGGTCAATGTGCCGGCCAACTTGCTCTATAAATTGCCCGCCGGTTTTCCTGCCGAGGCCGGCGCGCTGATCGAGCCGTTGGCGGTGGGCATGCACGCGGTCAAGAAGGCCGGCAGCCTGCTGGGCCAGAACGTCGTGGTGGTTGGCGCCGGGACCATCGGCCTGTGCACTATCATGTGCGCCAAGGCCGCCGGGGCGGCCCAGGTGATTGCCCTGGAGATGTCCGGGGCGCGCAAGGCCAAGGCCCTGGAGGTCGGTGCCACTCATGTCATCGATCCCAACCAGCGCGATGCGCTGGCCGAGGTGCGCCGCCTGACCGGAGGGCTGGGTGCCGATGTCAGCTTCGAATGCATCGGTAACAAGCACACCGCCAAGTTCGCCATCGACCTGATCCGCAAGGCTGGCAAATGCGTGCTGGTGGGGATTTTCGAGGAGCCGAGCGAATTCAATTTCTTCGAGCTGGTATCCACCGAGAAACAGGTGCTCGGCGCACTGGCCTACAACGGCGAGTTTGCCGACGTCATCGCGTTCATCGCCGATGGCCGCCTGGACATCTCGCCCCTGGTGACCGGGCGCATCCAGCTGGAACAGATTGTCGGACAGGGGTTCGAGGAACTGGTCAACAACAAGGAACACAACGTGAAGATCATCGTGTCACCGGCCCGGAGCTGACTTTTCCGATGTGGGCGATTGGCGATGGCCGGCAGCGGCCATCGCATTTTTTATGCTTTGGATTCAATCCGGCAGATAGGCCCGCCAGACCCGGCTTTCGTCGAGCTGCAATTGCTGTTCTTCCGTTTGCCGGAACTTGCGGTCGCAGTCGAGGAAAAACTCGTCGAGCTGTGGCGGCTCGATGTCGGTGTCGCTGAGCATCGTGTGGACCTGGCCACGGTGGTGAATCTGGTGTTCGAACAGGTGCAGCAGCAACCGGTCGATACGCTCGGGCACCACCGCACCGTCGGCGCGTACCAGCTCGACGGACCGGGCGAGGTCTTTCTCCCGCAAGGATTCGCAGAACGTGACCAATCGCTGGTCGCTGCGGGCCTGGCTTTGCACCAGATCGGCAAAGGCCAGGGTCTCGGAGAAATCCTTGGTCTGACCGTCACGATCGCCTTCCAGGGCGGTGAGGTAATAGCAATCCACCTCCAGGATATGGCAGAGGGTGGCTTGTATGGATGGAAAGAACCCGGTGCGGCGTGTCAGGTATTCGTCTTCGCTCAATTGCGCGCAAGTGCTGAGCAGGCGGTGGTTGGCCCACTGGTTATTCAGGGCCTGGGCCAGGAAATAGTTCATGGGAAGCCTTCCTTGATGTGGCCGCCTGGAATCCTGTGGGAGCGGGCTTGCTCGCGAAGACGGCGGACTATCCAGCATAGTCTTATCAGACAAACCGCTTTCGCGAGCAAGCCCGCTCCCACACAGGCCATCCTGATTTCAACGACGGTCCTAGAGCCCCACATCCGGCAGCACCGGCCGATTCGCCAGGGCCTTGGCCATGATCTGTTCCACATACAGCCGGTCCTCTTCCGGCAGGGCCAGGCGTGGTGGGCGGGAGAGGGCGCTGCCGCGGCCGGCGATGGCTTCGCACAGCTTGATGCATTGCACCAGGTCGGCGCGGGCGTCGAGGTGCAGGATCGGCATCAGCCATTCATAGATCGGCATCGCTTCGGCGAACCTGCCATCGCGGGCCAGGCGGAAGATGGTTTCGCCTTCCTTCGGGAACACGTTGGACATGCCCGAGACCCAGCCTTCGGCGCCCACGGCGAGGCTTTCCAGCACCACGTCGTCGAGGCCTGCGAACAGGACAAAGCGATCACCTACTTCATTGCGCACATCGATGAACCGCCGGGTGTCGCCGGAGGAGTCCTTGAAGCACACCACGTTGTCGCAATCGGCCAGGGAAATCAGGATGTCCGGGGTCACGTCGTTCTTGTAGATCGGTGGGTTGTTGTAGACCATCAGCGGCACGTCGGCATGCCGGGCGACATAGCGAAAGTGCTCGGCGGTCTCGAACGGCTTGGAGCCATAGACCAATGCTGGCATCAGCATTACGCCGTCGACGCCGACCTTGCGCACCGCGTTGGCGACCTTGGCCGCCTGTACGCTGGTGAATTCGGCCACGCCGCAGATCACCGGCACCCGGCCCCGGGAGGCGTCCACCGCGACTTCGGTCACGGCGATTTTTTCTTCGGCGCTCAACGAGGTGTTTTCCCCCACCGAACCGCAGACCACCAGGCCCGAGACGCCGTCACGGATGACGTTGGAAATGACCTCATGGGTCTTGTCCAGATTGATGGAGAAGTCATCGTTGAATTGGGTGGTAACGGCGGGGAATACGCCGCTCCAGTTGATGCGTTTGCTCATGGTTGTCTCCGGTTGATGATAGTACTGTGGCGAGGGGATTTATCCCCTCGCCACAGGGGTGGGTGTGAAATTCGGAATGTTCATGCGCCAGGCCACGTATCCGAAAGCCGATAGCCTTGGGGCCACGGATCGGCCGGATCCAGCAGCAGTTGGTGGGTCCCGGTGATCCACGCTCGCCCGGCAACGCACGGGTAGATCGCCGGGCGTTCGGCCACGTCGGTCAGCGAGTCGATGCGGCAGTGGAACTCGGAGCCGATGATCGAGCGCCCGATGAACCGTTCACCCACCTGCATCAACCCCTTGGCCTGCAGCACCGCCATGCGTGCCGAGCACCCTGTGCCGGTGGGGGAGCGATCGATCTTGCCGGGTTGGATCACCACGGCGTTGGCGCCGGTCGCGACACCTGCCTCCATGACGATGGGCGCGGCGATCTGGCAGAACGAGATATGCGACCAGTCCGGGTTCAGCGGATGTTCGAAACCCAGTTGTTCATTGGCGGCCCGGGTGATTTTCAGCCCGATATCTACCAGGTCGGCGGCCTCGTCAGGGCGGATGGCAAAGCCCAGGCGCTGGGCGTCGGCGATGACGAAACTGTCGCCGCCATAGGCGGTGTCCACCTGTAGCGAGCCCAGGCCCTGCACTTCGATCCAGGCATCGAGACGGTCGGCGAAGGACGGCACGTTCCTGATCTCCACCCGTTGCACCTTGCCGTCGCGGCAATCGGCGACGGCTTCGATCAACCCGCCAGGGGCCTCCAGTATCAGGCGGGTCTGGGGTTCAGTCATGGGCAGGATGCCGCTGTCCAGCAGCACAGTCGCCACGCAAAGGGAGTTGGAACCGGACATCGGCGGCGTGTCGGCGGGCTCCATGATGATCCAGCCCATCTGTGCCCGCGGGTCCTTGGCCGGTACCAGCAGGTTAACGTGGCGGAACACGCCGCCACGGGGTTCGTTGAGGACGAAGTTGCGCAGGGTCTCGTCCCGGGCAATCCAGCGCGACTGTTCCCACACGGTGGCACCGGGCGGAGGGGCAACGCCGCCGACGATCACATCGCCGACTTCGCCTTCGGCGTGGCAGCTGACGATGTGGATGATTTTGGATGAGCGCATGGGATGCTCCTTATGTTGTTCATGCGGGCCTCTTCGCGAGCAAGCCCGCTCCCACATGGGATTCGTGGACAGCACCGAACCCTGTGGGAGCGGGCTTGCTCGCGAAGGGACCAGCGCCTATTTCACCGACCTGAGAAACGCCGCCGTCTCCCGCTGCATCGGATTGCCGATCACCTGGTCCGGCGGTCCGATCTCATGGACCCGGCCATTGCAGAAGAACGCCACGCGATCGGACACGTCCCGGGCGAAGCGGATCTCGTGGGTTACCAGCACCATGGTCATGCCGTCCTCGGCGAGCATGCGCATGGTGTCCAGCACCTCGCCCACCAGTTGCGGGTCCAGGGCCGAGGTGGCTTCGTCGAACAGCATGTAGTCCGGCGACATCGCCAGGGCCCGGGCGATGGCCATGCGCTGTTGCTGGCCGCCGGACAGCTTGTTCGGGAAGGCCTTGAGCTTGTCCCCCAGGCCCACGTGCTCCAGCTGCTTAACCGCCAGGGCCTCGGCGTCCTGTTTGCTCTTGCCCAGCACCTTGCGCGGCGCCAGCATCACGTTCTCCAGTACGGTCAGGTGCGGGAAGGCGTTCCATTGCTGGAAGACAATGCCGATCTTCTGCCGCAAGTGATTGAGATCGGTGGCGCGGTCATGGACCTCGACACCGTCCACGCGAATGCTGCCTTGCTGGATCGGCTCCAGGCCGTTGATGCACATCAGCAGGGTCGACTTGCCGGAACCCGAGCCACCGATGATCGACACCACTTCGCCCTTGTCCACGGTCAGGCTGACACCCTTGACCACTTCCAGGTCGCCAAAGGATTTATGCACGTTCTCGATCTCAATCATTTTCCTGCCACCTTCTTTCCAGACGTGCGCCGAGGCGGGCAACCACCAGGCTCATGACGTAGTAAATGAGGCCTGCGATGCACAGCACCAGCAGGGGTTCCTGAATGCGCGTGACGATGGTTTGAGAGGCACGCAGCAGCTCGACAATGCCGATCCACATCACCAGCGCGGTGTCCTTCATCACTCCGAGTACCAGGTTCAGCCAGCCGGGAAACGCCACGCGCGTGGCAATCGGCAGGACGATGAAGCGCAGGTCCTGCAGGTAGCTCAAGCCCAGGGAACGGCTGGCCCGCCGGGTGCTCAGTGGCACCGCCAGCACACCGCCGCGGACGATTTCGGTGAAATACGCGGCGGCGTAGACGCCGAGCACGATGCAGCCGACGGCGAAGGCGCTGAGGTTCAGCCCGGCGATACTTTTCAGGGAGTTGAACAGCACGAACTGGATCAACAACGGCACGCTGCGGAACACGTCCAGTACCCAGGCCAGCGGCAGGCTGGCCCGGGGCAGCAGTGCCCGGAGCAGGCCGAACAGCAACCCGGCCAGGGTGCCGAGCAGGATCGACCAAACAGTCAGTTGCAGCGTGACCCAGGCCCCGTCGAGCAAGAACAGCAGGTCGTTGACGGTGAGGCTTGTTGTAAACATGACCGGCCCTCAATAACGGAAAAGCCGCCAGGACAACAGCCGGGCGAGCCCGACGATGAGCTTGGCGATCAGGTAATACAGCGCGGCCGCGAGGGCGAAGTACTCGAAGGTGCGGAACGTCTTGACGTTGTATTCCTGGGTCACCCCGGTGAGGTCGTTATTCAGGCCGACCACCACGCCCAGCGAGGTCATCAGCACCGCCCAGACCATCTGGTTGGTCAGCGGGTAGAAGACGATGCGCAGCAGTTGCGGGACGATGATCATCCGATAGGCCTGGAACGCGCTCATGCCCAGGGAACGGGCGGCGCGCATCTGCGTACCGGGTACGGCCTTGAGGCCACCGCGAAAGTTCTCCGCCAGGTAACCGGCATTGTTGAAGGTGATCCCGGCCAGCAACGCCAGCCAGGAACTGACGTGCAGCCCGAGGGAGCCGAGGCCGAAGTAGAGGATGTAGATCTGGAACAGCGACGGCGTGTTGCGGGCGATGGAGACCCAGCCATTGCCGATGCCGCGCAGCAATGGATGACGCGCCTGGCGCATCACCGTCAGCACCAGCGCGATCAGCACGCCGAAGATCATCGACAGCGCCGCGGTCTCGAACGTGACCCAGGCCCCGGCGAGCATGTCGGGCAACGCGCGCAGGGCCGGGCGCCATTGGAAGCTGTAGTCAAACATGGAAGGGATTCCCCCGGCGGGTGACAGGTTGCAGCCAGAGCGGCGGTTGGCCGCTGGCGGTGGCGATGCAGGCGGCGTCGACACAGGCCGCGAGGCTGGCGAAGTGCACCCCGCGCCCCACCAGGCCGGGCGCGTAATGGGCGTATTTGCCGGAATTGGTCATCAGGGTGGTGGCAGCGGGTGGGATGACCGGTTCGCCCAGCATGCACCAGCAGGTGTCGGTCACCAGCGTCGCGCCGAAGGCTTCGATGGCGTCCAGGTGGCCCGCCTGGCGGGCCTGTTCCAGTACCGCACGGCCGCAGGTGATGGCGAGTATCACGTCCGGGTGCTTACTCCGGCCGGTGCAAAGAGTCGCCAGGGCGGCAAATTCGCTGAGGGAGAAATGCGGATTGCCCAGGGAAACCACGTCCACCCGGTTGTCCCGGGCACTGTTGAGCTCACGCCAACTGGCAAGCAGCCCCGCGGCATCCACCGTTACCATCGGTATTGGACAATCCACCTCCACGACATCGGCCGGGTCGAGGGCTTCCGGTGTGACCCCAGCGATGTGGAACAGGGGCGCGGCACTGGTGGTCGCGAACGCGGCGCCGAAGGCCTTCAGGTCATCCCGTGTCGGCGCGGCGTGCTCCAGGCCGCGTATCAATGGAATGCGCCGGCCCGTCAGGCCACCGATGTGATAGCCCAGCAGCGGATAGAAGCTGTCGTCGACAGTGCCCAATCCCGGCACGTCGACGATCAGCTTGGCTTTGCGCTGATCGTCCAGGTGACAACCGGTCAAGGGCGCCCGGCCGCACAAGGCGATGCAGATATCCAGGAAATCCGGATATTTCTGCGTGCGAGCCCCGAGCACACTGTTGGCGTAGACCACCGCGTTGGACTCGGCCCAGACGATCTGCTCGCCGGCCCTGGGCGCGGTATCCAGCAGATACGGCGCGCAGGTGAAGCTCAACTGTGCGCCCATCGTCATGTAGGCATCGCCCAAGGCACTCGCCGGTTCGCCCAAGGCCGGGTCGATGCCCAGTTCGCGCCAGCGGCGCTGGTCCACGGAAATGGAATTGAGGGTAGTGGGCACGCGCACCCTGGCGCCCCACTGCACCAGTTGCTCGGCAAAGCGCAGGCTGGCCGGGCCGGTGTAGATGCAGCCGTCGATGTGGGCCTGGGTTACGTCCAGCAACTGCGTGGCACCCTGGATTTCGGCCATGCGCAAGACGACTTGCATGGCCACCTGGGCGGCCTTGCCGTGGCTGCCGTCGAGCAGCGTCCGGTCCTGTTCGGTGAGGCTGACGGTAGACGGCATGGGCGGCTGCAAGGGGACGTCGGCGCCATCCCAGCGATCGTTGGGACGACGACCGGACAAGGTCAGGCAATCGCCTTCGACGCGCACGAAACCCTGGCCGCGCAAGCCGTCGAAGGCTTCACGACCGACCTGCACCACCGGCAGGGAACGCTGGAAAATCAATTGCGCCACCAGCACGCCCAAGGTCAGGATCTCATCCGTTTCGGCCAGCACCAGCGCTGCGGGTGCATGGCCGTTGCTGATCAGCTCCATCAAGACGCTGCTGCCGGTGCACGAGCCGCGCCCGCTGGGAATTGCCAGCACGCGCCCGGCCAGGCGCTCGCCGCTGAGCGGGTGATGCCGGTCGATGACTTCACCGCTGGCCGGATCCACACCGCCCCAGAAACTCAAGCCCACATCGGCAAAGAGCAGGGCACCCTGGGCGGCACCCTCCACCAGACTGCGGCCCATGACACGGATAGGCGTGCTTGGCATGCCCCGATCCTCAGTAATAGACCTGCGGGACGGTCAGGTTGGCCGGCGGAATGTCGGTGCCGACCCATTTGGCGAACAGCTCTTTGTAGCGGCCGGTGCGCACCTGTTGGTTGACGAACAGGTTGAGGTAGTTGATCAGGCCGAACTCGTTGCGCTTGGCGCCAAGGGACACATAGTCGATGACATAAGGTGCGTCACCGGCGATCTTCAGGTTTTTGTATTTGCCCGACTTGATGGTCGCAGCGGCCACGGTGTTGGTGACCACCGTCGCATCGATATGCCCTTGGGCGACGGCCAGCAGCGTGTCGTTCTGCGACTGGTAGGCGCGGAAGCTGCCGCTGCCCCAGTTCTTCTGGTCTTTCTCCAGCGCGATGGCTTCATAGGTGCCGCTGGTATTGCCCACGGCCTTGCCCTTGAGGTCGGCGAAGCTATTGATGCCAGTGTTGTCGCGGGTCAGCACCACCATCTGGAAGGCGAAGTAGGGCACGGTCAGGCCGACGGTCTTGGCCCGCTCCAGAGTGTCGGAGGTGGAGGCGACGATGACATCGGCGCGGCCGGAAATCAGTGCCGGGATCCGATCAGGGAACGGTGTTTCCACGACTTCGGCATCGACCCCCAGGACCTTCGCCAGATCGTGGCAATAGTCCACGTCGAAGCCCGCCGGTTTGTTGCTTTCGTCACGAAAGCCCATGGGCGGGAAGTCCAGGGTCACGGCGCAGCGCAGCTTGCCGGAGTCGATGATGTCATCGAGCTTGTCGGCATGGGCGGTGGTGATGAACAGGGGGGCCAGGACAACACTTAACGCTACGGCCAATGCAGGATTTTTCATAAATGCCTCGCTGTCGAATAAATGCGGTGAGATATCGTATTGAGGATTTCGTATACGATATTAGATAAGCAATCCACGTGCCTGTCTCACAAAACGCTCGCTTGAATGGATAACTCGTTGATAACAAACAGTAATAGGGCGTAGAGGGTTCGAGCGGTACTCAAGATCGCTTCAGGCAGGTGTTACAGATGGGAGCAGTGGGGGCTCCGTCGCCCTTTAAGGGAACAGATTCACTCCTGGCTTTCGCGGTACTGGCTCGGCGACAGGCTGGTCAAGGCGCGGAACTGGCGGCTGAACGCGCTGTGGTCGGTGTAGCCGCAACGCAAGGCGATCTCGGTGATAGGCAGGTCTCTGTCCAGCAGCAGGCGCGAAGCTTCTTCCAGTCGGGCTTTGTGAATCATTTGCCGGGGCGTGAGCTGAAAAATGCGTTTGCAGTGCCGCTCCAGTTGCGCCACCGACAACCCGGCGATGGCGGTCAGTTCGGCGAGGCTGATGGGGCGGGCAAAGTGATGTTTGATATGGGCATCCACCGCCGCCAGTTTCTGAAACGCCGGGTGGCTGGACTGCGGCAGTTGCAGGTCCCGGGAGATGCCGGCCAGGCCGGTGATCTGGCCGTTGGGCTCGCGCAGGGCGATTTTATGGGTCAGGCACCACACCGGTTGATTGCCGTAGTACAGGTGCAGTTCGAGTTGGTCGGCCAGCTCCCGGCCGCTGGCCAGCACCCGTCGATCCTGTTCGGTGTACAGCGGGCCGAAACGCTCGGGGAACACCTGCTCGGCGGTGCGGCCGAGCAGATCACTGCTGTGCTTGAAGCCGCAGCGCCGGGCCAGGGTCTGGTTGACGAAGGCGTAGCGGGCCTGAGTGTCCTTGATGAAAAACACCACGTCCGCGAGGGTGTCGAGCAGCGGCGCGATGGATTGCAGGTTGTGCAGTAGAGTGCCCAGGTCGCAGGGGGTGAAGGATGTGAGCGAGGGATACATGGGTTGGCATCATCTCTGGTTGAAGCGAGCATGCTCCCACAGTTGCGGTATGAACACATCGATTCCAGTGGGAGCGGGCTTGCTCGCGAAAGCGGTGCTTCAGTTTGCATTGATCTTGAATGTACCCCCTCTTCGCGAGCAAGCCCGCTCCCACAAATGAATCGCTGTCTGGCTCAAGTGGACGGGGTTTCTTCCAGCCCCAGCAAAGTTTCGATCCGTGCCGGGCTGAACGGCGGGCGCGGAGTGGGTGGCGTCCAGTCGAACAGATACTCCAGGGCCGCACCGCAGACCCGGCCCTGGCACGCGCCCATGCCACAGCGGCTGGCGAGCTTGGCTTCGCGCCAGCTCACGTGGCCGATCAGGTCGCCGTAGGGCACGTCTTCGCAGCGGCAGACCAGGGTGTCGGCCCTGGCCAGGGACTTGAGCCGCTCATTAAGGGCGAAGGCTTTGTTCAGTGCTCGGGCGAAACCCTGCCAGCGTTCCCGACGCGGCCACAGGCGTCGGGCGGCCGCGGTATCGTCGACCGCCGCGTGACCGGCGATGGCGCCTTCCACCAGCGCCAACTCGCTGCCGCCGAAACCGGTGCATTCGCCGGCGGCGTAATGGCCCTGGCGAGTGGTCGCCTGCCAGGCATCCACCGCGAGGGCATTCTCGGCGAGCTCGCAGCCCAGGGCCTGGCCGAGCTGGGTATTGGGGATGAGCCCAAAACCACACGCCAACCGGTCGCAGGCCAGTTCGACAACCTTGCCCTGTTGCAGCAAACGCACGCCTTCGAGTCGCTCTTGCCCCAAGGCCTCCAGCACATGGCTTGCGGTGCGGTAATGGCTATCGAACAGAGCGAACGCTTGCAGGAACTTGCCCGGCCAGCGCGGCAATTGCGCGGCGAAACCGGCCACGGCGGCACGGCTTGCCTGTTCGGCCACCCGTAGCACGTGGGCACCCTGGTGCCTGGCCGTGGCGGCGCTGGCCAGCAACAGTGGCCCGCTCCCAGCGATCACCAGGCGTTCATCCCGTACCGGCAGGCCCGCTTTGATCAATGCCTGCAAACCGCCGGCGCCGGTGACGCCGGGCAGGGTCCAGCCGGGGAAGGGCAGCAGCAACTCCCGGGCGCCGGTGCACAGGATCAAACGCTCGTAGGTGATCTGCCAACCGCGCTCGGCATTCTCCACCAACAGGGTTTTATCGGCGGCGCAGGCGATGACCCGGGTACCGGCATGGCAGCGCACATTGGCACAGGCCTGCAACCGCTGACGCAGGCGGCGTGCCGCGGCGGGTAGGCTGGCCTGGGGGCCGTCGCGCCAGATCTGCCCTCCAGGCAACGGGTTGTCGTCCAGCAGTACGATAGACGCGCCGCGGCGTGCCGCGGCCAGGGCGGCGGCCATGCCGGCGGGGCCGGCGCCGATGATCAGCAGGTCGGTGGTTTCGTTCATGGTCGGGTCTGCACATGCATGCCGTCGCGGCACAGGGTCTGGCAGGCCAGGCGCCGCTGGCCGTCGATCATCACCCGGCATTCCTGGCAGATGCCCATGCCGCACAGGGGCGCACGCCGTTGGCCGCTGACCGAGGTGCGACTGCAACCGTCCGCACCCAAGGCCAGGGCGGCGGCGACGCTGGTGCCGGGGGTGACCGTGAGAGGGTGGCCGTCCAGGAATAATTCAGGCATCTATCGGGCTCCGTATAAAACTGTGGCTAGAAGATTTAGCTGACATGCACGGGCTCCCCCAGAAAACGCTCCGGCAGGTACGCTTGAAGGGCCAACGGCGAGGCTTCGTTGAACAGCTGCGCTACCAGCAAATCAGCCGTCGCGGGGGCCGTTGTGACTCCCAGTCCTTCATGCCCCACCGCCAGCCACAGACCCTTGCGTTGCGGGTGCTGTCCCACCAGCGGCAGGCCATCGGGGCTGGCGGCGCGCAAGCCGGTCCAGGCACGGATGCCGTTGAGCTGTGCCAGCCCGGGCATGTAGTCGACAGCGCGCTTGAGCATCTTCGCCAGCATCCAGCCTTCCACCTGCGGGTCGACGGTGCCGAACTGGCGCGAGGCGCCGATGAACAACTGCCCGGTGGGACGCGGCTGGATGTTGCAGGCCACCGATGGGCCGCTGGCGTTGTGAGCACTGGTGACGTAACCCAGTTCGACCAGGGTGTGGGTGACGGTGGCGGGGTAGCGATCGGTGATCAGCAGGTGGCCTTTCTTCGGCTCGATCGGCAGCTCCGGGCACAGTTCAGTGGCCTGGACTCCGTTGGCGAGGATCACCGCTTCGGCCCTCAACCAGCGCCCGTCGTCCAGGCGTACCCGCGGGCCGTCCACTTCGGCAACTTGCGCCCGTTGCTGGCGGATGTGGGGGCCGCCCAGCATCCAGCGCGTGGCGGCGGGGGCATAGAGGATGCCGTCGCCCTTGATCAGCAGGCCGCCTTCCAGGCCTTCGCGCAATTCGGGTTCGCGCTGACGCAGGGCCCCGCGTCCGATCAGCTCGCAGTCTTCTCCGTGGGCCAGCAGATTCAGGTATTTGCTGTTGGCGACCGCCATTTCCTCCGGATTGGCCGCCAGCCACAAGGTGCCGTTGTTGCGCCACCCACAGCCTTCGGGAAGAGCCGGGGCCAGCTCGCGCCAGCGCTGCAAGGAATATTGACTCAGGGCCAGTTCCGCCGGGTTGTCGTCCAGCACCAGCAGATGCCCCATGCCGGCCGCGGTGGCGCCGTGCCAGCCGGCATCGAGCACCACGACCTTCAAGCCACGCTGGGACAAGGCCCGGGCACAGGCCGCGCCGACGATGCCCGCACCGATGACGATCACGTCGGCGATCAGGCCCTCGGTCACAGTCGAATGCCCCAGGCGAACGGGTCATCCGCTTCGATGATCAGCGTGGCTTCGGCGCTGATATAGGCGCGGCCGCGAATCGTCGGCACGATGCGCTCGCCCGCCTGCTCATAAGAGCCTTCGAACTCGCTGCCGATCACACTGGCCTGGCGCCAGATCTGGCCGGGCTGCAGCTTACCGTCCGCGGCCAGGCACGCCAGCTTGGCGCTGGTGCCGGTGCCGCAAGGGGAGCGGTCGTAGGCCTTGCCGGGACAAAGTACGAAGTTGCGGCTGTCGGCTTGCAAGTCGTCGGCAAACAGCTCGATGTGGTCGATCAGCCCGCCGTCCTCGCCACGCAGGCCTTGCTGTTCCAATGCTTGCTGCACGGCGTAGGTGTAGGCGGTCAGCGCGTCGAGGTTGTCGCTCGCCACCCGTTGGCCGTGGTCGGCGATCAGGAAGAACCAGTTGCCGCCCCAGGCCACGTCGCCTTCCACCGGGCCGATGCCGGGCACTTCCAGGCGCAGTGCCTTGCGCCAGCGATAGGCGGGGACGTTGCGCACGCTGACCGAGCGATCCTCATGCAAAGTGGCCTGGACGGTGCCCACCGGGGTTTCGATGCTGTGTACGCCCGGGCCGATCCGCCCCAGATGAGCCAGCGACGCCACCAGGCCGATGGTGCCGTGGCCGCACATGCCCAGGTAGCCGCTGTTGTTGAAGAAGATCACCCCGGCACAGGCGCTCGGGTCGACCGGTTCACACAGCAGCGCGCCCACCAGCACGTCGCTGCCCCGGGGTTCCAGTACGCAGGCGGCGCGCCAGTCATCGTGCTGCGAGGCCAGGCGCTGCCTGCGCTCGGCCATGCTGCCCTGGCCGAGATCGGGAAAACCGTCGGTGACCAGTCGGGTCGGCTCACCGCCGGTGTGGGAATCGATCACAGTGATGCGCTTCATGGGGCCACGTCCGTTCAGATAAGTGAGCGCAAGCGTGGCCCGCAACAGGGGGCGGCGGCTTGATGGTTTTATCTGTCACCCATGACGAAATCGGCACAGTGCAGAGCCGTGATCATCAGTCGGAGGTGTCTCTCCACTGCCACTCGATGTATTCCGTATTGATGCCCAGGGCCTCGAACTTTTCCGCCACGTAGCGCAGGCAGGCTCCGCCGTCGGGGCGGTAATGCCCCGACGCATCGTTGACCATGGCAATGACGTGCTCCATGCGATGCTCCCTGATCCTGAATTCCCCGGCGCATATGACCGGCCTGCCGCTGCCGAGTTGGCTGTGCCGGATGTAGTTGGCCCGATCAGCATGTTCCCAGCGTTTATAAATGATGGAGTTTTCCGGGGTATACACCCAGGTGTAGCTGTTGGACTGGTCGTTGGGAGAGAGTATTTCGCTGGTTTGCGATTTCAGTTGATTGCCGATCAATTGGCCGTCCCACATCCCCACCAGTTGACCGACGCCGTCGATTTTCGACGGATCATAGCAACGCCAGTGCATGAGATCGCCAATGAAGGGCATCCACCTGATCGGGTAGGTCTGGGCGTTGAGGTCAATCGATCGCTTGTCGGAATTCATCCAATCGGAAAAATGCACATGGCCCGACCATACGGCGAGCAAGTGCGAGGATGAATTCCTGAGCCAACGGTGCACCTGCTTGAAGGACAGGTTGGTGTAGATGTCATTGGCCTTGATCAGTACGGAGTCCAGCTCCCAGTCATCGGTGGCGATCGGGTGGGCTTCGGGCCTCTGGTAGAAGGTCAGGCCGTCGATTTCGGACAATGAGATCCGGGGGCGGCCGAACAGTCTTGGCAGGTCGATCTCCACCGTGATGGTCTGCCCGACTCGCGGGGCTTCACAGAATAATTGCATCTGACTGAGAGGCCCCATGGACACATACAGGGTGTCGTCGGTGCCGGCCCAGTTTTCGTTGGTGATCGAGGCTGTCACAGTCAGGGTGTCTACAATGGTATCGGTCATGATTGAGGGGCATTTTGTCTCTGATTAAGAAGGCTCCGATTCTGCGGCCGCGTTGCTGGGCCCTGGTGGTACATATGTATATGCGCAAAAAAAAAATGCCGGGTCGCTCAGCGGCCCGGCATTTTTTGAGCGATCAACCTCAATGGCTGGAAGGCAGGAACTCGAACAGCGTCTTGCAGACGCCGGCGATGTGCTCGTCCAGCAGTTTCACCGCCCGTTCGATATCACCGGCCCGGCAGGCATCGAGGATTTCCCGGTGCTCGTGATCGGCGCGCTCCTTGCCGGCCGACAAACTCATCTGCATGCGCAGGTAGCGCTCCAGCTTGTCGTGGACCGAGCGAATCAGGCTGACCAAAAAAGGCCGTTGTGCCGGCTCGTAGAGGCAGGCGTGCAACTGCCAGTTGAGTTCGGCCCAGCGCCCGACGTCATCCTCGCCGATGAACTCGCGACAAATGGCCTCGGCGCGAGCGAAGGTGTCTTCGGTCATGTTGGGAATCGCCAGGCGCAGCACCTTGTCCTCCAGCAACATCCGCACTTCGAACATCTGCGCCAACTCCACCTCGGACATCCGCGTGACCATCGCGCCACGATTGCGCTGGAACATCACCAGGCCTTCGGCCTCCAAACGCTTGAGAGCTTCACGCACGGGGATCTTGCTGACGTTGAACTGACGGGCGATATCGTCCTGGCGAATCGGCTCGTCCTCGGCAAAATGCCCGGCCACGATGGCCTCGCGCAGGTGCCGGGTGATGATTTCCGAAGTGGAGGGGGTGTTGCCCAGGTCAGGCAGTTTGAACTTGGATAAAGTCACGGCGGCGGGTCGGTTGCTGAGTTGGGGATATGGTATACGACTTGGCGGAGGTGGTGTCTCGGATCTTGACGCTACCCTCCAGACGAGTGAGCCCTTTGTGGCGAGGGGTCCGTGTTCAGCCGTGGGATACGCGGATTACATACGCTTCTGTCCGAACGATGACCCACCCCGTCACCAACGCACCCAACGACAACGCCAGCCCGAACAGGACCAACGCCACATCGGCGCCAAACCGGTCAGCCAACAGGCCGGTCACCACCACCGGAATGCTGAACCCGATGTACGCGAACAGGAAGAACCCGGCACTGACCCGGGCCTTTTCCAGGCCGGCCATTGCGGTGATCGCCGAGAGCCCGCCCAGGTACAGAAAACCATAGCAGGCGCTGCTGGCCCCCAGCGCCCCAAGCAGCACTGCGATCAGCGAACCGCTGCTCGCGCCCCAGGCCAGCAGCGCATAGCTCAAGGGCAGCACCAGCAAGCCAAACCCGGTGGCCCTGGCCGGTTGCAGGCGACGCACCCAGGGCTGGAACAGCAGCCCGCAGCTGATCACGGTGAAGGTCGACAGGCCCGACCATTGCTGCAGATTGTGACGTGCCAGCACCGAGGGCAGTATCGCGATAACCAGGCCCGAGGTCGCCCAGGCCAGCAGCATGGAGAAGCCATAGGGCAAGCTGCCGGCGGGGAACAGCGGCAGGCGCAGCATCGGCGCCCGAGTTGTTCTGGCCGCAGGGTCCGGCAGCCTGGACACCACGATGAACGCGACAGCGGCCAGGCACAACTGCAACCAGAAACTGCCGGGCACCACGCTGTGGTGGACGGACAGGAACAGACTGGTCAACGCCGCCCCCAGGCCGAAGCCCAGGGAGGTGCTGGCGGTGATCCGATTGGCGGCGGAGCGGGTATCGCTGCCCGCCAGCAGTTCAGTCATGTAGGCCGTCGACGTTGCCGACGCCAGGCCCGTGCCCACCCCCATCATCAGCCGCGCCAGACCCAGCGCGACGAGGTTCGGCCAGATCGAGGTGATGACTGTCGCCAGCATCGACAAACCCAACGCAAGCATTATCAGCGGCCGGCGTCCTACCCGGTCGGCCAGCCCGCCGAAGGCCAGCAGCACCGGCAACACCCCCAGTACATAACATGAGAACGCCACCGCCGTAGCACCGGCCCCGTGGCCGGACGCCTGGGCGTAGGTGGTATAGAGCGGCGCCTGCAGGTTGACCGCCAGGGTGATCAGGCAAAGGCCGAAAGCCAGTCCCCATGAATGTCGATGCTGTGCGTTCAAGCGTGCTCCCCGAAAGTCGTCAAATGGCGTCTACGGGACTATCACTGCCGGGCTTCGCGGGAACAAGGAACAGGCCGAGGGGTTTTGTGATTAACTGTTCGCTCGAAATTGGAGAACACTTCAAGAGCCTCCGACATGGACCTGAATATCGACCGCAATGCCGCCGAGCCCATGACCCGGCAACTGATGACTCAGCTGGTGGGCTGGATCAGCAGCCATCACATCCGCCCCGGTGCCCGAATGCCTTCCATCCGGCAATTGGCCCAGGAGAATGATGTCAGCCTGTCATGTGTGATCAAGGCCTATGACCAACTGGTTGCCAGCGGGGTGCTGGAATCGCGGCATGGATCGGGTTTCTTTGTCGCCCAGCAGGTGTCCCGGCCCGTGGAGCCGGATGCTGAAACAAGCGAGGGGGCATGGACGTTATTCGACAACGAGTCCACGCTACTCAAGCTCGGCTGCGGCTGGCTGCCTGACTCCTGGCGCGACGACACCGATCTGGGTCAGGCGATCCGCCAGGTGGTGCGCAGCGACAACCACGCACTGTTCAACTACAGCACGCCCCTGGGCTCTGTTCCTCTACGCCAGCACATCCAGAAACGGCTGGGGCTGATCGACATACATGCCGATCTTGCGCAGATCCTCACCACCCAAGGCGCCAGCCATGGCCTCGACCTGTTGGTGCGCACGCTGCTCAAGCCTGGTGACCTGGTCCTGGTGGAAAGCCCCGGCTACTACAATCTGTTCAATCTGCTGAAGTTGCACGGAGTCAGGACCCTGGCGGTTCCGAGGGGCACCCAAGGGCCGGATATCACCAGCCTCGAGCGCTTGCTCGGCCAGTACAAACCCGTCTATTTCTTCATCAACAGCATGTACCAGAACCCCACCGGCACCAGCCTCGCGCCGAGCGTCGCGTATCGTCTGCTGCAACTGGCCAACCAACACGATTTGCGCCTCATCGAAGACGACATCTACGCTGACTTCCAGAATGGGCCGACGTCTCGCCTCGCGACCCTCGACGGTTTGGACCGGGTGATCTATCTGGCGAGCTTTTCCAAGACACTGTCCAGTTCGCTGCGCATCGGTTACGTGGTCGCTCAACCTGACATCATCAACCGGCTGGCCGAGGTCAAGATGGTGACCGGTATCGGCTGCTCGCTGTTGGCGGAAAATGTCGTGGCGACACTGCTCGCCAACGGGGCTTATCGCAAGTTGCTGCAACGCCTGCGCCAGCGTTTGAACAAGCAGATGGCGAGCACGCTGCGCCAACTTGACCAGGCGCACTGGGAGGTCTTCGCCGAGCCGACCGGGGGCCTGTTCGTATGGGCCAGGCCCCGGCATGTGGAGAGCGGACGGGTGCAGCAGATCGCCCGTGAAGCGCAGGTTCAGCTCTCCCAAGGCGCCAGTTTCATGCCGGCGAGGGAGACGTGTGACTGGTTGCGGCTGAACGTGGCTTTCGTCCAGGATATTCGGGCGCAGACGTTTTTTCGGCGGATAGAAGAGGCGTCGCTGGTGGGGCAGGCGGAACAGAGGAATGAAGCTGTTTGAGAGTTGGTCGGAATCTCGGACGTTTCCCGCAGGCTGTGACGTCTTTCGCTGACTGTACGGTGATGGGGTTCGCCGCTAAATTCTGTTCGTCGCTACCGATGTAGCGACCGGATGTGGAAGTCCGTTCTCTAGCTAAAGGCGCTAAGCGTCCATGAGCTGATGTTGACCGCTTTCTGTGTCAACATTGCGGCGTTATGGCAGCTTTGCGCGGGGCACTTTAGGGTGCGCCGGGTTCCTTTAGCCCCGGTCTTCCACACCCGCGTACGGCTGCCACCTTCATGTGGAAGTGAGGTTGGTGGTTAATTGAACTGCTAAAGGAGCTTCACCCATGAATCGTTACATGCCCATCACTGGGATCGAAAACAACTACCACGCTCTATTGATCGACACTGAGGCGCCGCTGGATGTGTTGCACGATACGGCGGCTTATCGAATCGCCGCAGTGACACAACTATTGGAAAATCTGGCCATGCGCTCGGAGATCAGCAGCGATGCAGTGATCCTGCATGACTTTGCCGAAGTACTGGCCATTCCCTTGCGCGATGGGTGCGATCTGCTTGATGTCATTGGTCGCCGATTGCATGCGATGGCCTCTGACCTGGAATAGGACCCGTCAGTTAAATCATGACCCTGTGGGAGCGAGCCTGCTCGCGATAGCGTCAGGTCAGTCGAAGAAAATATCGGCTGGAGGGGCCTCATCGCGAGCAGGCTCGCTCCCACAATGGGCTGTGGCGACTCCTACCACTTGCCCGTGCTCATCCCGCCATCCACCGGCAGTACCACGCCGGTCGTGAAATCGGCGCCTGCCAGATACAACACCGCCTCGGCGATTTCCCCTATGGTACCCACGCGGCCGGCCGGGGCCAGATTATTGAGGAATTCGCGATGGGCCGGATCATGCATCGGCGTGTCGATGATGCCGGGCGCGACGGCGTTGACCTTGATGTTGTGCGGCGACAACTCAAGAGCCAGGGCACGGGTCATCTGGTTGACGCCCCCCTTGATCAACACCGGCAGCGCGGCCGGCACCTGGATATTCGGCTGCAGGGCCACAGCGGCGGAAATGTTGATGATGAAACCCTGCCGGCGATCGATCATGTGTGCGGCAGCCGCCTGACTGGCGTAGACGAGTCCCTTGAGGTTGGTATCCAGCAATGACTCCAGGTCTTGGGGGCTGTATTCGATGAAGGGTTTGGGCAGGAAGAACCCGGCATTGTTCACCAGCCCGTCAACGGCGCCGAACGCTTCGATGGCTCTGCTGATGAGCGCGGTTGAAGTCGCCGGTGCGGCGATATCGCCGGCCACCCCGATGAAGCCGGCCGGATGACCGAGTCGCGCAGCGACCTGATCCAGCCCGGACTGGGAACGCGCGTTACCCACCACGTTATAACCCCGATCCAGAAACGCCTGGACCAGACCCAGGCCGATTCCGCTGGACGCGCCGGTGATGAGGACGGTTTTCTTGCTGTTCATGATTTGACTCCTGATCAAATTGAGTTGAACCGCGGCGCCGGTAGGCGCTGGTTGAGATCAGGTTATTGCTGCACCTGGACTTGATAAATGGGGGTTCTGGTACTTGAGTTGATACCTGGTGTAATCAATCCTGTCTGAGACACAGATAATCAATGTGGGAGCGGGCTTGCTCGCGAAAGCGGTGTACCAGCCACATATCCATTGCTGACACACCGCTTTCGCGAGCAAGCCCGCTCCCACAGGGGCACGCACCAGACAGAAAAAAGCCCGGTCAACTGGACCGGGCCTGGAAAGGCAAACCCTCACTCTTTGGGAAGACTCCGATACTCCGTCGTCGTCATCCCCGCATAACCCCAGTTATCCGTATCGACTTCCTCGATCACGATATGGGTCAGGTGCGGATCCTTGCCCAGTACACGCTGGAGGGTCTCAGTGATTTCCGAGATGACCTGGGCTTTTTGTTCGCGGGTGACGCCGTCACGGGTAATCCGCACGTTAACGAATGGCATGTTGCACTCCTGCTGATGAGAAATGAGCGCGGGAAAATTCCTGCGCAACCGAAGTCCACTGTATTTATACGCCGCCGGCTGATAAACAGGCAGCTGGCATATTCAGTTGATACGCGGTGTAACGAATCATGAAGCGGCACTTTGAAGACCTGCAGTTGGGCAGCATAGAACTGTTCTGCCTGGCGGCCGAAGCGGGCAGCTTCACGGCGGCGGCACAGGTGGCAGGCGTGACCCCGGCGGCGGTGAGCCGTTCTATCTTTCGCCTGGAGGAACGTCTGGGTTCGCGCCTGTTCGTGCGCACCACCCGCAGTATCCGCCTGACCGACGCCGGCAAGACCTATTTCGAGCAGTGCCGGCAGGCGTTGACGCAATTGGTGGAGGCTCAACAGGAAGTGATGGGGGCGCAATCGGTGCCGTCCGGGCAACTGCGCATCAGCCTGCCTACTACCTACGGGCATCACCGGATCCTGCCCTTGCTGCCGGCCTTCCGTGCGCAGTATCCGCAAGTCAGCGTGGACGTGCACCTGAGCAATCGGAACATCGACTTCGTCGCCGAGGGCTACGACCTGGCGATTCGCGTGCGGGCCCAGCCGGACTCTTCGCTGATCGCCCGCTTGCTGGAGGACGCCAAACTGGTCGTGGTCGCGTCTCCGGATTACCTGAGCAAGGCTGGCACGCCGCAGACCCTCGAAGACCTGGGTGATCACGAATGCATTCAATTCGACTTGCCCAGCAGCGGCCGGCGGATTTCCTGGTTGTTCAATGTCGATGGCAAGGAGCGGGAGGTGTTCGGCCAGGGCAACTACTGCTGTTCGGACGATGTACTGGGCGGGGTGACACTGGCCAAGCATGGCGCGGGGCTGTTCCAGACCTACCGCTTCATCGTCGAGCAGGAACTGGCGGACGGGAGCCTGGTGGAAGTGCTGCAGCCTTTCAGTGGCCGCTCACGTCCCTTCACCTTGCTCTATCCCCATGGCCGCTACATGCCCCAACGGGTCCGCGCCTTCGTCGATTTCCTGATGCAGCAGCGGGAGCAGTGGGCAGGCATCTAGGTGCAATTGCTGTGGGAAGCCTGCTCGCGATAGCGTAGTAACTGGGCTGACGCCATTGCGAGCAGGCTCGCTCCCACATTGAGTTCAAGGCTGACCGCAAGATCACTGTCAGCCGACAAGCCCTGTGGGGCGATTAGAACTTGAACGCTTGCCGCCCGATCAGCAGCCACTTGCCATTTTTCTGCTTCTGCCAGATCTGGAAGTTCTCGATTTCCGTCGGCACGATATCGGTGCCCTTGATCGCCTGGGCCGAGAAATGGTTGCGCACCAGGGCGGTGTCACCTGAGAGGGTGATTTTCTGGTTCTGCATTTCCAGGGTCTTGAACGCACTCTTACCGGTCTCGATGTCAGCGATAAAGGCCTTCTTGTCCTGAATATTCCCACTGGAATGCCCGTAGGTCAGGTTCTCGGCGGCCAGGGCCTGAAGCTGGGGGATGTCCTTGTGCAGCATGGCCTGGGTCAGGTGATCGACGGCCTGGGCCACCTCTTGTTCGGCGGATGAAGTGGCCGCCGCTGCGTAACCGCTGAACAGGCACAGGAAGCTGATGGCCAATGTCGCTTTTTTCATGGGGTGTTTCCTTGTTGTTGTAAGTATGAGGAAATGAGTGCTTCCAAATGCACTCATCTGTCATCGTACAACTACTTTGGCGTGGCGGGAACAGCTGAGTCGCTGGATCCCCTCGCCACAAATGCGTAATCGACAAAATACTTCGGCAGACAACGCATCAAACTCCCTCGCGGACCGCCCCGCGAATCCCTTCCAGCAACATGGTAAACGCCGGGTTGTCATTGTCCTCGCGCCACACCAGATGCAACTCGCTCTGTACCCCTTCACCCAGATCGATCTCGCGAAACACCACCTGCTTGAACACCACGCTGGTGGCGCAACGCGGCACCAGCGCCAGGCCCATGCCGGCGTTGACCAGCGCCAGGATTGTCAGTGACGACCCCAGCCATTGCACGAATTGCGGCGCGACCCGGGCCGAGCGGAGCATGCCGGTGAGCAATTCGTTGAAGGGTGGGTAGGCGGAATGGGAATACATCAGGAACGGTTGGGCATCCAGATCCTGGACGCGCACCGTGTCGGCAGTCGCCAGCGGATGTCCGGCGGGGACTGCCAGCACGAAGGGTTCGCGTACCAGGCATTCGGTGGCGTAGCCGGTTTCCAGTAGCGGCGAGCGGACAATGCCCAGGTCGATGCGCCGCGCGCGCAAGGCTTCATGCTGCTGGTAGGTGTTCATCTCCGAAAGGACGATTTTTACCTGGGGCTGTTTCAGCCGCGCCTCGGCGATGACCTTGGGCAGAAACTCATAGACTGCGCTGCCGACGAAGCTGATGGTGACCGAGCCGATGTCGCCCTGGGCGAAGCGCCGGGCGGCCGTGGCGGCTTGTTGCGCCTGTTCCAGCAGGTTCTGCGCCTCGATGAAGAACGCCCGGCCGGCGGCGGTGAGGGCCACGCTGCGGGTGCTGCGGGTGAACAGTTCGACACCCAGGTGATGCTCCAGCAATTGGATCTGCCGGCTCAGCGGTGGCTGGGTCATGTTCAACCGCTCGGCGGCGCGGCGGAAATTGAGCTCCGTCGCGACGGTGGTAAAGCAGCGCAGTTGGGCCAGTTCGAACATTGATTCAATCCAGGTATCAATCAAGTGCCAAGTTAGATTAGACGGGAACAATACACCCCGTCCATCATCGAGCCGTTCCCCACAAAAACAACGATTGGGAGGCTCCCTTGAATAACGTACCGGACTCCACGCATGACAGTACCCTGGCGCGCGCCGCGGCCAAGGTCAAACGTCATGTACTGCCCCTGGTGGTGGTGATGTTCATCGTCAACTACATCGACCGGGTCAACATCGGCTTCGTGCGCAGCCACCTGGAAACCGACCTGGGCATCGGTGCCGCCGCCTATGGCCTTGGCGCCGGGTTGTTCTTCGTCGGCTACGCGCTGTTCGAAGTGCCGTCCAACATGTTGCTGCAACGCTACGGTGCCCGCGCCTGGCTGACGCGGATCATGTTCACCTGGGGCGCGGCGGCGATGGCCATGGCCTTCGTGCGCGGCGAAACCAGTTTCTACGTGCTGCGCTTCATTCTCGGCGCGGCGGAGGCGGGCTTCTTTCCCGGCATCATCTACTACTTCACCCAGTGGCTGCCGGCCAACGAGCGCGGCAAGGCGATGGCGATCTTCCTCAGCGGTTCGGCCATCGCTTCGGTGATTTCCGGGCCGGTGTCCGGTGCCCTGTTGCATGTCAGCGGCATGGGGTTGCATGGCTGGCAGTGGATGTTCCTGATCGAAGGCTTTGCCTCCATCGTGCTGTGCGGGTTTGTCTGGTTCTGGCTGCAATCGCACCCCAACCAGGCCAAATGGCTGAGCGCCGAAGAGAAAGCCGTGTTGACCGTCACCATCGCCGAAGAACAACGGGCCCGGGAAGCCGCCCAGGTGATCAAGCCGTCGATGTTCAAGCTGCTCGCCGACCGGCAGATCGCGCTGTTCTGTTTCATCTATTTTTCCATCGCCCTGACGATCTACGGCGCCACGTTCTGGCTGCCGAGTATGATCAGGAAAATGGGCAGCCTGGGGGATTTCCAGGTCGGCTTGCTCAACTCCATCCCATGGATCATTTCCATCGTGGCGATGTACGGTTTCGCGGCCCTGGCCGGCAAATGGAAGTTCCAGCAGGCGTGGGTGGCGGCAACCCTGGTGATCGCGGCGTTCGGCATGTTCATGTCCACCACCGGCGGGCCGGTCTTCGCCTTCGTCGCCATCTGTTTCGCGGCCATCGGTTTCAAGGCCGCGTCGGCGCTGTTCTGGCCGATTCCCCAAAGCTACCTCGACGCCCGCATCGCGGCGGCGGTGATTGCTCTGATCAACTCCATCGGCAACCTTGGCGGCTTCGTCGCGCCGACGGCGTTCGGTTTCCTGGAGCAGACCACCGGCTCCATCGAGGGCGGCCTGTATGGCCTGGCGATTACCTCGCTGGTCGCCGCCGTGGTGATCTTCTTCGCCCGTACCTCACCGGGGCGCGACACGCCCAACTCATTGTCCGGCAAGCGTGAAATCGTCGCGCAGGCCCATCCATCGGAAAACACCCAAGCCCTGAACCCTGGCCCATCGGGAGCCGCTGTATGAAGATCAAACGCGTCACCGTCACCCCCATTGCCTTTCGCGATCCGCCATTGCTCAACGCCAGCGGCATTCATGAGCCGTTTGCGCTGCGCTCGATCATCGAGATCGAGAGTGACAACGGCTACATCGGTCTGGGCGAGAGCTACGGCGATGCGCCGGCCCTGGCGATCCAGCAGCAATTGCAGGACCAACTGATTGGCCTGGACCCGTTCAACCTCAACCAGTTGCGGAGCATCGTCCAGGCCACCGTCGCCGCGCAACGGCCCGCCAGTGTCGCCGGCGCCGAACTGGCGCCGGGCTCCCATGCGAGCAAGGCCGTGAGCAACGCCTACTCGGCATTCGAAGTGGCTTGTCTGGACCTGCAGGCCCATTACCTCAATGTACCGCTGGTGGATCTGCTGGGCGGGGCGATTCGCGAAGAGATCCCGTTCAGCGCGTACCTGTTCTTCAAGTACGCCGAGCACATCGATTCGCCGTATCCGCCGGACAGTTGGGGCGAGGCGCTGACCGAACAGCAGATCGTCGCCCAGGCCCGGCGCATGATCACCGACTACGGTTTCAAGAGCATCAAGCTCAAGGCTGGCGCACTGGAGCCGGAACATGAAGTGGCGTGCATCAAAGCGCTGAAACGCGCGTTTCCCGGCTACCCGTTGCGCATCGATCCGAACGCCAACTGGTCGCTGGAAACCTCCATTCGCATGGCTGAGCTGCTGGGCGATGACCTGCAGTATTACGAAGACCCGACGCCGGGTTTGGAGGGC
Source organism: Pseudomonas sp. SJZ078 (assembly GCF_007828255.1). Lineage (NCBI taxonomy): Bacteria > Pseudomonadati > Pseudomonadota > Gammaproteobacteria > Pseudomonadales > Pseudomonadaceae > Pseudomonas > Pseudomonas sp. SJZ078. The sequence goes on along the minus strand of NZ_VIUG01000018.1, from coordinate 16,379 downwards.
ATGTCCGAGCTGCACAAGCGCACCGGCCTGCCGTTGGCGACCAACATGGTGGTCACCGATTTCGACGAGTTCCGCCGCAGTGTCGCGCTGAACAGCGTGCAGATCGTATTGGCCGATCACCATTACTGGGGCGGCCTGCGGGACACCCAGGCGTTGGCGAAAATGTGCGACACCTTTGGCCTCGGCGTATCGATGCATTCGAACTCGCACCTGGGCATCAGCCTGATGGCCATGGCCCACGTAGCGGCCGCGGTGCCGAACCTGGACTATGCCTGTGACACCCATTACCCGTGGCAGGAGCCGGATGAGGAGGTGATCAAGGGCGGCAAGCTGCCGATTGTCGATGGCTGCGTGAAGATTACCCGGGCACCGGGACTCGGGCTGGAACTCGACCGGGATCAACTGGGCATGTTGCATGAACAGTTCCTGCGTTGCGGCATTCGCCAGCGCGACGATGTGCGGCAGATGCAGCGCTACCGGCCGGACTGGAAGACCGTCAAGCCGCGGTTCTGAGTTCAGGTCGAGGGGGCCTGCTGCGCAGGCCAGCGGGAGCAAGCTCCCTCGCCACGGGTGGACATCAATCTTGTGGGATAGGGTTGGGCCCGAAGTATTGCTCCCCCGAGCACCAGGGTCGTACACCGAAACTGTCGCTCCAAACCCGCGCCACCAAAGCACCCGCCAATTGCCTCCAAGGCAGCGTATGGCGGGGCCTGTAGCCTTTCGATAATCGCCTCCGACATCCCGTCCCCTGTTGCGGAGCGCGCCATGCACAACAATAAAAATACCCGTCGCCGTTTTATGCCTGCGGTCATCGCCAGCCTCTCGACCCTCGGCCTGACGTCGTGGGCCCAGGCTGAAATCATGCTGTACGACAAGGACCAGACCACCTTTTCCACCGATGGCTACATCAACGCCTTCTACGTCAACAGCGACGTGGACCGGGCGGGGGATCAGTTCGACCGGCGCCAGGCGCGGGTCAAGATGGGTTTTCTGCCCAACTACCTGGGCTTCAACATGAGCAAACAGGTCGATGACCTCAAGCTCGGCGCCCGCGCGTCGTTCTGGGTGACCATCAACGACAGCGAGACCAACGGCACCGACACTGCCATCGACGTGCGCCAGTTCTACGGCACCGTCGCCAACCCGGAGTGGGGCGAGGTGTTGATCGGCAAGGACTTCGGCCTGTTCGCCCGTTCCAACATCCTGCTCGACGAATTGCTCGCCGGCTATGGCCAGGTCAGCGACACCCTGGGCCTGGTGGACGGCGGTGGCGTGTCGTTCGGCAACATCGGCAGCGGCTATCCCTATCCATTCCCGACCTCGCAGATCACCTATCGCACCCCGGTCATGGACGGGCTGCGGGTGGCAGTGGGGATCATGGATCCGGTGGACACCAACGACAACAGCGCCACCGGCAAGGCCTACCAGGAAAACCCGCGCACCGAGAGCGAGATCACTTACCAGTTCGACCTCGGCGGCGCGAAGATCTACAGCTGGCTCAACGGTAGCTACCAGACCTCGGACAACACCGATTCCACTGTCGAATCGGTGACCTCCAAAGGCCTGGGTTATGGCGTGCAGGCGAAGATGGGCGGCCTGTCGCTCACCGGCTCCGGGTTCCAGGCCAAGGGCATCAATCCGTTCTTCACCAACAACGCCGGCGAAGCCACGTTGCGCAACGTCGACAGCAAGGGCTATCTGTTGCAAGGCTCGTACAAGCTGGGCAAGAACCGCCTGGCGCTGTCCTATGGCAAGACCGATGACGACGGCAACGGCGTGGTGGGCAGCGGTGCCGATTACGAAACCCGCGGCATTGCGCTGTTCCATGACGTCAACGATAACCTCAAGCTCGTGGCCGAGTACAACCAGTTCGAAATCAACGGCCACGATACCAGCGCGCAGAATGAAGACACCGATACGTTTGCGGTGGGGGCTGTGTTGACCTGGTAGTACCTATGGCAACACAACCCCTGTGGCGAGGGGATAAATCCCCTCGCCACAGGGGTGTTCCAGTTCTGGTTCAGGCATGTTTTGTGGTGGCCCCAGCCGTGCGCATCGCGGCCCGGGCCGCCACCGTTCTCATCCCATGGAAGCGCACACCCGCTACCCAAGTAGCATTCGTGGGCGCGGCGCGGCTTCGTACACTCAAGGCTCCTGTCACGGAGGCGAAGATGCAGCAGGCCCAGAGCGAAGGCGTGGTAAGCGCGATGTCCCAGGCAACGGATGTCGAGCAAGTGGCTCAGGAACTGGCGCGGCAGTTGCTGCATCCGTACCTGGGCTTCGTGCTGTTTTTCTGTTCCGCCGAATACGATCTGCCGGCCTTGGGCCAGGCACTGTCCCGGAGCTTCGGCGGGATTCGCCTGGTGGGTTGCACCAGCGCCGGGGAAATCACCGCCCAGGGTTATGGTCGCAACTGCGTGAGTGCGGTGGGGTTCGACCACCGGCACTTTTCCATTGCCGCCGAGTTGATCGGCGAAATGGGCGACTTCAGCCTGATCGACGCCCAGCAGATGGTCGAACGCCTGGCGAGCGGCTGCCGCAGTAATGCCCTGGCACCGATCAAGGGCCACAGCTTCGCACTGACCCTGCTCGATGGCCTCTCCAGCCGCGAAGAGATGGTGCTCGCGGCGCTGAGCGCTGCCCTGGGCGACATCCCGCATTTTGGCGGTTCGGCCGGCGACGACAACTACCTGACCCACACCCACGTGTATTTCGAAGGCCAGTTCCATAGCGGCGCGGCCGTGGTGGTGCTGATCAATACCTGGTTGGAATTCGAAGTGTTCACCACCCATCACGTCCTGCCCCGGGAAGAGAAACTGGTGGTGACCGGCGCCGACAGCACTTCGCGCCGGGTTTATGAGCTCAACGCCGAACCGGCCGCTGAGGAGTACGCACGGCATATCGGCGTGCCGGTGAGCGCCCTCGACTATCGGGTGTTCGCCGCCCATCCGTTGGCGGTGCGCATCAACGACCAGTATTACGTGCGGGCCGTCCAGCAGGTGCACCCGGACCTGAGCCTGAGTTTCTACTGCGCGGTGGAGAACGGCATCGTTCTCACGGCCATGACCCCGGGCCCCTTGCTAAACAACCTGGAAAACCTCTTCGACGGCTTGCAGGCGCGTCTCGGCGATCTGTTGCTGACCATCGGCTGCGACTGTTTCCTCAGGCGTCTGGAGCTGGAAGACCGCGGTGGCCTGGAGCAGATCGGCCAGTTCTTGCGCAAACAACGGGTGATGGGTTTCAACACCTATGGAGAACAGTTCAATGGCATGCACATCAACCAGACCTTTACCGGAGTTGCCATTGCCCGACATCGCGTCCCCGGCCATCGCTGATCTGCAGGCGCAGATTGCCGGACTGCAGCACGAAAACCACAAACTGCGGCGCATCAATGCTGCGCTGATCGAGCGGGTGGAGTCCGGTGTGACCCGGGGCAGCGACCCGTATGCGGCGTTCCAGCATTCGGTGGTGCTGGCCGAGCAGGTGCGCGAACGCACCGATGCGTTGAACCAGGCCATGGCCGAGCTCAAGGCCGGCAATCATTTGCTCGGTGAGGCCCGGCTGCGGGCGGAAACGGCCCATCGGCACCTGATCGACGCCATCGAGAGCATTTCCGATGCATTCGTGCTGTTCGACGCGCAACAGCGCATCGTCCTGTTCAACAGCCGCTTCAAGGCATTCTGGGCCCACAGTCGGGTGCGCATCATCGCCGGGATGCGCCTGGGCGAGGTCAAGCGCCTGATGACCGCCAACGGACTGTTCAGCGAGGAAAACCGCGGCCAGGATGATGAGCATGTGCTGTATCGCCTGCAGAACGGTCGCTGGTTGCAGGTCAGTGAGCGGCCGACCCAGGAGGGTGGACGGGTGATCCTGTTCACCGACATCACCGACGTCAAGCTCAGTGAAACCGTGCGCCGCGAGCAGGCCATCGCGCAGAAGTCCCATCTGTTGCAGCGTGCGGTGGACAACCTCTCCCAGGGCGTGGCGATGGTTAACGCCCAGGGCGTGCTGGAGTTGTGGAACCGGCGCTTCCTGGAACTCAGCGGCCTGGCCCCGGTGGCGGCCCACCGACCGTTCAACGAAGTGATTGCCGACAGCGAACTGCAACTGTTGACCCCGGCCAGCCGCGACAGCAACGGTCGATTGATTCATGAACGCGAGCAGCGCCTCTCCGACGGACGGGTCCTGGAAATCCGCACCCATCCGTTACCCACTGGCGGCTACGTCAACACCTTCACCGACATCACCGAGCGCTATCAGCACGCCGAGGCGTTGAGCGAAAGCGAGCGCTGGATCCGCCTGATCACCGACCATGTGCCGGCACTGATCGCCTACCTCAATGCCGACCTGGTCTACGAATTCACCAACAAGGTCTATGAACAGTGGTATTGCTGGCCTCGTGGCGTGATGCTCGGCCAGAGCCTGCGCGAAGCCCACAGCGAGCAGCATTACCAGCGCCTGGAAGCTTACGTGGCCCGGGCTCTTGCCGGGGAGAGCGTGACGTTCGAGTTCGCCGAAACCAACATCAACAACCAGGAACGCTACATGTTGCGTTCCTACGTGCCGAACCGCCTGGCCAATGGCGAGGTGGTGGGGATCTTCGTGCTGATCCGCGACATTACCGAACGGCGCCGCACCGCCGAGGCGTTGCACCAGGCCTACCAGAACCTGGAACAGCGGGTTCAGGAGCGCACGGCGGAACTGACCACCCTCAACGAACAGTTGCTGCGCGAGATCGACGAACGCAGCCGCGTGGAACTGCGCCTGCGCGAAGCCAAGCGCGAGGCCGAGCAGGCCAATCTGTCGAAGACCAAGTTCCTGGCGGCGGTCAGCCACGATCTGCTGCAACCGCTCAACGCCGCGCGATTGTTCACCAGTGCCTTGCTCGAACGGCGTGAGCCGGTGGCGAATGCTCACCTGGTGCGCAACGTCAGCAATTCCTTGCAAGACGTGGAGAACCTGCTGGGTACCCTGGTGGACATCTCCAAGCTCGATGCGGGGGTGATCAAGGCGGACATTGCGCCGTTCGCCCTCAGCGAACTGCTCGGTAACCTGGCCGCCGAGTACGTCCAGGTCGCCCGCAGTGAAGGGCTGACGCTGCGCTTCGTGCCGTGCTCGGTGCTGGTGCGCAGTGACATGCAGCTGCTCGCCCGGATTCTGCGCAACCTGCTGAGCAATGCCATCCGCTATACCCCCAGCGGTCGGGTGGTGCTGGGGTGCCGGCGCCAGGGGCAGCGAGTGTCGATCCAGGTCTGGGACTCCGGTATCGGCATCGCTGAGGAGCGCCTGGAAGAAATTTTTCAGGAGTTCAAGCGCGGCGATGTGCAGCGTCCCGACCAGGATCGCGGGTTGGGCCTGGGCCTGGCGATTGTCGAGAAGATCGCCGGGATCCTCGGCCATCGGATCCAGGTGCGTTCGTGGCCGGGCAAGGGCTCGATGTTCGCCATCGACGTCCCGCTGAGCGCCACTGCGCCCAAGCCGGTGCCGTGCGTGGACATGAGCGAGCCGATGCTCGAGCGCTTGCGCGGGGCGCGGATCTGGGTGCTGGATAATGACGCGGCGATCTGCGCGGGGATGCGCACGTTGCTGGAAGGCTGGGGCTGTCGGGTCGTCACTGCGCTGTCGGAGCAGGACCTGGCGCGCCAGGTGGACAACGACCACGCCGAGGTGGACCTGTTGATCGCCGACTATCACCTGGACAACGATCAGAACGGCGTCGACGCCGTGGCCCGGATCAACGCCCGGCGCAAGTCAGCGATCCCGGCCATGCTGATCACCGCCAACTACAGTAACGAACTCAAGCAGCAGATCCGCGAGCGCGGGCATACCCTGATGCACAAGCCGGTAAGGCCGATGAAGCTGAAGATTGCGATGAGTCATTTGTTAGGCGGGCCCCAGAGCCACTAAGCCGAACCCGTTGTGGCGAGGGAGCAAGCTCCCTCGCCACAACGGCCATGGGCCTGACTTGAACCGCATCAACGCCGCAGGTAAGCCCCGAAATCAATATCCCCCGCACTGAGGATCGCTTGCACCCGGTTGTGCACGTTGAGTTTGCGCAGAATCGCCGAGACGTGGGCCTTGACTGTGGTTTCGGCGATGTCGAGGGTGTAGGCGATCTGTTTGTTCGATTCGCCCTTGGTCATGCGTTCGAGCACCAGCAGTTGCTTGCGGGTCAGGGCCTGGAGCAGTTCGGGCGGGAAGGCCGGGGTTTCGTTCAGCCGGCGGCCTACCGGGTTCTTCTGGGTACGGATGATGTCCGGTGGCAGGTACACATTGCCGTTGAGGATCTGCTCGATGGCATCGGTCATCTGCGAGCGTGGCGAGGACTTGGTGATGAACCCCACCGCGCCGTAGGTGATGGCCTGCAGGACAATCTGTTTGTCCTGCTCGGCGGAGACGATCACCACGGGAATGGTCGGGGCCTCGTTGCGCAGGTTGATCAGGCCATTGAGGCCGTGCATGCCGGGCATGTTCAGATCCAGCAGGATCAGGTCCAGGTCGTCGTGCTCGGCGGTCAGGGCCAGGGCACTGTCCAGATCGGCGGTTTCCATGATCTCGCTGCCAGGAAAACCGTCGCTGATGACGTTATGGATGGCTTCGCGAAACAGTGGGTGATCGTCGGCTATCAGGATTTTATACATGGCCATTCACCTCATTATTGTGTTGGGGCTGGAGCAGTTGCACGCACGTTCAAGATCAGGGAAAAGGTTCAGGCCGCGCCGCTTGTACGGGCAGGTGGGCAGCCTCCCAGGCATCGACGCCGTCGCGGTACCAATACAGATGCTTATAGCCCATGGCTGCGGCGCGTTTTACCGCGTTCCAGCTCAGCCAGCAATCGGAGCGGCAATAAAAGACCAACGGTTGCTCCGTGCGCCCGGCGGTGGCCTGGCGCAGGTGGTAGGCGAGGTAGTCCTGCCAGGTCGGGTCGAGCTCGCCATCACCGGTATTGGCCAGCCAGAGGCTGCCGGGCAGATTGGCATGGGGTTCGTTGTCGATGAAGCGTCCCTGGACCCAGGGTCGACGGTAGACGTCGATCAGCACCGGGACGGGTGTCTGTTCGAGCAATTGCTGCAACGCCGGGGTATCGATCGTCCGGGCGCCTTCCACGGCGTCGGGAGTGGGGCTGCGATACCGGTCGATGCGATAACCCTGGGGGGAAAACAGTGCCGTGTCGGCCAGCGCGACATTCATCGACAGGCCCAGCAAGACGACCGCCAGTAAACGGAGCATGGGATTGATCCTTGTTGTTATGCGTCCATTACATGACAGGGTCGCGGTCTTGGGAATGCGACCATGGACAGGAAAACCAGTACTAAAGTCGTAATTTGCAATTTGAATTCACTTCGCATTGGAAGTGGACGAGGCCCCTTGTGGGAGCGGGCTTGCTCGCGAAAGCGGTGGGGCAGCAACATGGATATTGACTGACCCGACGCTTTCGCGAGCAAGCCCGCTCCCACAACGGGATTCGAGTTGTCTGGATTATCCGGTCTTGCGCAGCGCCGCATGTTGCGGGTTGAAAGTCCACACCGCTGCCAGCGCGAACACCAGGGTCAACCCCACGCACACCGTCATCGCCAGCAGGTTGAACTGTCCATACAAGGCATACCGCACCAGTTCCACGCCGTGGGTGAACGGATTCACCGCGCACAGCCAGTACAGCCACGGGCTGGCCTCGAGCATCTTCCACAGCGGATACAGCGCCGAGGACAGAAAGAACATCGGGAAGATCACGAAATTCATCACCCCGGCGAAGTTTTCCAGTTGCCGGATCGCGTTGGACAGCAGCAAGCCCAGAGCGCTGAGCATCAGCGCCACCAGCAGCAGAGCCGGCAGCGCCAACAACAACCCTATGGCCGGCGGCTGGACGCCATACAGCCAGGCGATGGCGAGGAAGGCGTAGACCTGCAGCAACGAGATCAACGAGGTCGCCAGCAGTTTGCTCGCGAGCAGGAAGGCGCGGGGCAGGGGGCTGGTCAGCAGCACCCGCATGCTGCCCATTTCCCGGTCGTAGACCATCGAGAGCGAACCCTGCATGCCGTTGAACAGCAGGATCATGCAGGCCAGCCCAGGCACGATGTACACCTCGTAGGGAATGTAGGTGTCATAGGGCGCAATGATCGCGATACCCAATGCCGCGCGAAAACCGGCGGCGAATACCAGCAGCCACAGCAGCGGGCGCACCAGGGCGCTCAGCAGCCGTGTGCGCTGCAATACGAAGCGCAGCCATTCGCGCATGACGATGCCGCTGAAACATTGCCAATACGCGTTCATGCCTGGGCTCCCGAAGTGGTCAAGCGGGTGAAGGCCGAGCCCAGGGTGCCGCCATGTTCCTGGCTCACGGCCTCGGCGCGACCGCTGGCGACCAGGCGGCCCTGGTGCACGATCAGCAGATCGTCGCAGGGTTGTACTTCATCCAGCAGGTGGGTGGTCCAGAGCACGCTGATGCCCTGTTCGTCGCACAGTTGACGAATGTGCCGGCCCAGGGCCTGGCGGCTGGCCGGATCGAGGCCGACGCTGGGTTCGTCCAGCAACAACAGGCGAGGTTCGTGCAACAGCGCCCGGGCGATTTCCACCCGGCGACGATGCCCTCCGTTCAGATCGCGGACCCGTTCATGGCGTCGCTCGGTCAACTGTTGCCGGGCCAGTTCGGCGTCGATCCGGGCCATCCCTTCGCGCCGCGACAAACCGTGCAGGGCGAGGTGATAACGCAGGTTCTGTTCGACACTCAGGTCCAGGTCCAGGGTGCTTTGCTGGAACACCACGCCCAGCTGCTGCAGGGCCGGCCGTGGCGAATGCTGCAAGGAATGGCCGCCGACACGGATCTCGCCACGCTGCACATCGTAAAGACGCGTGAGCAGGGCGATCAGCGTCGATTTGCCGGCGCCGTTAGGGCCCAGCAGCGCGGCGAAGCGCCCGGCGGCGAGGCTGAAATTCATCTGCTTGAGGGCTTCGCGCGGCCCGTAGGCAAAGCTCAGGTCATTGACCTCCAGGGCGTTCATGGCGTCACCACCACGCCCCAGGGGTAGCGCCCGACCTTCACCGATTTGAGCACCTTGCGGCTCTGCACGTCGATCACCGAGACATCGCCGCTGACGCCGTTGGTGGCCAGCAACTGGCGCTGGTCCGGGGTAAATGCCAGTTGCCAGACCCGGCGCCCTACCAGCAGGTAATCCAGGATCTCGAAGGTCTTTGCGTCGATCACCGCCACATGGTTGGCCGGGCCCAGGGCGACAAAGGCCAACTGGCCGTCGGCGCTGAGCTTGATGCCTACCGGCTGGACCTTGTCCGGATGAACGCCCTTGATCTGGAAGTTCAGGGTCTTGAGCACCTTGCGCGTGGCGACATCGAGAATCGTCACGGTGCCGCCGATCTCCGCCGAGGCCCAGAGCTGGCTGCCGTCGCGATTGAACTCGACGAAGCGCGGACGCTGATCCACCAGCGTGCTGTCGGCCAGGGTCTGGGTGCTGGTGTCGATCCAGTGCAGCATGTTGGTGGTTTCACTGGTATTGACCGTCCACTTGCCGTCGGGGCTGACGGCCATGCCTTCGGGCTCGACACCGACGCCGATCTGGCCCAGCACTTCGGAGGTCTGGGTGTCGATGACGGTCACCAGGGCGTCGTCTTCGTTGGAGACGTAGAGCCAACGGTCGTTGGGGTGCAGGGCAAACTGCTCCGGGTCCTTGCCGGACGGCAGTTCCTTGATGATCTTGCGGGTGGCGACGTCCATCACCTGGACCCGGTCCGAATCGCTGGCGCAGATGTACAGCAGACGATTGTCGTGGGACAGCAGCAGCCCCCGCGGACGCTGGCCCACCGGCAGGGTTTCCACTACTTCCAGGCTCTGCATGTCGATCAGGCTCAGGCTGTTGTCTTTCTCGTTCGAAACCCAGGCGGTGCTGGCGGCGGCAGGGCCGGTGGCGAGCAGCACCGCGCCGAGGGCGAGTACCTGGCGCAGCAGGATCGATTGGAACGGCGGGCGGCGCATGGCGGTTTTCCTTATTGTTGTTTTCGATCAGGGGTAGCGGCAGCTCACTTCGGGCCGGTCGTAGCCCAGGCTGTCCATTTCATTGGTGGGGTGCAGGAAGCCGTCCTGGGGCGAGGTGCTGACCAGGGCCCGTGGCTGGACCAGGGGAATCGGTTGGCGCAGTTGTCCGTTCCAGGGGCGATAACTGAGCTTGCGACCCTTGAAGCCGTCCAGCGGCAGTTGATCGCTCAAGGCCAGTTGGCGAATGGCGAACGGGTCGGCCTGGCGCAGTTTGCTCACCGCGCTGGCGACGCTGCGCACGGCGATCCAGGCGGCGAAGTCACGGTCGTTCATCCAGCGTCCGGCCAAGGCTTCGAAGCGTTTTTGCAATTGCGCCGCGCCGTAAGTTTCCACGGCCTTGTGCCAGCCGGTGGGGGTCAGCCCCTGGGTGCCGGCCACCGGGCGCGGGTACCAGGTCTGGTAGGGCAAGTACTCGCCGAAGTCGCCACGCTCATCGGCCACCAGCACCGCGTCGTATTCGGCAGTCTGGGTGAACAGCGGCATGTCGGCCTGGGCGCTGCGGCGCTGGTCGTTGTCGAACTGCCAGGTCTTCTCGGCCACGGTCTTCATGCCGAAGCGTTTCATGGCCCGGCGCAGGGCGCCGGCATAGGCCTGGTCCTCGGGCGTCCGCCCGATGATCAGCAACGCTTTCTGCCATTGGCGCACGACGCTGAATTGCACCAGGGCGTCGGCGAGCATGGCCCGGTCGGGCAGGCTGTGCAGCACGTTGCCCAGGCAGTCGGTGGTGCGCAGGCTGTCGTCGGGGCTGCCGGCATTGAACAGCAGGCTGTCGGGCAGGGCGGCGCTGAGTTGGCGCAGGCTCGCGGCGGGGGCATTGACCACGAACAGCCGCAGGCCTTGTTCATGCTGCGCGCGGGCGGCCTCAAGCAAGGCTTCGGGGCTGTCGACGCTGGCGCTTTCCAGGCGGTAATCCTGCTTGAGAAAACGTCCGGTGCTGTTGCTGTCGATGATCGCCAGTTCGGCGCCGCGCAAACCTGCGTCGGCGGGCTCGGCAATGACGTTGGACAACAGCGGCCCCGGATCGGGCCGGTACCCCAGGTAACCGATGCGCACCTGCAACGGCATCGCGTCCTCGGCCTGGACGGTGGTGGCTGCCATCAGAGCGATCAAGGTGAAACTGACGAGCCGGCGCATAACACCTCCATTGCGGGTAGCGCCAGCATAGGAAGCCCTTGGTCAGGGGGAAATATGCAGAAAGTACCGCCGGGGCAGTACCAAGGTAGTAGCTCGCCGTCGATGTCGGGGTTTTAGGATGCAGACCATCGTCATTCATCAGGGAGCGGACAGACCATGCAGACTTTCAAGGCCTTGCTGCTGCCGTTGTTGCTGATACTGAGCTTGATTGAGGTGGATCGGTTTTCTGCCAGGTATAGAACCTTCAAATATCCGCAATTTCCTGTGGGAGCGGGCTTGCTCGCGAAGGCGGCAGACCTGTCGATACCGATGCAAGCTGACCCACCGCTTTCGCGAGCAAGCCCGCTCCCACAAGGGATCTACGGCGTGCATACAGATTGCACGCACACTCCGACTACAGGCCGCTAATCATGTCGGCGCTTTGGCGGATCAATCTGTGGGTGGTGGCCTTCTTCGGCCTGGTCACCCTGGCCTGTGGAAGCCTGTTGCTGCATCAGGCCATGACCGACGTAAGGCGCGAGCTGCAATCGGCCGGTTCCGTGGTGCAATACCTGCGTGAAACCGCCGAGCACGATCCGACCAGCCTCCAGGAGCGCCTGACCGGCAGCCTGCGTCATGTGCGGGTGCGCTGGCTGGCGCCGGGGGAGCACCTGCCGACGGGTGTCGACAGTGGGCTGAAGGCCTGGCTCGGCCATCAACTGCTCGTCGATGGCCCGACGCCTCAGGTGGTCGGCCTGCGGGACGGTCGTCAGGCCTGGATTGCCGTCGACCCACGGGACGAAATCGAGGAAATCCTCGATTCGCTGGTGCAACTGCTGGGCGTCTGTGCCATGGCCCTGTTGGCCAGTCTGTTGGTGATTCGCTGGGCGGTGCACCGGGGCATGGGGTTGCTGGATGAACTGCTCGAAGCGTTGCGCCAGGTCTCGGCCGGCGATCTGCGGGTGTGCCTGCCTACCGAAGGCATCCCGGAAGCGCGGCAACTGGCCGGGCACTTCAACCGGATGACCGCCGCCCTGGCCCGGTCCCAGGCCGATAACACCCGACTCACCCAGGCGCTGTTGGCTGTCCAGGAACAGGAGCGCACGCACTTGGCCCAGGCCCTGCACGATGATCTGGGCCAATACGTGGCTGGCATACGCGCCCGGGCCTGCCTGTTACGCTTGGTGGTTGACCAGCCGTCGGTACTGGAGCAGACGGTCAGCCAGCTCGAAGATCACTGCGAGCACTTGCAGCAGGGGTTCCGGGCGCTGGTACACGACTTGTACCCGGTGGTACTGCAGCACTTGCCCCTGGACGAAGCCATCGGATTGTTGGCGCGCCAATGCCAGGACACCCATGGCATCGCCTGCGAGTTGCGGATCGATTCCGCTTTGCCGCCGTTGTCAGGGCCAGACAAGACTCAGCTGTATCGCCTGGTCCAGGAGGCATTGACCAATGTTGCCCGGCATGCCAACGCCACCCGGGTTCGGATCCGCCTGCGCCAGCACGGCGGACATTTGCACCTGTGGGTGCGCGATAACGGCCTGGGGGCGACGCAGCCGCCCCGACCGGGTGTCGGCCTGCATTCGATGTCCGAACGGGCTCGCAGCCTGGGCGGCGAGCTGCGTGTTCTCTGCCGTCCCGGTGCCGGCTGGGCGTTGGCCTTGAATATCCCTCTGGAGGCACGATGAACATTTTGTTGGTGGATGACCATGCAGTGGTCCGGCAGGGCTTCGCCAGCCTGCTACGGGCCTTGATGCCTGATCTGCAAGTCCGCGAAGCGGCCACGGGCGAAGAGGCGCTGAGCCAGGTGCAGGAACAGGTGCCGCACCTGGTGATCATGGATTTCGGCCTGCCCGGCATCAGTGGCCTGGAAACCACCCGGCGCCTGCGTCAACGCCTGCCGCAACTGCGTGTGCTGTTCTTCAGCATGCACGATGAATTGCCATTGGTGCGCCAGGCCCTGGACGTCGGCGCCGCGGGTTACCTGACCAAGAACTCGGCACCTCAGGTACTGGTGGAGGCGGTGCGACGGGTATTGGCCGGCCACGCCTATATCGAACAATCCCTGGCGACCCAGCTGGCTTGTGCCAGCTCCCGGCACGAGGCCGACCCGCGCCTGCAATGCATGACTCAGCGCGAGCTGGAAATTTTCGTCATGCTCGCCAAAGGCACCCCTGCACGCATGATCGCCGAGCAGTTGTGCATCAGTGCCAAGACCGTCTCCAACCACCTGACGCTGCTCAAGAGCAAGCTGCAGGTCAGCTCCCATGCCGAATTGGTGCATTTGGGGATTGATCTGGGGGTGGTGCGGGTGGCGGGGTGAGAGGTTCATAGGCATCACTCTTTGGTCCCTGAATATGAATACCTTGTGGCGAGGGGACTGTGTCTGGCGAAAGTCCTTCATCATTCCCAGGATTCCGGGCATCCCTTGCAACCCTGCATATTCGCACCCTGGAAATTCCCATAATGCTGGCGTGATCCGCTCAGGTTGGCCTGTTCCAGGTTGCTTTCCCCCAGCTTGGCTTCCTGCAGGTTGGCGTCCCGCAGGTCGGCGCCCTTGAGGTCGGCCTTGCTCAGCCAAGCCATTTCCAGGTCGGCGGCTTGCAGATTGGCATCATGCAGGCGCGCGCCGGACAGTCGGGAAAATTGCAGGTACGCGGCGCTCAGATCGGCGCCTTGGAACTGTGCGCCCTGGGCGAACAGCCCCCAGGCCTGGACAGCCTTGAGGGTGGTGTTGGTCAGGTCGGCCAGGCGCAGGTTGCTTTGTTGCAGGCTGGCGCGGGTCAGGTTGGCGCCTTGCAGACGGGCCTTCTCCAGATTCGCCAGGTCCAGCCGCGCATGGCGCAGATCGGCACCCCGCAGGTCCGCGCCGCTGAGGTTCATCTTGCGCAGGTCCTGGTTCGCCAGTTGGGCACCTCGCAAATCGGCACCGGGGCATTGGCTGGATTCGGCGATGACGCAGCCGTTGAGGGTCAGGGGGGCTTCGGTGTCGTCGGCGTGGGCGTTGAAGACGAGCAGCACCCATGCCAGAGGCAGGTAGTTCATGGCAGTAGACTCGATCGACTGTGGGAGCGGGCTTGCTCGCGAAGGCGCCGGGTCAGTCAATATCGATGTTGCTGACCCGACGCCTTCGCGAGCAAGCCCGCTCCCACAAATGGGGAATTGGGTTGAGGTTTTGAAGGCGCGCTATTTCTGCGCCGTGGCCTTGTCCCAGCCCGGGATCTTGAACACCCAGAACGAGCCGCCCTGTGCCACCGGCTTGGTCAGCTCTGCCATGTCGCCGCCCCACAACGGCACGGCGCCGCCATAACCGACGGTCACGCCGATGTACTGCTCGCCGTCCTGTTCCCAGGTGATGGGTGGGGAGACGATGCCGCTGCCGGTCTGGAATTTCCACAGCTCCTTGCCGGTCTTGGCATCGAACGCCTTGAAGAAGCCATCACCGGTGCCGGTGAACACCAGGTTGCCCTTGGTTGCCAGTACGCCGGCCCACAATGGCAACGGCTCCTTGTGTTCCCAGACCACCTTGCCGGTGGTGGGGTTCATCGCTCGCAGGCTGCCAACGTGATCGTCGTACATGCGCTTGATGCGAAACCCCATGCCGAGGTAGGCCGAGCCCTTCTTGTAGTTCACTTCTTCGGTCCAGTATTCCTCTTTCCACTGGTTCCCCGGGACGTAGAACAACCCGGTGTCCTGGCTGTACGCCATGGGATTCCAGTTCTTGCCACCCAGGAATGGCGGCGAGACTTCCACCGGCTTGCCCCTGGTTTCGCCGGGCAACGGCTTGGCCGGACGCTGGCCGGGGTTCTCCACGGGGCGACCGGTCTTGAGATCGATGTGGCTGGCCCAGGTGATGTTGTCGACGAAGGGAAACGCGTTCTGCAACTTGCCGTTGTTGCGATCCACGACATAGAAGAAACCGTTGCGGTCGGCATGGGCGGTGGCCTTGATGACCTTGCCGTCCTTGTCCTTGTAGTCGAACAGCACCAGCTCGTTGTTGCCGGAGAAATCCCAGGCATCGTTGGGTGTGTGCTGGTAGAACCACTTCACTTCGCTCGTGCTCGGGTCGACGCCGACCTGGCCGGAGGTGTAGAGGCTGTCATAGTCGTGGGGGTTGCCATCCTTGGCAGTCCGGGCCCAGGTGTTCCAGGGGCCGGGGTTGCCCGCGCCGACGATGATGGTGTTGGTCTCGGGGTCGAAACTGGCGCTCTGCCAGGGCGCGCCACCGCCGTGGCTCCAGGCTTCGACCTTGCCCGTCTCGGTGGTCTTGTCGTCGGGCCAGGAGGGCGCCTTCACGTCGCCCGTGGGGGTGCTGTCCTTGCCGTTGAGGCGGCCCATGTGGCCCTCGACGAAGGGACGCATCCAGACTTCCTCGCCCGTGTCGGGATCGCGGGCGAACAACTGCCCGACCACGCCGAATTCATCGCCGGAACTGCCATGGATCAACAGGACCTTGCCGCTGGTCTTGTCCTTGATCAGCACCGGGGCGCCGGTCATGGTGTAGCCGCCGGCGTGATCGCCGAACTTCTTGTTCCATACGACCTTGCCGGTGTTTTTGTCCAGGGCGACCACGCGTGCATCCAGGGTGCCGAAGTAGATCTTGTCGCCATAGATGGCCGCGCCGCGATTGACCACGTCGCAGCACGGGCGAATGTTGTCCGGCAGGCGGTGGTTGTAGGTCCACAAGCGCTTGCCGGTCTTGGCGTCGAGGGCGAACACCCGGGAGTAGGAACCGGTGACGTAGACCACGCCGTCGCTGACGATGGCCTGGGATTCCTGGCCGCGCTGCTTCTCGTCGCCGAATGAATAGGACCAGGCCGGGGTCAGCTTGAACACGTTCTTGTCGTTGACCTGGGCCAGCGGGCTCCAGCGCTGAGCGTTGGTGCCCATGCCGTATTGCAGCACGTCCCGGGTGGTCAGGTGGTCGTTGGCGATGTCTTCCCAAGTGACGGCAGCGCTGGCCAAGGGGCTGAGCGACAGGCCGCCGGCCAGCAGCAAGGCGGCGTTAAGGGCGCAGAGGGCGGATGGATTTTTTATTGTCATGGTGGGCATTCCCAGTGAGGTTTTGGCCTGACTAGGTTGGATCGCGCCGGGGCCCGCCGATACGGAAAAAGTCCCGCCTTTGCCGTAATGCTGTTCACTTAAGCATTTGAGTCCAAGCCGGGCTTTCTAGAAAATCCGATACCAGTCCTCTGGTATCGGATTTTTTATGCCCATT
>NZ_VIUG01000017.1:0-123002 GCF_007828255.1 Pseudomonas sp. SJZ078 | reverse complement strand
GTCCAAGGCCAGGGCGGCCGAGGACAGTGAAGATTTCCAAAACTCGGTATCCGGTAGATCGTAAGGCCGCTCCGCTTAAGTGAACAGCATTACGCATCGCTGCGGGCCTTTTTTGTATTACCTGGGCTGATCAGCCCGCCACCAACACCCGGATCGCTTCCAGGCGCAGGGCAGCTTTTTCCAGCATCGCCAGGCCTTGTTCGCGCTGTTTGCGCAGGGCGACCAGCTCGCTGTCGCGCACGGTCGGGTTGACGGCTTGCAGGGCGGTCAGACGGGCCAGCTCTTCATCAGTATCGGCAGCCAGGCGGCGTTGGGCTTCGGCCACGCGTTCGGCATGCCGCAGGGCGACTTTCTCTTCACCGGCATTGATGCGCGGCGTGAGTTGATCACGCTGGGCCTGGATGAACTTGTTGGCGCTGGCACGGGGTACGCTTTCGAGCTGATCGTTCAAGGTCTCGAACGACACCCGGGCCGCCAGGTCGTTGCCGTTGCTGTCCAGCAGGCAGCGCAGGGCGGCCGGAGGCAGGTAACGGCCCAGTTGCAGCGAGCGTGGGGCTACCACTTCACTGACGTAAAGCAATTCCAGCAGCACGGTGCCGGGCTTGAGGGCCTTGTTCTTGATCAGCGCGACAGCCGTGTTGCCCATGGAGCCAGACAGCACCAGGTCCATGCCGCCTTGCACCATCGGGTGTTCCCAGGTGATGAACTGCATGTCTTCGCGCGACAGTGCCTGGTTGCGGTCGTAGGTGATGGTCACGCCTTCGTCGTCGCCCAGCGGGAAGCTGGCATCGAGCATTTTTTCGCTCGGCTTGAGAATCAGCGCATTGTCCGAATGGTCCTCGCTGTCGATGCCGAACGCGTCGAACAAGGTTTCCATGTAAATCGGCAGGGCGAACTGATCGTCTTGTTCAAGGATGGCTTCCACCAGTGCATCGCCTTCCCCGGCACCGCCGGAGTTGAGTTCCAGCAAACGGTCGCGACCGGTGTGCAGCTCGCTCTCCAGGCGCTCGCGTTCGGCGCGGGCCTCGTCGATCAACGCTTGCCATTGGCCATCGTCGGCCTCTTCCAGCAAGGGCAGCAGGCGCGGACCGAATTGATGCTGCAAGGCGTTGCCGGTCGGGCAGGTGTTGAGGAAGGCGTTCAGCGCCTCGTGGTACCACTGGTACAGCCGCTCTTGCGGGCTGGTTTCCAGGTACGGCACGTGCAACTCGATGGTGTGCTTCTGGCCGATCCGGTCCAGACGACCGATCCGCTGTTCCAGCAGGTCCGGGTGAGAAGGCAGGTCGAACAGCACCAGATGATGCGCGAACTGGAAGTTGCGCCCTTCGCTGCCGATTTCCGAGCAGATCAGCACCTGCGCGCCAAACTCTTCGTCGGCGAAGTACGCGGCGGCACGGTCGCGCTCGAGAATGTTCATGCCTTCATGGAACACCGTGGCCGGGATGCCGGAGCGCACGCGCAAGGCATCTTCCAGGTCCATGGCGGTTTCGGCATGGGCACAGATCACCAGGACCTTGGTGCGCTTGAGCATTTTCAACTGGTCGATCAGCCACTCGACGCGTGGGTCGAATTTCCACCAGCGTTCTTCTTCGCTGGCATCCGGCTGGGCCTGGAAGCTGACTTCCGGGTACAGCTCGGCGTGATCGCCCAAGGGCAGCTCGAGGTATTCGTCCGGGCATGGCAGCGGATAGGCGTGCAGCTTGCGCTCCGGGAAGCCCTGGACGGCGGCGCGGGTATTGCGGAACAGCACGCGGCCGGTGCCGTGGCGGTCCAGCAACTCGCGGACCAGGCGGGCGCTGGCTTCGACGTCGCCATCATTGACGGCGGTCAGCAGCGCTTCGCCTTCGTTGCCCAGGAAACCGTGGATGGTCTTGTGGGCCTCGGGCGAAAGGCGGCCTTTGTCCAGCAGCTCCTGGACGGCCTCGGCCACCGGGCGGTAGTTTTCGCTCTCGGCGCGGAAGGCCTTGAGGTCGTGGAAGCGGTTCGGGTCCAGCAGGCGCAGGCGGGCGAAGTGGCTGTCCTGGCCCAATTGTTCCGGCGTCGCGGTCAGCAGCAGTACGCCGGGGATCGTCTCGGCAAGCTGCTCGACCAGCGCGTATTCGGGGCTGACCTGATCTTCGTGCCACACCAGGTGATGGGCTTCATCGACCACCATCAGATCCCAGCCGGCGGCGAACAGCGCGTCCTGGGCCTTCTCGTCGTCCACCAGCCATTCCAGCGCCACCAGCGCCAGTTGCGTGTCTTCGAACGGGTTGCTCGCATCGCTTTCGATGAAGCGTTCTTCATCGAACAGGGCAACCTGCAGGTTGAAGCGCCGGCGCATTTCCACCAGCCACTGGTGCTGGAGGTTTTCCGGAACCAGGATCAATACGCGGCTGGCGCGTCCGGACAGCAGTTGGCGATGGATGACCAGGCCGGCTTCGATGGTCTTGCCCAACCCCACTTCGTCCGCCAGCAATACCCGCGGTGCAATGCGGTCGGCCACTTCCCGGGCAATGTGCAACTGGTGGGCGATGGGCTGGGCCCGAACGCCACCCAGGCCCCAGAGTGGGGACTGCAGTTGGCGGCTGGTGTGTTCCAGGGTGTGGTAACGCAGGGAGAACCAGGCCAGCGGGTCGATCTGGCCGGCGAACAGTCGGTCGCTGGCCAGGCGGAACTGGATAAAATTCGACAGCTGGGTTTCCGGCAGGGTGACAACTTCGTTCTGCCCGTCGAGGCCGTGATAGACCAGCAGCCCGTCGACATCATCGACTTCGCGCACGGTCATTTTCCAACCTTCGAAATGAGTGATCACGTCGCCCGGCGAGAACCGTACACGTGTAAGAGGCGCATTCCGTAGCGCGTACTGGCGAGTGTCGCCAGTGGCCGGGTAGAGCACGGTCAACAAGCGGCCGTCCTGTGCCAGAACGGTGCCTAAACCCAGCTCGGCTTCGCTGTCACTGATCCAGCGTTGCCCCGGTTGATACTGCTGCGCCATGCTGCCTGACTCCCGCCTTGAAAAAGCCGGTTATCTTAACGGAATGATCCCTCAGACCAAAGGAATTACGCACGTAACGGACTGTTATGACCGCCACTTCCTCGACCGGTCCGATGGAACTTCAGCAAGTTTCGCGATCAAACAGGCTTGTGCCTGCCTTGCATTAATGCCAACCGGGTCACAAGTTTCGGACCAGCGGTTCAAGCCTCCTGCGCCGCAGCCGATAGCCTGATGACAGGAGACTTTTATGTTGCTACCCACGCTCCCTTTGAGCGCCGTACCCATCACTGCACAACAGGATCCAGTCCGCCAGCGACCGGACATCCCGCCTGTGGTCCCGGTACAGCAAACCTCCAGCGAAAGCACCATCGACCTGCAAAAGCGCGATCCGGAAGAGGCTGCGCTGTTGTTGCGCGAGGAGCAGCGTCGCCAACAGGAGCGTGACAGGCGCCGTCGCGAGGCCGGTGAAGACCCCGAGGAACACCTGGCCATACCGGGGACCGAGCTCAACGCCGATAACACCGTGCCGGTGAAGCCCCTGATCGACGATGAGGCGCGCCAGGGCCTGTGGGTCGATATCCAGATCTGATGCCTGTAGTTGTCCACGCACGCAGGCTGGTCAACGCAGCCGATAGCCCCCATCATGGGCATATTCGCACTTCACTGCATGATGCCGACACGCCATGAGCCAAGACGACAAACTGGTTGACCTCAACGCTGAGCGCGCCAAGCGTGTTCACGACCTCAACGAAAAACGCCTTAACGAAGTCCGTCAGGCTTTCGAGCAAGCGATGCCCCTGGGCAAAACCAAGAAAAAGCCCAAGAGCAAGCCGAAAAAACGCTGACTCCTCTCGATCCATTGATGCAAATCAGTTATTCCCCTTCCTTTTCGCTCGGTCGCGAGCGTTATTGACCCCGGTCAATGTTCACCCTGGCTCGATTGGTTAACCTGGCTCCAACACAACAGGGGCGGGACCAGGAGGCCAATCATGTTTTTCGACAATGTGGTGTTTGCCGGAATGTTGACGGTCGGCTTCATGTTCGTATTTTTCGCCGTTTTTGGATTATTCATCTGGAAAGATGCACACAGGCGCAAAAAGCCGTAAGTCTTTCCAACTGCAACGAGCACGCAAGGCATTTTGGGCGACTTCGGTCGCCCTTTTTTTGTGTGAAATTTCTGTCTGCACACAATCCCCTGTGGGAGCGAGCCTGCTCGCGATGGCGTCAGTTCAGCCAATATCAATGGTGGTTGACCCACCGCTATCGTCGGATCGCCGCCCGGAGCAGGCTCGCTCCCACAGGGATAAAGCAACTGGCATAAAAAAAGGTGCGACCCCGCAAGGATCGCACCTTTTTTGTAAGGCGCTGGAATCAGCTGCCCAGGGCCTTGGAAGCCAGCCAGAACAACCCGGCCGACAGTGCCACCGTTGCCGGCAGGGTCAGCACCCAGGCCAGCAGGATGTTACGCACCGTGCCGCCTTGCAGGCCGCTCTTGTTGGCAATCATGGTGCCGGCCACGCCGGAGGACAGCACGTGGGTAGTGGATACCGGCAGGCTGAAGACGTTAGCCAGGCCGATCATGCACGCCGTGGTGATCTGCGCCGACATGCCCTGGGCGTAGGTCATGCCCTGCTTGCCGATTTTCTCGCCGATGGTCAGCACCACACGCTTCCAGCCCACCATGGTGCCCAGGCCCAGCGCCAGGGCAACGGCCAGGATCACCCAGAACGGGGCGTATTCGGTCGTGGCGGTCAGGTCCTTGCGCAGTTTGTTCAGGTCGTCTTTTTCGCGGGCCGCCAGGTTTGGCAACTTGCCGACCTTCTTGGCCGTGTCGTCCAGGCAGAGCAGGTAGCGGCGAACCTCGATGCGGCTTTCCGACGGGAGCGAGTGATAATCGGCCACGCCCTTGAGGGTGTCGAGCAGCGCGTTGATGGTGGGTTCGGTCTGCTGCGGGTTGCAACGGAATTTCTCCGGCAGGTCGCCCGGCACGCTTTTGCCCAGCGCCAGGTATTCGCCCAGGGATTCGCTGTTGCGCTGGTAGAACTGGCTCAGGTGCAGGGTCGCGTCACGGGTGCGCTCGATCTGGTAGGTGGTGCTGCTCAGGTCGAGTACGAATTGCGCCGGCACGATGCCGATCAGCACCAGCATGATGAGGCCGATACCTTTCTGACCATCGTTGGAACCGTGAACGAAACTGACGGCCATGGCCGAAATTACCAGCACCAGGCGGTTCCAGAACGGAGGATGCTTCTTGTCGTCGATCTTGCGACGTTGTTCCGGTGTCTTGTGCATCTTCGACAGCGGTCGCCACCATTTCAGGCCAATCAGCACCAGGGCTGCAATCAGGAAGCCGGCCATGGGCGAGAACACCAGCGAGGCGCCGATATCGATCGCCTTCTGCCAGTTCACACCGTCACCCAGCGGGATGTCGTTGATCAACGCGTTGGCCAGGCCCACGCCGAGGATCGAACCGATCAACGTATGGGAGCTGGACGCCGGGATACCGAAGTACCAGGTACCCAGGTTCCAGGTGATGGCGGCAGCGAGCAGCGAAAACACCATCGCCAGCCCGTGTCCGGTGTTCACATTGATCAGCAGTTCCACGGGCAACAGGTGGACGATGGCATACGCCACGCCCACGCCGCCCAGCAGCACGCCGAGGAAGTTGAACACCCCGGAAAAGAACACCGCCAGGTGCGGCGGCATCGCTTTGGTGTAGATAACAGTGGCAACCGCGTTAGCGGTGTCATGAAAGCCGTTGATGAACTCGAAGGCGAGGACAAAAGCCAGGGCGAGCAAGAGGCTCACAAGCACCCAAGCATCCAGTCCGCTGAATAAATCGATCATGAAGGTTTTCTGACCCGGTCATAAGGGGGCGCGATTATGCCAGAAAACCACGTTGATCGATGCACTGCCTGCTCATTGGTAACATTCTTCAACGAAATAATTTGTAGGAAACCTTCTGGGAGCAGGTTTTTCGAGGGCGGCGCAACCCATTGATTCCGGGGTTAAAAGCCAGGTGAGCGAGGGGCGCCGAGGCTGAGCAGGGCACCACGTAGTTGTATGAAATATCTGAAAAGAAAGTCAGTTACGACTTCCTCCACCCTATGGCGGAAGGAGAGGGCGGCCCGCTCATGACGGGCGGCCAGCGCAGTGTCCGGTCGGGGTGGCGACCGGATACTGTTTCCACGGAAAGCGTGTTATCGCTCTTCGGGCCTGAGTTCCTTTTCCATTTTCTGAAGTTCCTGGGAAAAGGCCTGATCCTGAACAGTGGCGCGTTTACGCCAGGGTTTGCGTTCCGGTTCAGGTTGGGCGGCGTAGGTGGTGACTTCCCCGCCGTAAACTTCCTTGTAACGTTGTTCCTGGCGCTCAAGTTCCGCGCGCAGTTCGTCTTTCGTCACAGTATTACCTAGCAAAGTGAATTGAATCTGGTGATACGCACTGCATGTATCCACGCAGACGGCCACGGCACCAGAGCTGACAGCTGACGTAGCATCAGGGCTTCGTGTTGTTGCCGATACAGGGGAAGCGGCCATGGGGCTTCAGGCACCTGAGGACGGAGCGGGCCGATGGGCCTTGCCGTCACTGAGTTGCATTATAGCGGTCCACCCGAAGAACACTATCGGGAAATACTAAAAGGGCGGATTGTTATGTGAACCCATGTTTGCATGTGCAACTTCTGGCAATTACGTTTCAAGCAATACCATCGGTGCCGATACCCTCGCGCCGTTCAAGGCGACAAGTTCAATATTGCAACCTCGTTGTTCAAAGTCAAATGTGCCTGATGCCGCTGTTCAGATTCATTATCGGATTCGCGGGCGGTCGGGCAATTTCCGCGGTCGGTTTCGTCGATTGCGATTATCGGCCCGGAGTTCGATAATCGCACGGTCTTGAGGGGCCAGCCCTTGTCGTACCTCAGGCCGCCGTTTGTAATGACCGTCATTGCCGGGGAAGTACCAGACATGAACGACCAATTGCGCAACGCCTTCTCTTCAGTCGCGCCACCGATTGTCGCCTCACCGGCCAAACGGATTCAGGCCCTGACC
Organism: Pseudomonas sp. SJZ078; assembly: GCF_007828255.1. Lineage (NCBI taxonomy): Bacteria > Pseudomonadati > Pseudomonadota > Gammaproteobacteria > Pseudomonadales > Pseudomonadaceae > Pseudomonas > Pseudomonas sp. SJZ078. The sequence goes on along the minus strand of NZ_VIUG01000017.1, from coordinate 115,979 downwards.
GGCGACCCGGACTTCATGACGTCCCTGGCCCGCGGGCTGGCCGTGGTGCAAGCCTTCCAGGAGCGCAAGCGGCACCTGACCATTGCACAGATCAGCCATCGCACCGAGATCCCTCGTGCCGCCGTCAGGCGTTGTCTGCACACGTTGATCAAGCTCGGCTACGCCACCACCGACGGGCGCACCTATTCGCTGCTGCCCAAGGTGTTGACCCTCGGCCACGCCTATCTGTCGTCGACGCCGCTGGCGGTTTCTGCCCAGCCGTACCTGGATCGCATGAGTGAGCAATTGCACGAGGCCTGTAACATGGCGACCCTTGAAGGCGACGACATTCTCTATATCGCCCGATCGGCCACCACCCAGCGGCTGATTTCCGTGGACCTGTCCGTCGGAGGACGCCTGCCGGCCTATTGCACCTCCATGGGCAGGATTCTCCTGGCGGCCCTGGATGATGCTTCGCTGCGTGATTATCTCGACCATGCCGACCTGCAGGCCAAGACCAGCCGGACGCTGCACACCCCCGAGGCGCTGCTCGAATGTCTGCAGCAGGTGCGATTGCAAGGCTGGTGCATCGTCGACCAGGAGCTGGAGCAGGGCCTGCGGGCCATTGCCGTTCCGGTCTACGATGCTTCCGGCCAGGTCGTGGCGGCGCTGAATGTCAGTACCCACGCCGGACGTGTCAGCCGCACGGAGCTGGAGCAGCGGTTCCTGCCCAGTCTGTTGGGGGCCAGCCGGGACCTGAGCGCGCAGTTGTTCGCTTAAGCTGTTCGATAAACGCACAGAGACGTCTCGGGTCAATTGACGGTATTTATCCAGCCTCATTAATGTCGCGGCAGCGTCATCCGGCGCAATCGGGTCCGATCTGCCCGGCACAATAATAATGAGAGATACGATGAACCAGCCTCAGACCTCCGTAGGCCATTGCCTCGACGTACAGTCCTTCATCAATGCGCAACCCATTTCGCGCTACCAGTGGCGTGTGGTGATCCTCTGTTTCCTGATTGTCTTCCTCGATGGCCTCGACACGGCGGCCATGGGCTTCATTGCCCCGGCCCTGTCCCAGGATTGGGGCGTCGATCGCGCCAGCCTCGGCCCGGTCATGAGCGCGGCGCTGATCGGCATGGTTTTCGGTGCACTGGGCTCAGGGCCACTGGCTGACCGCTTCGGGCGAAAAGTCGTGCTGGTGGGCGCGGTCGTGCTGTTCGGTGCGTTCAGCCTGGCGTCGGCGTACAGCGCCAATGTCGAGCAGTTGCTGGTGCTGCGCTTCCTGACGGGCCTGGGGCTGGGCGCGGGGATGCCAAACGCCACCACCTTGCTTTCGGAGTACACCCCGGAGCGCAAGAAATCCCTGTTGGTGACCAGCATGTTCTGTGGGTTCAACCTGGGGATGGCCGGCGGCGGCTTCATCTCGGCCAAATTGATACCGGCGTTCGGTTGGCACAGCTTGCTGCTGATCGGCGGGATCCTGCCATTGATCCTGGCGGTGGTGCTGCTGTTCTGGCTGCCGGAGTCGGCGCGCTACCTGCTCGTGCGCAATCGTGGCGCTGACAAGGTACGCAAGGCCCTGGCGCCGATCGACCCGGCCACCATTGCCCAGGCGGCCAGCTTCAGTGTGCCCGAGCAGAAAACCGTGAAGGCCCGGAACGTGCTCGCGGTGATTTTCTCCGGCACCTATAGCGCCGGTACGTTGCTGCTGTGGCTCACCTATTTCATGGGCCTGGTGATCGTTTACCTGTTGACCAGTTGGCTGCCGACGCTGATGCGTGACAGTGGCGCGAGCATGGAGCAGGCCGCTTTCATCGGTGCGCTGTTCCAGTTGGGCGGTGTCTTGAGCGCGGTGGGCGTGGGCTGGGCGATGGATCGGTTCAATCCCCACAAGGTCATCGGCTTTTTCTACCTGATGGCCGGGTTATTTGCCTACGCCGTAGGGCAGAGCCTGGGCAGCATCACCCTGCTTGCCACCCTGGTGCTGGTGGCCGGGATGTGCGTCAACGGCGCGCAATCGGCGATGCCTTCCCTGGCGGCGCGCTTCTACCCGACCCAAGGCCGGGCCACGGGGGTATCGTGGATGTTGGGCATCGGCCGGTTCGGTGCCATTCTCGGGGCCTGGATGGGCGCGACGCTGTTGGGCCTGGGCTGGAACTTCGAGCAGGTATTGACCGCGCTGGTCGTTCCAGCAGCGCTGGCGACCGCAGCAGTGGTGATCAAGGGCATGGTCAGCCATGCGGATGCGACCTGACTCGCGTGCTGATTTTTTGTGGGAGCGGGCTTGCTCGCGAAGGCATAGGTACATTCAACATCTGTGTTGGCTGACACCCCGCTTTCGCGAGCAAGCCCGCTCCCACAGGAATTTTGCTTCTCTGGATTAATCGATAGCCAAACAACAATCTGTTCGATAAACGAACACTCAGTCGATTATCGGATTGTTTGGGCTTTTCCCGCAGCTTAATCTTCAGTCACTCCGGCGCTGAACCTCGCGCCTTTTTCTTCATGTCGGTCCACTGGAAAACGGGAGCCTGCCCATGGCTGAAATCCTTTCGCTGCACGACGCGGTGAAGCAATTGGTCAACGACGGCGATACCGTCGCCCTCGAAGGCTTCACCCACTTGATTCCGACGGCGGCGGGTCATGAAATTATCCGCCAGGGCAAGAAAGACCTGACCCTGGTGCGGATGACTCCGGACCTGATCTACGACCAGTTGATCGGCGCAGGTTGTGCGCGCAAGTTGATTTTCTCCTGGGGCGGCAACCCGGGCGTGGGTTCGCTGCACCGCTTGCGCGATGCCGTGGAAAAGCAATGGCCGCAACCTTTGGAGATCGAGGAACACAGCCACGCGGACCTGGCCAATGCCTATGTCGCCGGGGCCTCCGGCCTGCCGTTCGCCGTGCTGCGGGCCTATGCCGGTTCCGATCTGCCGAAAGTCAACCCGCTGATCAAAAGCGTGACCTGTCCCTTTACCGGTGAAGTCCTGGCCGCGGTGCCTTCGGTACGTCCCGATATCACCGTGATCCACGCCCAGAAAGCCGACCGCAAGGGCAACGTGCTGCTGTGGGGCATCCTCGGTGTGCAGAAAGAAGCCGCCCTGGCTGCCAAGCGCTGCATCGTCACCGTGGAAGAGATCGTCGACGACCTGAACGCACCGATGAATGCCTGCGTCCTGCCGACCTGGGCCTTGAGCGCGGTCTGCCATGTGCCCGGTGGTGCTCATCCGTCCTACGCCCACGGCTACACCGAGCGTGACAATCGTTTCTACCAGGCGTGGGATGCCATCGCCCGGGACCGTGAGGCCTTTACCGCGTGGATCAACGAATACATCCATGGCACCCGGGATTTCAGTGAATTGCAGGCCAAACTGGCAGCCGCTTCGGAGGCGAAACAATGACGTACTCCACCAACGAAATGATGACCGTCGCCGCGGCCCGTCGGTTGAAGAACAACGCCGTGTGCTTCGTCGGCATCGGCCTGCCATCGAAAGCGGCCAACCTGGCGCGGTTGACCTCGTCGCCGGATGTCGTGCTGATCTACGAGTCCGGCCCGATTGGTGCCAAACCCAGCGTGTTGCCGCTGTCCATTGGCGATGGTGAGCTGGCTGAAACGGCGGATACCGTCGTACCGACCGGTGAAATTTTCCGCTACTGGCTGCAGGGTGGGCGTATCGACGTCGGTTTCCTTGGCGCGGCACAGGTCGACCGTTTCGGCAACATCAACACCACGGTGGTGGGCAATTACCATCAGCCAAAAGTCCGCCTGCCGGGCGCCGGCGGTGCACCGGAAATCGCCGGCTCGGCCAAGAGCGTGTTGATCATCCTCAAGCAGTCGGCGCGTTCGTTCGTCGATAAGCTGGACTTCATCACTTCGGTCGGTCACGGCGAGGGCGGTGATTCCCGCAGGCGCCTGGGCCTGCCGGGTGCGGGGCCGGTGGGTATCATCACCGACCTGTGTATCATGGAGCCGGAAGCCGGCACCCATGAATTCGTGGTGACTTCACTGCACCCCGGCGTGACCCGTGAGCAGGTCATCGCCGCCACCGGATGGGCGATCCGTTTCGCCGACCAGGTGCACACCACCGCCGAGCCGACCGACGTGGAGCTGCGCGCACTGCGCGATCTGGAAGCTCGCACGGCGGCGGCTCACGGCCAGGCACCGGGAGAAGCCTGATGCGCGACGTTTATATCTGTGATGCGATTCGAACCCCCATCGGCCGCTTCGGCGGTGGTTTGGCCGCGGTGCGCGCCGATGACCTGGCGGCCGTGCCGATCAAGGCGCTGATGGAGCGCAACCCATCGGTGGACTGGAGTGCGGTGGACGAGGTGTTCCTCGGTTGCGCCAACCAGGCCGGCGAAGACAACCGCAACGTGGCGCGCATGGCGCTGTTGCTGGCAGGGCTGCCAGAGAGCATTCCCGGCGTGACCCTCAACCGCCTCTGCGCTTCGGGCATGGACGCCATTGGCACGGCATTCCGCGCCATCGCCAGCGGCGAAATGGAACTGGCCATCGCTGGCGGCGTGGAGTCGATGTCCCGTGCGCCGTTCGTGATGGGCAAGGCCGACGCGGCGTTTTCCCGCAACATGAAACTGGAAGACACCACCATTGGCTGGCGCTTCATCAACCCCTTGATGAAAGCCCAGTACGGCGTGGACGCGATGCCTCAGACCGCCGATAACGTGGCGGACGATTACGCGGTGTCCCGCGCCGACCAGGACGCGTTCGCCCTGCGCAGCCAGCAACGCACGGCGGCGGCCCAGGCCGCAGGATTTTTCGCCGAAGAAATCGTACCGGTGCGCATTGCCCACAAGAAAGGCGAAACCGTGGTCGAGCAGGACGAGCATCCCCGCGCCGATACCACGCTGGAAGCCCTGAACAAACTCAAACCGGTCAACGGCCCGGACAAGACCGTCACCGCCGGCAACGCCTCGGGTGTGAATGACGGCGCGGCGGCGTTGATCCTGGCCTCGGCCGAAGCGGTGAAGAAACACGGCCTGACCCCTCGCGGCAAAGTGTTGGGCATGGCCAGTGCTGGCGTGGCACCACGGGTGATGGGCATCGGCCCGGTGCCGGCGGTGCGCAAGTTGACGGAACGTCTGGGCCTGACAGTCGCCGATTTCGATGTGATCGAACTCAATGAAGCGTTTGCCAGCCAGGGCCTGGCGGTGCTGCGCGAATTGGGGCTGGCGGACGATGCGCTGCAGGTCAACCCGAACGGCGGCGCCATCGCACTCGGCCATCCATTGGGCATGAGCGGGGCGCGACTGGTGCTGACGGCGCTGCATCATCTGGAAAAGACCGGCGGCAAGAAAGGCCTGGCGACCATGTGCGTCGGTGTCGGCCAGGGCTTGGCATTGGCTATCGAGCGCGTCTGACGCACCGTACTACTCATAAGAAACCGAGGAATGCTTCATGACTGACAAGCCTGGTTACCGTCGCCCCCAAGCGGGCACCCAGCCGGAGTACCTGCACCCGCCGTATCAGTCCACCAACCTGCGCTCGCCGTCCAAGCCGTTGGTGCATCTGCCTCACTCGCTGTCGGAAATCACCGGCCCGATCATCGGCGCCGACCGTGTGCAGGAGAACGACAACGACCTGACCGCCCAGCATGCCGGCGAACCCCTGGGGGAGCGGATCATCATTCATGGGCGTGTGCTGGATGAGAACGGCCATCCCGTGCCGGGCATTCTGGTAGAGATCTGGCAGGCCAACGCCGCCGGTCGCTACAACCATGACCGCGATAAACACGATGCGCCGCTGGACCCGAATTTCACCGGCACCGGTCGCGCCATCACGGATGCCGACGGCTGGTACCAGTTCCAGACCATCAAGCCCGGCGCCTACCCCTGGGGCAACCACCACAATGCCTGGCGCCCGGCGCATATCCATTTTTCGTTGTTCGGGCCGAGCATCCTGACGCGCCTGGTGACCCAGATGTATTTCCCCGGCGACCCGCTGCTGGCCTACGATCCGATCTACAACTGCGTGCCGGACACCAGCGCCAAGGAGCGCCTGATCGCCAGTTTCGACCTGGAAAAAACCATCCCTCACTACGCCCTCGGTTATCGCTGGGACATCGTCTTGCGTGGCCGCGACGCCACGCCGATGGAGAAATAAGATGACGCTTACCGCCACCACGTCCCATACCGTCGGCCCTTACTACCACATCGGCCTGACCTGGTTGAACCGCGAAGACATGACCGTCGCCCAAACCCTCGGCCAGCGCGTGGCGATCACCGGGCAGGTGATCGACGGCAACGGCGAGTTCGTCAACGACGCGATGCTGGAAGTCTGGCAGGCCAACGCCGCCGGTAAATACGCCCACCCTGAAGACGATCAGGACAAACCCCTGGACCCGCATTTCGAAGGTTTCGGTCGGGTGCCGGTGGACGCCGAGGGGCGCTTCCGGTTCACCACCATCAAGCCGGGCACCGTGCCGGGCCTGGGCGGCACGACACAGGCCCCGCACCTGGTGGTACTGGTCTTCGCCCGTGGCTTGGTCAAGCACCTGCTGACGCGTATCTATTTCGACGGCGAACCGGCCAACGAAGCCGACCCGCTGCTGGCCTGCGTACCTGAAGAACGTCGCGCCACCATCGTGAGCAAACCCGATGCGTCGGGCGTGTACCAGTGGAATGTGATTCTGCAGGGGACGGATGCCGAGACGGTGTTCTTCGACTACTGATGGCTTTATCTGTGGGAGCGAGCCTGCTCGCGATGGCGTCAGGTCAGCCGGTATCGCTGGCAACTGATGCACCGCTGTCGCGAGCAGGCTCGCTCCCACAAGGCGATACTGTGGAACGGGGCTGTTACGAAGTGTGTCTAGACTTTGTCGATTCCCCAAGAGTGAATAATCCATGACCACCTTAACCAGCCACTACACCGGCGAAGAACGCAGCAAGCGCATCTTCGCCATCGTCGGCGCCTCCTCCGGCAACCTGGTCGAATGGTTCGACTTCTACGTCTATGCGTTCTGCGCGATCTATTTCGCGCCGGCGTTCTTCCCGTCCGACAACCCCACGGTGCAACTGGTCAACACCGCCGGTGTCTTCGCCGCCGGGTTCCTGATGCGGCCGATCGGCGGCTGGATTTTCGGCCGGGTGGCAGACCGTCACGGGCGCAAGAATTCGATGATGATTTCGGTGCTGATGATGTGCTTCGGCTCGTTGCTCATCGCCTGCCTGCCCACCTACAAGGACATTGGCGTCTGGGCGCCGGTGTTGCTGTTGTTCGCCCGCTTGCTCCAAGGTTTGTCGGTGGGCGGTGAGTACGGCACTACCGCCACCTACATGAGCGAAGTCGCCCTCAAGGGCCAGCGCGGTTTTTTCGCGTCGTTCCAGTACGTGACGCTGATCGGTGGGCAACTGCTGGCCGTGTCGCTGGTGGTGATCCTGCAACAGTTCCTCAACGAAGACGAACTGCGTGCCTATGGCTGGCGGATTCCCTTCGTGGTCGGTGCCGTGGCCGCATTGATTTCCCTGTTCCTGCGCCGCTCCCTGAAGGAAACCAGCAGCAAGGAAATGCGCGAGAACAAGGATGCCGGCAGCATCGCCGCTCTGTTTCGCGACCACAAGGCCGCGTTCATCACCGTGCTGGGCTACACCGCCGGCGGCTCGCTGATTTTCTATACGTTCACCACCTACATGCAGAAATACCTGGTGAACACGGCGGGCCTGCATGCCAAGACCGCCAGTTACATCATGACCGGCGCACTGTTTCTCTACATGTGCATGCAACCGCTGTTCGGCATGCTGGCGGACAAGATCGGTCGCCGTAACTCCATGCTCTGGTTCGGCGCGTTGGGGGCCTTGTGCACGGTGCCGATCCTGTTGACCCTCAAAAGCATCAGCAGCCCATTCCTGGCGTTCGTCCTGATTACCCTGGCTCTGGCAATCGTCAGCTTCTACACCTCCATCAGCGGCCTGGTAAAAGCTGAAATGTTTCCACCCGAAGTGCGGGCCCTGGGAGTAGGGTTGGCCTACGCGGTGGCGAATGCGATTTTTGGCGGTTCGGCGGAGTACGTTGCCTTGAGCCTGAAAGCCCAAGGCATGGAAAACGCCTTTTACTGGTACGTCACGGTCATGATGGTGGTGGCGTTCCTGTTCAGCCTGCGTCTGCCGAAGCAACCGACGTATTTGCATCACGACCTTTGACACCCTAGGACTGTTTATGAACGAACGACCGGGCAATCAGCTGTTCGATGCCTACTTCACCGCCCGCGACATGCGCGAGGTGTTCTGCGATGCCGGCCGGGTGCAAGCCATGCTCGACGTCGAGGCGGCACTGGCCCGGGCCGAAGCGCGGGTTGGGCTGATCCCCCAGGACGTGGTGGCTCCCATCGAGGGGGCCTGTCAGGCCCGGTTGTACGATTTTTCGGCATTGGGCGAAGCGATTGCCAGTGCCGGCAATTCGGCGATTCCGCTGGTCAAGGCATTGGGCAAGCGCATCGCCAGCCAGAGCGCCGAGGCCGAGCGTTACGTGCACCTGGGTGCTACCAGCCAGGACGTGATGGACAGCGGCCTGGTCTTGCAGCTGCGCCGGGCGCTGGCACTGATCGAGGGGGAGCTGGCGCAACTGGCGGTTATCCTCGCCCGACAAGCCGAGCGCTACGCCGCTACACCGTTGGCCGGGCGCACCTGGTTGCAACATGCGACTCCGGTGACCCTGGGCATGAAAATCGCCGGATGGCTGGGAGCGATCACCCGCAGCCGCCAGCGTCTGTCGGAACTCAAGCCGCGCTTGTTGGTGCTGCAATTCGGCGGTGCCTCCGGAACGCTCGCCGCATTGGGCGAACAGGCGCTGCCTGTCGCTGAAGCCCTGGCCGCCGAGCTGCAACTGGGGCTGCCGGAACAACCCTGGCACACCCAGCGCGACCGACTGGTGGAGTTCGGCTCGGTGCTGGGCCTGATCGCCGGTAGCCTGGGCAAGCTCGGCCGCGACATCAGCCTGTTGATGCAGACCGAGGCCGGCGAGGCGTTCGAGCCGTCGGCACCGGGCAAGGGCGGTTCGTCGACCATGCCCCACAAGCGCAACCCGGTGGGCGCGGCGGTACTGATTGGTGCGGCAACGCGGGTGCCTGGATTGTTGTCGACGCTGTTCAGTGCGATGCCCCAGGAGCATGAGCGCAGCCTGGGCCTCTGGCATGCCGAATGGGAAACCCTGCCGGAGATCTGCTGCCTGGTGTCCGGTGCCCTGCAACAGGCGCGGTTGCTGGCGGAAGGGCTGGAGGTGGACGCGGCGCGCATGGCTCGCAACCTCGACCTGACCCAGGGCCTGGTGCTGGCCGAAGCGGTGAGCATCGTCCTGGCCCAGCGTGTCGGACGCGACACCGCGCACCATCTACTGGAGCAGTGCTGCAAGCGTGCGGTGGCCGAACAGCGTCACCTGCGCGACGTATTGGGGGACGAATCCCAGGTTTGCGCACACTTGTCCGCGGCCGAACTCGATCATTTGCTCAACCCCGCCCATTACCTCGGCCAGGCCCAGACCTGGGTCGCCCGGGCAGTGGCCGAACACCTTGCCTTGAAGGTCTGAAAGGAGACTGTTGTGGGATTCGTCAAACTCGCCGACGGCGAACTGAACTATCGATTCGACGGGCCGCAAGACGCCCCGGTGTTGGTACTGTCCAATTCATTGGGGACCGACCTGAACATGTGGGACGAGCAGGTAGCAGCGTTCAGTGAGCACTTTCGCGTACTGCGTTTCGACACCCGTGGTCACGGCCGGTCGTTGGTCACCGAAGGGCCTTATAGCATCGAACAACTGGGTCGCGATGTGCTGGCGATGCTCGATGCGCTGGGTATCGACAAGGTGCACTTCTGCGGTTTGTCCATGGGCGGTCTGATCGGCCAGTGGCTGGGCATCAACGCCGGCGAGCGGCTGCACAAGCTGGTGGTGTGCAACACCGCGGCCAAGATCGGTGACCCATCGATGTGGAACCCACGCATCGAAACCGTACTGCGTGACGGCAAGGCGGCCATGGTGGCGCTGCGGGATGCCTCGATTGTCCGTTGGTTTACGCCGGATTTCTCCGAGGCTTATCCAGAAAAGGCCCAGAAAATCACCGATATGCTTGCTGCCACTTCGCCTCAGGGCTATGCCGCCAACTGTGCGGCGGTGCGTGATGCCGACTTCCGCGAGCAGTTGGCGTCGATCCATGTGCCGCTGTTGGTGATTGCCGGTACAGAAGACGCGGTGACGCCGCCGTCGGGCGGGCATTTTATCCAAGAGCGGGTCGCCGGGGCGCAGTACGCCGAGTTCCGTGCCGCACACCTTTCCAATGTTCAGGCCAGCGCTGCGTTCAGTACGCGGGTGCTGGATTTTCTGCTCGACGCCTGAGGAGTTTTTTGTGGACGAGAAACAACGTTACGACGAAGGCATGCAAGTCCGCCGCGCAGTGCTGGGCGATGCCCACGTTGATCGCAGCCTCGATGCCCTGACCGAGTTCAACAGCGAATTCCAGGAGATGATCACCCGTCACGCCTGGGGCGACATCTGGACCCGCCCGGGCCTGCCGCGCCACACCCGCAGCCTGATCACCCTCGCCATGCTGATCGGCATGAACCGCAACGAAGAACTCAAACTGCACCTGCGTGCCGCCGCCAACAATGGTGTGAGCCGTGGCGAGATCAAGGAGGTGATCATGCAGAGCGCCATCTACTGCGGCATTCCTGCCGCCAACGCCACGTTCCACCTGGCCGAGTCGGTGTGGGATGAGCTCGGGGTTGAGTCCCGAACTTAAGGCCGCCATCAATCCCCTGTGGGAGCGAGCCTGCTCGCGAAAGCGGTATGTCAGTTGGCGATGATGCTGAATGTACCTGCGCCTTCGCGAGCAAGCCCGCTCCCACATTGAATCTTCGACGACCGTCGATACTGCACACGCCACCAATCCCCTGTGGGAGCGGGCTTGCTCGCGAAAGCGGTGGGTCAGTTGGCGATGATGCTGAATGTGCCTGCGTCTTCGCGAGCAAGCCCGCTCCCACATTAATTAGCCGCCGCCTGCGCTGCTGGCTCTTACAACAAACTGATCGGATAGCTGACAATCAACCGGTTCTCATCGAACTCATTGGTGCTGAAGTCCCGCCGCAGCGTCGAGTTACGCCATTTCACGTTGAGGCTCTTCAACGCGCCGCTCTGCACGGTGTAGGCCAGTTCGGTCTCGCGTCCCCATTCCTTGCCATCGTCCACCGTGGCGGTGTGCACGTTGTCACCGCTGATGTAGCGGTTCATCAACGTCAGGCCCGGCACACCGACAGCGGCGAAGTTGAAGTCGTGGCGCAGTTGCCAGGATTTTTCCTTGGCGTTGTCGTAGCTGGAGTTGTAACTGTCGTTGGCCAGGGTGCCGCCGCTGGTGCCGTTGACACGCATCCAGGCATCGTCGCCGCTGAGTTTCTGCAGGCCGACGTAGAAGGTGTTGCCACCGTACTTGGCCGAGAGCATGGCGAACGCGGTTCTGTTGTCCAGGTCGCCGGCCAGGGCACTGCCGTTTTCCTTGCCGGTGAAGTAACCGAGGTTGGCGCCCAGGGTCCAGTCGCCGATGGGCTGGCTGTGGGTCAGGTTGAAATACTGTTGCTGGTAGATGTCGCTCAGTTCCGCGTACCAGACGCCGACCTGGGTGCGTTTGTCGTTGAAGGCATATTCGCCGCCGCCGAAGTTGAAGCGGTCGGAGGTGAAGGCCGGGCGGCCGTTCATGAACATGTCTTCCATGCTCGCATCGTTGCGCGGGCTGTTGCCGCGGAACTGACCGCCATAGAGGCTCAGGCCGCTGATCTCGGTGGAGGTCACCTGGCCGCCGCGGAAGGTTTGCGGCAGGGAGCGGCCGTCGTCGGAACGCAAGATCGGCAGCACCGGCATCCATTCACCGACCTTCAATTCGGTCTTCGACACCTTGGCCTTCAGGGCCACGCCCAAACGGCCGAAGTCATCGGCCGGGCGACCGTCATCGTGGACCGGCAGCAACTGGGTGCCAGCGGTGCCTTTACCGCCATCGAGCTTGATCGAGTACAGCCCCAACACGTCCATGCCGAACCCCACTGGGCCCTGGGTGAAACCGGACTTGGCGTCGAGGATGAAACTCTGGGTCCATTCCTCGGCCTTGCCCTGGGCGTTGTTCGGGTTGGTGAAGTTGCGGTTGAAGTAGAAGTTACGCAGGTTGAGATTGACCTTCGCATCTTCGACAAACCCCGACTCTGCGGCCAAGACAGGCAGGGCGGAACCGGCCAGGGCAACGGCGATGAGGCTAGGGAACAAATGCTGTGTGGACTTCATGGGCGTGTCTCTGTTTTTTTTATGGACGAGAAGAACCGCTGCCGCAAACCTGGGTTGCAGACGAAACGGTGGAACCAACGGGTAGATGGCTGAGGATCAGCCGGGCGAGGCGGGGCGTGTGGTCATGGCGAGGAACCTGTCGTTCTTGTTGTGTGCGAGGGATGGTGAAGGGCAGGCCGGGATCGCTTCAATTGGCGATTATCGGTTTTGGGCGATTATCGAACGGCAAAAACACCTGAGCTCAACCCAAAAAAACTGTGGGAGCGAGCCTGCTCGCGATAGCGGCGTGTCAGACAACACAGCTGTGCCTGGTCCTCCGCTATCGCGAGCAGGCTCGCTCCCACAGGGCTCGTGGACGGTCTGACAGACGCGTCGATTTTTCCGACAAGCTTTTAAGGTTGTCGCTCGGAAGCCGTGCCTCTAGCCTTTTTGTGTCGCTGCCCATTCAGCGACCGGGACTGCAAGCCCGCCGAATTTGTTAGGCGCCAGTGCCGGACTATACGTCTCGGCTCCAATTGAAACAGGAGCTCCGTTATGAACAAACATCAAACCTCTTCGCCAGCTGGAGGCGCTTTCCCCTACAACGACCCCGATCCAGACAAACTCCAAGAGGCAGCAGACCGAGCACTCGATTTCCATCTTGGCACCCACCCTGATCCCAAGCCCAAAACCTCAACTCAAGTTTTCACCGTCATCGATACCCTCGACACCGAGTCTCTGCTGGCGAATCTCAGCGAAACCCTGGCCTCGGCCAATGCCATGGTCAATGATCTGGCGTTCGATCTGGAAGGCTCGCGGCGGCATGTCGCATTGGGCGTGGCGCAGATGGTTGAATTGAGTGAGCTATTGGCTAATCGTGCGTTGGATATCGTCGACCCGCGTTAGCCAAGTGGGGCTATCCCCCAGCTGGGCTGTGGGAGCAAAGCTTGCTCGCGATGACAGTACTTCAGTTGATCACGCGCTTTTGCTTTTGCTTTTGATCTTGAATGCCCCATTAACCACGCTGGCCGAACGCAGGCATTGCGCAGTGGGCATCCCGGCATGGATGCCGGGATAGCCGCGCTGGGCCATGGATGGCCCTTCGCGGCGGGCCCACGGAGCAATGCCGGAGTGAGGGCACACCGAGCGTAGGCGAGGTGCCGAGTGGTGGGGCCAGCGTTCTTTGCTTACTTTCTTTGGCGTTTGAAAGAAAGTAAGTCGCCGTCAGGGCGAAACCCTAAGTGGCCGTTACCGCAGTAATGGATATGTACTCAGTAAACAACCCCCCCGGCCGCCTGTCAGGCCACCATCGCGAGCAAGCTCGCTCCCACAGGAGAATGACCATGTCGCCTTCTTCGCGGGCAAGCCTTGCTCCCACACAACTCTGTAGAACCCAAACAAAAAGCCCACCTCTCGGTGGGCTTCGTGTTTCAGCGTTCAAGCATCAAGTCAGAACAATTTCATCTTCGGCGCTTCTTCCTTCACCGGCTCGTTCTTGCCCGTCTCGGCATTCCAGCCACCACCCAGCGCCTTGTACAGGTTGACCTCGCTGGTCAATTGCGCGAGGCGGTCGGTGATCAGCGACTGTTGAGCGCTGAACAGCTGGCGTTGGGCGTCGAGGAAGGTCAGGTTGCTGTCGACACCAATGCGATAGCGACGCTCGGCCAGGCGGTAGTAATCCTGGTTGGCGGCGACGAAATCGGTCTGGGCCTGCAACTGCTCGTTGTAGGTCTGGCGCGCGGCCAGGCCGTCGGAGACTTCCTGGAATGCCGTCTGGATCGACTTCTCGTACTGAGCGACGTTGATGTCTTTCTGAATCTTGGCGTAGTCCAGGCTCGCCCGCAGGCTGCCGGCGTTGAAGATCGGCAGGTTGATCTGCGGGGCGAAGGTCCAGGTGCCCGAGCCGCCCTTGAACAGGCCGGACAGGTCCGGGCTCAGCGTGCCGGCGTTGGCCGTCAGGCTGATGCTCGGGAAGAACGCGGCCCGCGCGGCGCCGATGTTGGCGTTGGCGGCCAGCAAGTTGTGTTCGGCCTGGAGAATGTCCGGACGACGTTGCAGCAAGTCCGACGGCAACCCGGCCGGCACTTCACTGAGCAGGTCGTTGCTCAGCGGTTGCGTGTTCAGGTTGGCCGGCAGGCCGGTGCCCAGCAGCAGGGTCAGGTTGTTTTCGTCCTGGGCTACCTGGCGGGTGTAGCGGGCCAGTTGCACACGGGCGTTTTCCACCGCCGTGCGCGCCTGGCTCAGGTCAAGCGCCGAGGCGACGCCGACATCGGCGCTGCGGGTGGTCAGCTTGAGGCTCTGCTCGTAGGTCCCCAGGGTTTCCTGGGTCAGCTTGAGCAGTTCCTTGTCGGCCTGCCAGGTCAGATAGGCGTTGGCGACGCTGGCCACCAGGCTGATCTGGGTACTGCGGCGAGCTTCCTCAGTGGCGAAGTAGCTTTGCAGCGCTTGCTCGCTCAGGCTGCGAACCCGACCGAACAGGTCCAGTTCATAGGCACTGATGCCCAGGGTGGCCGAGTAGGAGCTGCTGATGGCTGCTTGTCCGGTCTGCGAGGCCCGTGCCGGTACCCGCTGGCGGCTGCCGGAACCCGTGGCCGAGACCGCCGGGAACAGGTCCGCGCGCTGGATGTTGTACTGCGCGGCGTAGGCATCGATGTTCAGTGCCGCGACGCGCAGGTCGCGGTTGTTTTCCAGGGCAACCTGGATCAACTGTTGCAGGGCCGGGTCATGGAAGAACTGCTTCCAGCCTTGTTCTGCGGCCGCCTGGCCGGCCGCCTTGGCCGGCTCGTAGGCAGGACCTTGCGGGTATTGCGCCGCGACCGGTGCTTCGGGCCGCTGATAATCGGGGATCAGCGAGCAGCCGCTGAGCACGACGGCGGCGATGGTCAGAGAGAGTAACGACTTGCTCATTGCCCAGCCTCTTTAATGGTTTCAGGGGTGTCGTCCTTTTTGCGACGACCTATCGACGAAACGGCCACGAAGAACAGCGGCACCCAGAAGATCGCCAGGACGGTGGCGGTGATCATCCCGCCGATCACCACGGTACCGATGGCATGTTGGCTACCCGAGCCGGCGCCTGTGGAAATTGCCAAGGGCACCACGCCGAGGATAAACGCGAGCGAAGTCATGATGATCGGCCGCAGTCGCATCCGGCAAGCCTCGATGGCCGCCTCCTGCAGGCTCTTGCCTTGCTCGTGCAGTTCCTTGGCGAACTCGACGATCAGGATGGCGTTTTTCGCGACCAGGCCGATGGTGGTCAACAGACCGACCAGAAAGTACACGTCATTGGAAAGACCGCGCAAGCTGGTCGCCATCAACGCACCGATGATCCCCAGCGGCACCACGAGCACGATCGCAATCGGGATCGACCAGCTCTCATACAACGCCGCCAGGCAGAGGAACACCATCAGGATCGACAGCGCGAACAGCGCCGGCATCTGGGAGCCCGCCAGTCGTTCTTCATACGACAGGCCGGTCCAGGAAATACCGACACCGGCCGGCAGCTTCTTGGCGATGGCCTCGACTTCAGCCATGGCTTCACCGGTGGAGTAGCCCGGGGCCGGGGTGCCGAGCACTTCCATCGCTTCCACGCCGTTGTAACGGGACAGCTTCGGCGAGCCGTATATCCACTCGCCCTTGGCAAACGCGGTGAACGGCACCATGGTTCCCGCGCTGTTGCGCACGTACCATTTCTGCAGGTCTTCAGGGCTCATGCGAGCGCCTGCCTGTCCTTGGACATACACCTTCTTCACCCGACCACGGTCGATGAAGTCGTTGACGTAGCTACTGCCCAGGGCAATCGACAGGGTGTTGTTAATATCCGAAATGGTCACGCCCAGGGCGCTGGCCTTCTCGTCATCGATTTCCAGTTGGTATTGCGGCTCGTCGTTCAGGCCGTTCGGACGCACCTGGGCCAGTACCTTGCTTTGGGACGCCATGCCCAGGAACTGGTTACGCGCTTCCATCAACTTCTGATGGCCGACGCCGGCACGGTCCTGCAGGAACACGTCGAAACCTGTGGCGTTACCCAGCTCCAACACCGCCGGAGGGGCAAAGGCGAACACCATGGCGTCGCGGAAGGTGAAGAAGTGTTGCTGGGCGCGGGCGGAGATCTTGAACACGCTGTTATCGGCGTTACGCTCTTCCCACGGCTTGAGCATGATGAAGGCCATGCCCGAGCTCTGGCCGCGGCCGGCGAAGTTGAAGCCGGTCACGGTGAACACCGAGGCCACGCCATCGCCTTCACCGCCATCCTTGCCTGGACGCAGCAGGTACTCACGCATCTTGTCCACCACCACCTGGGTGCGCTGGGCGCTGGACCCGGCTGGCGTCTGGACCTGGGCAAACAGTACCCCCTGGTCTTCCTCGGGGAGGAAAGACGCCGGAATGCGCATGAACAGCCAGATCATACCGACGACGATAATCAGATAGACCAGCAAGTACGGCGCTTTATGGCGCAGGATATTGCCGACACCCCGCTCGTAGCTCTGCACGCTGCGGTCGAAGTTGCGGTTGAACCAGCCGAAGAACCCACGCTTCTCCACGCCATGGTCACCCTTGGCAATGGGTTTGAGCATGGTCGCGCAGAGCGCCGGGGTGAAGATCAGCGCCACCAGTACCGACAGGGCCATGGCTGAGACGATGGTGATGGAGAACTGTTTATAGATCACACCGGTGGAACCGCCGAAAAACGCCATCGGCAGCAGTACCGCCGAAAGCACCAGGGCAATACCCACCAGCGCGCCCTGGATCTGGCCCATGGACTTTTTCGTTGCCTCTTTGGGCGACAGGCCTTCCTCGCTCATTACCCGTTCGACGTTTTCCACCACGACGATAGCGTCGTCCACCAGCAAGCCGATGGCGAGCACCATGCCGAACATGGTCAGGGTGTTGATGCTGAAACCGAACGCCGCGAGGATCCCGAACGTACCCAACAGCACAACCGGCACGGTCATCGTGGTGATGATGGTGGCGCGGAAGTTCTGCAGGAACAGGAACATCACCAGGAATACCAGCGCGACAGCTTCCACCAGGGTTTCCACCACGCCCTTGATCGACTCGCTCACCACTGGCGTAGTGTCGTAGGGGAACACGACTTCCATGCCTTGCGGGAAGAACGGCTTGAGGTCGTTGATGGTCTTGCGCAGGGCCTTGGCCGTGTCGAGGGCGTTGGCACCGTTGGCCAGTTTGACGGCCAGGCCCGAAGCCGGGGCGCCGTTGAACTGGGCACTGATGCTGTAGTTCTCGCCACCCAGGCCGACATCGGCGACGTCACCGACGCGCACTTGCGAGCCATCCGGGTTGACCTTGAGCAGAATCGCCTTGAACTGTTCAGCGGTCTGCAGGCGGGTCTTGCCGATGATGGTGGCGTTCAGTTGCTGGCCGGGCAGGGCAGGCAGGCCGCCGAGCTGGCCGGAGGACACCTGGACGTTCTGCGCGGCGATGGCGGTTTTGACGTCCACCGGGGTCAGGGCATAGTTGTTCAGCTTGGCCGGGTCGAGCCAGATCCGCATCGCGTACTGGGCGCCGAAGACCTGGAAGTCACCGACACCGGCCGTGCGCGAAATCGGGTCCTGCATGTTGGACACGATGTAGTTGGACAGGTCGTCCTTGGTCATGCTGCCATCGCGCGATACAACGCCGATCACCATCAGGAAGTTCTTCACTGACTTGGTCACGCGGATGCCCTGCTGCTGCACTTCTTGCGGCAGCAACGGGGTGGCCAGGTTCAGCTTGTTCTGGACCTGGACCTGCGCGGTATCGGAGTTGGTACCCTGCTCGAAGGTCGCGGTGATGGTCATGCTGCCGTCGGAGTTACTTTCCGAGGACACATAACGCAGGTTGTCGATACCGTTGAGCTGCTGCTCGATCACCTGGACCACGGTGTCCTGCACGGTTTGCGCGGACGCACCCGGGTAGGTGACCTGGATCGCGATGGCCGGCGGTGCAATGCTTGGGTACTGGTTGATCGGCAACTTGAGGATCGATAGAGCCCCGACCAGCATGATCACCAGGGCGATCACCCAGGCGAAGATCGGACGGTCGATAAAGAATTTCGACATGGTTTACTCCCCTTTGCCGCCGGCTGCTTTGTCAGCTGCCTGAGCGGGGGCCGGGTTCTTGGTGGCTGCGTTGGTGCCCGCATTGCTGTTCACGTTGGTGGCTTCGGTGGCCTTGACTTCAACCCCAGGCCGCACGTACTGCAGGCCTTCGGTAATCAGGCGGTCGCCAGCCTTGAGCCCGTCTTCGATCAGCCATTGGCTGCCGACGGTGCGACTGGCCTTGAGCTGACGCAGTTCGACCTTGTTGTCCGGGCCTACCACCAAAGCGGTCGGCAAGCCCTTGAGGTCACGGGTCACGCCCTGCTGCGGCGCGAGAATCGCCGCGCTGTTCACACCGGCTTGCAATTGCGCGTGAACGAACATGCCCGGCAGGAGGGTGTGGTCCGGGTTGGGGAACACGGCCCGCAGGGTGACGGAGCCAGTGGTCTGATCGACCGACACTTCGGAAAACTCCAGCTTGCCGTCATGGGCATACTGGCTGCCGTCTTCCAGGGTCAGCTTGACCATGGCGGCATTGTCGCCAGCCTTCTGCAACCGTCCACTTTCCAGCTCACGGCGCAATTGCAGCAGTTCGACCGAGCTCTGCGTCACGTCGACATAGATCGGGTCCAACTGCTGGATAGTCGCCAGGGCGTCGGCCTGACCGTTGCTGACCAGCGCGCCCTCGGTGACCGAAGAACGGCCGATGCGACCGGAAATCGGCGCATAGACCTTGGTGTAGCGCACGTTGATCTGGGCGGTTTGCAGGTTGGCTTCCGATTCGAGGCGATTGGCCACGGCGGTGTCGTATTCCTGGCGGCTGACGGCCTGTTCATCCACCAACTGCTTGTAGCGATCGGCGATGGATTTGGTTGACCGCAGGTTCGCTTCGGCACTCTTGAGGGTCGCTTCGTACACGGCCGGGTCGATCTGATACAGCTGCTGGCCGGCCTTGACGTCGGCGCCTTCCTTGAACAGACGCTTGAGGATGATGCCGTTGACCTGTGGACGGACTTCCGCGACACGGAACGCGCTGGTTCGGCCGGGCAATTCGGACGTCAAGGTGAAAGGCTGGGTTTTGAGGGTTACGACGCCGACCTGAGGGGGTGGTGCGGCGGGGGCCGCCTCTTCCTTTTTGCATCCGCTGAGCAGTGATGCCAGGGCGATGGCGGTAACCAGAGCGGTAACAGCTGGCTTGAATTGCATGGAAATCCTCGGGTCAGGCGCGCAATAGGCGCACTCGAAAGGTGGAAAGTTAGAAAGGTGTCATTTTCAATTAGTAGGTTGCTAAGAAATATACTTACGTACATGGTTGTTTGTAAACAGCCAGATTGCGTACCATCCAACTTTACAAAAGCCTGACAAAGGCCCTGTTGACCGAAGGTTCGCTCTATGAGAGGGCGCTCGATTCGCTCAACTGACCTTACGCATTGCTCATGCATCCTGATTGAGGTGTTTACTGCCATGGTTCGTCGTACCAAAGAGGAAGCTCTGGAGACTCGCAGCCAGATACTCGAAGCGGCCGAAAAAGCCTTTTTCGAGCGTGGCGTGGCGCGCACGACGCTGGCCGACATTGCGACCCTGGCCGGTGTGACGCGCGGAGCGATCTATTGGCATTTCAGCAACAAGGCGGATCTGCTCCAGGCCATGCTCGACACCTTGCACGAGCCGCTCGATGAACTGGCCCGCGCCAGTGAAAACGAAGAGGAGCCGGACCCGTTGGGCTGCGTCCGGAAGCTGTTGGTGCGGTTGTTCCAACAGGTGGCCCTGGACCCGAAAACCCGACGCATCAATGAGATTCTTTTCCATAAGTGCGAGTTCACCGATGAGATGTGCGATTTGCGCCAGCAGCGGCGCGAAGTCAGCCTCGACTGCAATGTGCGCATCGCGTTGTCGTTGCGCAATGCAATGAAGCGTGGACAGTTGTCGGATGATATGGACCCGGAAAGGGCGGCGGTTGCCCTCCATGCCTACATCGATGGCATCCTCTACCAATGGTTGTTGGTCCCCGACAGCTTCGCCCTGGCTGGTGAAGCCGAGCGCTGGGTGGACATCGGGCTGGATATGCTGCGCCTGAGCCCCAACCTGCGCAAATGAAACAAAATGCGTAATTGCGTCGATATGTGTCAATAGCTGACGACCAATACCCCGACGGACTTCAAGCCCGGCGGGGTACTTTATAGATGAACCGTTGGCACATTGACAACGCGCGCGTCGCTTTCGTGTGTCTACGGCCTATTCGACAATCAGGCGAACAGTGTAGTTGAAGGGCGGCTCGAGCATCTTTTGCGAGATTTCAGTCCTGCACGTGTATTTGCCATCGCCAGTGTAGTTTGATCGACTGTTCCAGGCCGGCTGGTAACGGGGTTCCAGGGCGCCAAAGACGATTGGGGCTTGGAATCGGGTTTGCATCTGGCATTCGAAGTCGTAATTGTTCAGCGCATAAGAAATAACGAGTTCAATAGGTTTGACTTTCTTCAGTGTGGGCTGCCAACCCGCTGTGGGATAGGTGTAACTCCTTTGATGGACGAAATGAATATTGCGAATGGACTTGGGCGATACGTCATAAGCGTTCGAGGAAAAGTCCGCAGGCTGTGGCGGATCGGTCAGCAGGTTGGTCATGCTCAACGTACCGTTGGTATTGTTTGTAATCTCTACGGTGATGCCGGTGTTGGCCATGCTGTTGGCAACCATAGCGGGCCCCAGTACCAGGGCAAGGATGAAACTTTTCAGAATATTCATGGTTATGCGTCTCTCATAAATGCAAGGCTCGCTGAAGCTTGCATACATTGTGGGTATGTTGCTGTGTTTGATTGGATGGTGTTGTTTTGCCGAGCTTTACTTGTCAGTGTGTTGAATCATTGTTGGAAATGAATGTATAAGCGTCAATCCTTTGAGTGGGTGAAGTGTCGTTCCGGTTTTATTATTAGCGTTGTTCAATGTATGAATCCACCGTGGATAAGTTTCGTCTTGTTATTCGATATTTCTGCTCTGGATAATTGACGCGGATTTAAAGTTTGCAGGCATGAAAAAGCCCCGGCTCTTTCGAGTCAGGGCTTTTCAGTTGACCTGAGTTACATGCTTACATCACGGGATAATCGATATAACCCACCGGACCCTTTCCATAGAACGTTTCCGGGTGCGGCTCATTCAGCGGCGCATCGGCTTTCAAGCGTGCCGGCAAGTCCGGGTTGGCAATGAAAGGCACACCAAATGCCACGGCATCAGCCTTGCCTTCGGCCAGCCAGGCGTTGGCGCTGTCCTTGGTGAAGCGCTCATTGGCAATGTACGGGCCGCCGAAAGCTTGCTTGAGTTGTGGGCCGATGCTGTCGTCGCCTTCTTTCTCGCGGGAGCAGATGAAGGCGATGCCACGCTTGCCCAGTTCGCGGGCCACGTAGCTGAAGGTTTCCAGGCGGTTCTCGTCGCCCATGTCATGGGAGTCGGCACGTGGCGCCAGGTGCACGCCAACCCGGCCGGCACCCCAGACTTCGATAACGGCGTCGGTCACTTCCAGCAACAGGCGGGCGCGGTTTTCCAGGGAGCCGCCGTAGTGGTCGGTACGCTGGTTGGTGCTGCTTTGCAGGAACTGGTCGAGCAGGTAGCCGTTGGCGCCGTGGATTTCCACGCCGTCGAAACCGGCGGCCTTGGCGTTCTCGGCGCCTACGCGGTAGGCGTCGACGATGTCGGCAATTTCAGCGGTTTCCAGGGCCCGTGGCGTCGGGTAGTCGGCCAATGGACGCACCAGGCTCACGTGGCCCTTAGGCTGGATGGCGCTGGGTGCCACCGGGGTTTCGCCATTCAGGTACGACGGATGGGAGATCCGGCCGACGTGCCACAGTTGCAGGAAGATCTTGCCGCCGGCGCCGTGGATCGCCTTGGTCACGTTGGCCCAGCCGCGCACCTGGTCGTTGGACCAGATACCTGGGGTGTCCGGGTAGCCCACGCCCATCGGCGTGACGGAAGTGGCTTCACTGAGGATCAGGCCGGCGGAGGCGCGTTGCACGTAGTACTCGGCCATCAACGCGTTGGGCACGCGGCCCGCGTCGGCGCGGCAGCGGGTCAGTGGCGCCATGATGATGCGGTTCTTCAGCTCGATGTCGCCGAGTTTGATCGGGTCGAAAATAGTCGTCATGAATCACAAGCCTCGAAAGTGGAAGGTAAAAGTCAACGAGTTGCCGGAGCCAGGTCGGGGTTGGCGCCCTGGCGGAAAGTAATCAGGGTGATCAACAGTGCCAGTACCGCTAGCGCACCGGCGGCCAGCGGGACGCTCGTCAGGCCCAGGCCCTGGTCGATGACGCTGCCGCCGACCCAGGCGCCCAAGGCATTGCCGATGTTGAAAGCGCCGATGTTCAGGGTGGACACCAGGTTCGGTGCCTCTTTGCCGAAGGTCACCACGTTGACTTGCAGGGCCGGCACGGCCGCGAAGCAGGCGGTGGCCCAGAGGAACAGGGTGATTTCGGTTGGGATCAGCGCCACGCTGGTCCAGCTCAACACGGTGGAGACTACGGCCATGGTGACGAACACACCGATCAGCGTGTTCGCCAGGCTCTTGTCCGCCAGCTTGCCGCCGATGATATTGCCCAGGGTCAGGCCCAGGCCGATCAGCACCAGGGTCCAGGTCACGCCACGGGGCGACACGCCGGTGACTTCACCCAGCAACGGCGCGACGTAGGTGAACAGGGTGAACACCGAGGCGGAAAACAGTGCCGTCATGCCCAGGGAGAGCCATAGGCCCGTTCCCTTGAGCGCTACCAGTTCCGAGCGCATGTCGAGTTTTTCTTCATCACGCTTGGCTGGCAGGAAGCGGATCAGACCGATCAGCGCTACCACACCGATGAGGGTCACGGCCCAGAAGGTCGAGCGCCAGCCAGCTTCCTGGCCCAGTGCCGTACCCAGCGGGACGCCGAGCACGTTGGCCAGGGTCAGGCCGGTGAACATCAACGCCACGGCCGAGGCACGCTTGTTGGGCGCCACCAGGCCGGCGGCCACCACCGAACCGATTCCGAAGAAGGCGCCGTGGCACAAGGCGGTCACGACCCGGGCGAACATCAGCACGTTATAGTCGCTGGCAATGGCGCACAGCAGGTTGCCGATGATGAAAATTCCCATCAGCGCCACCAGCGCGGCCTTGCGTGGCAGCCGGGCGGTGGCCAGGGCCATGAAGGGAGCACCGATGGCCACGCCCAGGGCGTAGCCGGTCACCAGCCAGCCGGCGCCGGGGATCGATACACCCAGGTCAGTCGCCACATCGGGCAACAGGCCCATGATGACGAACTCGGTGGTACCGATGGCGAAGGCGCTGAGGGCCAGGATGAGGAGTGAGAGGGGCATGGCGAATCCTTGTCAGAGCTCTTGGCTCATTTGCTTGAGGAATTGCTGGATCACTTCCTCGTTGCGTTTGAAGAAGTGCCATTGACCGACCTTCTGGCTGGTGATCAGCCCCGCCCGTTGCAACACCGCCAGATGGGCCGACACCGTGGACTGTGACAGGCCGCAACGCTGGTCGATCTGTCCGGCGCAGATGCCGAACTCATGGTTGTGCAATTGTTCAGGGAACTGGACCTTGGGGTCTTTGAGCCAGTTGAGAATGTCTCGCCGTACCGGGTGCGCCAGTGCTTTTATTATTTCGTCGAGGTCAAGGGTCATGTGGGCGGTTCGTAGTGAGTTCAGGTGAGTAAAACGCTATATCGCGATGAAGCGAACCTTAGATCGTTATTTCGCGATATACCAATATGGATTTGATCTGAATACCGAACAAATCGCTATATCGGGTTATAACGATATGGGCGCGGTGGTGCTAAGCTGCGGGTCATGAACTACCTCGCGCACCTGCACCTTGGCGGCTCCGGCCGGGAACAACTGCTCGGCAGCCTCTACGGCGACTTCGTCAAAGGGCCGTTGCAAGGACAGTACGATCCGCAGATCGAAGCGGCGATTGCCCTGCACCGGCGTATCGACATGTACACCGACCGCCATCCCTTGGTGGACATTGCCCTGTCGCGTTTTTCCACGGTGCGACGGCGCTATGCCGGGATCGTGCTGGACGTGTTTTTCGACCACTGCCTGGCTCGGGACTGGGCGTTGTACGGCGAAGGGGCGCTGGTGGATTTCACCTCCCGCGTCTACCAGGTACTGCGCACCGAACCGCAATTGCCCGGGCGCCTGGCACAGATCGCGCCGTATATGGCGGCGGATGACTGGCTGGGGTCTTATCAGGAATTCGAAGTGCTGGGGCAGGTACTGCGCGGCATTTCCCGCCGCCTGTCCCGACCCGAGGAACTGACCGGGGCGATGGAAGAGTTGATCAGGCTCTATGAGCCGTTGACCGAAGACTTTCGGTTGTTTTACCCGCAGTTGCAGGATTTTGTGCTGAGTCAGGTCACGCTAAATAACTAAATGTGGGAGCGGGCTTGCTCGCGAAGGCGGTGGATCAGTCAACATCTGTGTTGAATGTACTGCCGTCTTCACGAGCAAGCCCGCTCCCACAGGGGGGCCGCGCAAAAATCCGGATCAGGCCGCAATCGCCGCAGGCCGCATCGGCGTTTGTTGTTTCTCGGGAATCGTCCCGAACAAGGCCTTGTGCACCGCCTGCTGCGCCTGGAACGCCAGCGCTGCACGTTCCTGGCCGTGGCAGGCGATGGGTTGCAGCAGGTGGATGTGCACGTCGCCCCGATCATTGGCGAACAAACGCATCAGGTGCGACAGCAAGTCGTCATCGCCAATGAAGGGGGCCAGCGAATCAGGCTCGCCGTTGCGCAAGTAACGGATCGCCACGGGCTGCAACGCGACGTCGGCATCGATGGCCGCCGACAGCAGGCGGCCATGGAAGGTGCGCAACGAACGGCCATCGGTGGTGGTGCCTTCCGGGAACATCAGCAGCGGATGCGCCTGCTCCAGATGACGACTCATCTGCTTGCGAATCAACTGGCTGTCACCCGAACCGCGTCGGATAAACAGGCTGCCGGCCTTGGCCGCCAACCAACCGGCCACCGGCCAGGTACGCACCTCGGCCTTGGACAGAAACGACAATGGCGCGAGCATGCCCAGCAGCGGGATATCGGTCCAGGACACGTGATTGCTGACCCACAGCATCGGCCGTTGCGGCAACTGACCGTGGACCGTCACGGAAAAGGGCAGGGCATTGCTCAAGCGCGCCATGAAAAATCTTGACCAGCGCTGACGACGCAGCATGGAATTGGCAAGGCCCAGGCGTTCGAACAGGCCGAACACGCTCGCCATCGTCAAGCCCAGCGCCACCACCAGCAGCACTCGCGCGATACGCGCGTACACCCGTAACCGGCTCATCACACCGCTGCCTTGAAGTGGCGGGCGTAGCGTGGGCAGAGGTCGTCGCGCTTGAGCAGGATAAACACGTCGGCCACCTGAAAGTCTTCGTCCCAGCACGGCTCGCCGCAGATCTTCGCGCCCAGGCGCATGTAGGCCTTGAGCAGCGGCGGCATTTCGGCGATGACGTTGGACGGTACGTCGAGGGTCGGCAACGGTTTTTTCGGCTCGGCTTGCAAGTGCTCGGTGCACAAGTAGCGCTCGCGCAGGCGTTGCATGATCGCCTGGGCCTGGATGCCGCCGTCCTGCATCGGAATGCTCGCGCAACCCATCAGGTAGCTGTAGCCGCCCTCGTTCAGGACTTCCGCCAGCTCACCCCAGAGCACCGCGATGGTGCCGCCGTTGCGGTAGGCCGGGTCGACGCAGGTACGGCCGATTTCCAGGATCGGCCCCTTGAGGTGGATCAGGCCGTGGAGATTGAATTCTTCTTCACTGTAGAAACGGCCCAGACTGCTGGCGGCCTGGTGGTCGAGCAGGCGGGTGGTCGCCACGAGGCGCCCGGTGTTCAGGTCGCGTACGCCGATGTGGGCGCAGTGAACATCGTAGTCATCCATGTCCAGACCCATTTCCGCGCCCTTGAGCTTGGCGTTGAATTCGCCGCTGAAGACGTTGAAGCGCAGGGCTTGGGCTTCTTGCAGTGCCTGGGCGCCGATCAGGCGTTCGGCTTGCAGGCGGCGTTCATTGCCGGTGTCGCTGATGCGGGCGATCTGAGTCATAGCGAATCTCCGTGCGGGCTGTGTACCCGTCTTGGGGTTGAGCCAATCGACTTTCTTTATGCAGCCATGTTGCGCAAAGTCAGGCTATGTAGCCCCGGTGTCATCGCCATGAAGCTTTGGTGATGCTTATGTGACAGCCCGCAAGAATCCCCTGTGTGCGAGCCTGCTCGCGATAGCGGTGGATCAGTTGCATCGATGTTGGCTGAGACCCTGCATCGCGAGCAGGCTCGCTCCCACAAGGGAATGCCGCAGCCAGCAAAACTGTCATCAACGCCGGCTAAGCTCGACAGGTTCAATCCTCCGAGCCCCACCGTATGCGCAAAGGCTGGTTCCTGATTCCGCTCCTGCTGTTCAACCAGAGCGTCCATGCCGAAGACTGGCCTGGCGAGCAATGGCCAATCGGCCCGACACCCGTCGGGTCGAGCATCGAAGCCCTCGAGCAATACGCTTTTGCACCGCGCGACGATGCCACCCGCCAAGGCATTCGCACCGACGCGCTGCTGGTGATCCAGGATGGGCGTCTGGTCTATGAGCGCTACGCCGGCCCCACCAGCGCCGACGCTCTGCACCTGACCTGGTCCATCAGCAAAAGCCTGATGGCGACGGTGTTTGGCGTGGCCTACGGTGAACGACGGTTTGCCCTGCAGGACCCGGTGGCCCGGTATTACCCCGCGTTGAGCCACTCGCCGGACTTGACCCTGGCCGACCTTTTCCATTGGGCCTCGGGCCTGGACTGGCAGGAGGACTATGAGTACGCACCGCTCCACTCCTCGGTGGTGGCGATGCTCTATACCCGGGGGCACCGCGACATGGCGGCGTTCACCACGCAACATGAGCGCTACAGTCCACCGGGGCAGTCGTTCCGTTATTCCAGCGGCGACAGCAATCTGCTGGCGGCGGCCTTGAAAAATATCGTCGGCCCGGCGCGATATCCCGACTATCCCTGGACGGCATTGTTCGAACCGCTGGGCATCCGCCATGCTGTTTGGGAAACCGATGCCAGCGGCACCTTTGTCGGTTCGTCCTACGCCTACCTCACCGCCCGCGACCTGGCCCGTGTCGGCTTGCTGATGCAGCGCGATGGCCGCTGGGGCGAGCGGCAGCTGATTCCCAAGGAGTGGGTGGCGTTCAATCGCGAACCTTTCACCCGGTTCCAGGCCGGCCAGGACGAGGCCGTGCCCGGCGGACACTGGTGGCTCAACCGCGCCACCGACCCCAGCCTCCACCCCTGGCCCGATGCGCCGGCGGACACCTATGCCGCACTTGGGCATTGGGGGCAGGCGTTGTATGTCATTCCCAGCGCCAGGTTGGTTATTGTGCGATACGGTGACGACCGCGACGGCAGCTATCGCCATAACGAATTGCTCAAGCGTGTCATGGCGGCGTTCGCCGGGGCGGTGCAGCCATGAGACGCAGGTCAATGTTGACGCTGATGGTGGCGCTGCTTATTACGCTGTTCAGCTGGATCTGGATCGATCGGGTGGCCCTGCGAGCGTTCCCCGACATCATCAGCGCCTACACCGCCAAGGAGTATTGCTCGTGCCGCTACGTGATGCTGCAACCGGCCGACTACTGCCGTGGCTACGTGAAACAGTCGGTACCCATCAGCGACTTTCTCGAAACCCCTGAAGCGAAACGCGTGACGGTCGCCGGGCTGGGACGCGGCAACAGTGCGCGGTGGTTGGGGGAGCGGCAGGGGTGCCGGTTGGAGCCGTGAGCTTGGAGCGACACGAACCTTGTGGCGAGGGGATAAATCCCCTCGCCACGGGGGCCGTGGGCCGGACGATGGATTAAACAGACAGTTTGCAAGCGCCCTCGGCCCGGTTAAGGTTCGCCACAGGTTTATCTGCCCTCCGAGTGTGTATGTTCAAGCAGTGTCTTTCCTTCGCTGTCGCGACCTTGCTGCTGGCCGGCGTTGTGCTGCCTGCCCGGGCCGATTGGTACCTGGACGGTGAGTCGTCACGGTTGTCGTTCGTCAGCAGCAAGAACGGCAATGTTTCCGAGGTCCAGCGCTTCCTGGTGCTGCATGGCCAGGTCCAGCCCAAGGGGCTGGCGCGTTTGGAAGTGGAACTGGAGTCGATCAACAGCGGCATCCCCCTGCGGGACGAGCGCATGCGCACCGAACTGTTCAACATCAAGCAGTTCGGTGAAGCCACCGTCACTGCGCAGATCGATCTGTTGCCGATCCAGGACCTGGCCAACGGCGCCCAGTTGGAACTGCGCCTGCCGCTGATCGTGGACTTGCATGGCAAACAGCACGAGTACAACGTCGAACTCCTGGCGACGCGGTTGGATGAACACCGGTTCCAGGTGGTGACCCTGGAACCGGTGGTGCTCAACGCGGCGGACTTCGACTTGGCGCCGGGCCTGGAGACGTTGCGAAAAATGGCCGGGCTGTCGGCCATCAGCCTTTCGGTACCGGTGAGTGCGGTGCTGATCTTTACGGCGCGCTGACATGAGCGGCCCGGTCTTTCCCTGGCGTGAAGGCAATCGGTTCGAGCTGTTGATCGACGGCCCGCAATTCTTTCCGCGCATGCTCGTGGAGATCGCCCGCGCCCAGGAGCAAGTCGAACTGGAGCTGTACCTGGTGGAGGCGGGCGCCTGTGCCGAAGCGATGGTCCAGGCGCTTGTCCAGGCGGCCGAGCGCGGTGTCCGGGTGCGTTGCCTGTTCGATGACTATGGCAGCCTGGCGTTTACCCTGAGCTTGCGCAATCGGCTGATCGAGGCCGGTGTGGAGTTGCGTTTCTACAACCGCCTGAGCTGGCGCCGCTGGGTGCGTAATTTCTATCGCGACCACCGCAAACTGTTGTTGGTGGATCAGCGTCTGGCGGTGGTCGGCGGTACCGGGGTGACCGATGAATTCTGGAACCCCCTGGACGGTCGCAGCGAGTGGCACGAAGTGATGGTGGAAATCGTCGGCCCGCTGGTGCTGGACTGGCAGTTGCTGTTCGATCGCCAGTGGCTCGCCAACCGCCATCGCCGGGCCTGGAAGCCCGCTTCCAACTTCGGCCTGCCGCGTCTGCCGCGGGTGCCACCGGCGGGCGAGGGCATGGGCCGGGTGGCGTATGCGGACGCCCGCCAGCACCGCGATATCCTGCAATCGCTGTCCCGGGCCTTGAACAGCGGCCAGAAACGCATCTGGATGGCGACGCCGTACTTCCTGCCGACCTGGAACGTGCGCCGTTCCTTGCGTAAGGCCGCCACCCGGGGCATCGACGTGCGCCTGCTGCTCACCGGCCCGCGCACCGATCATCCGTCCGTGCGCTACGCCGGGCACCGCTACTACCCGCGCCTGCTCAAGGCCGGGGTGAAAATCTTCGAGTACCAGCCGTGTTTCCTGCACTTGAAAATGGTGCTGGTGGACGACTGGGTCAGTATCGGTTCGTGCAATTTCGACCACTGGAACCTGCGCTTCAACCTGGAAGCGAACCTCGAAGCCCTGGATTCCAGACTCAGCCGCGCAGTGGCGGCAAGCTTCGAGCAGGACTTCAGCCAAAGCCTGCAAGTCAGCCTCGATGCCTGGCAGCGCCGGCCGTTGTGGAAGCGTTTCAAGCAGCGGGTGTGGGGGCTGGTGGATCGGGTGGTGGTGAATCTGCTGGATCGGCGGGGCTGACGATACACCGAGAATCCCAATGTGGGAGCGGGCTTGCTCGCGAATGCGGTGTATCAGCCAACTGAATGGTTGACTGATACACCGCATTCGCGAGCAAGCCCGCTCCCACAGGGGAAAGTGTGTTGCCCTGGAGTCAGAGCAACTCAAAACTCTGCTGCTTCACATCCTGGGAGTCCAGGCCGATCTGCACGTTGAATTTGCCTGGCTCAGCCGCGTACTTGAGCTGGGCGTTGTAGAACTTCAGGTCGTCTTCGCTGATGGAGAAATGAATGACCTTCTTCTCGCCGGCCTTGAGCATCACCTTCTGGAAGTTCTTCAGTTCCTTCACCGGACGGATGATCGATCCGGTCACGTCCTGGATGTAAAGCTGCACCACGGTTTCGCCGTCGCGCTTGCCGGTGTTCTCCACGGTCACGCTGGCGTCGAGCTTGCCGGTTTTGTTCAGCGTGGTGGAGGACAGGGCCATGTCCGACAGGCTGAACTCGGTGTAGCTCAGGCCGTAGCCGAACGGGTACAGCGGACCGGTAGTGTCATCGAAGTACTGTGAGGTGTAGTTGCCTGGCTTGCCCGGGGTGAACGGACGGCCAATGCTCAGGTGGTTGTAGTAGGTCGGAATCTGACCCACCGAGCGTGGGAAGGTGATCGGCAGTTTGCCCGACGGGTTGTAGTCACCGAACAGCACGTCGGCGATAGCGTTGCCGCCTTCGGTGCCGCTGAACCAGGTTTCCAGGATGGCATCGGCCTGCTGTTTTTCTTCCAGCAACGACAGCGGACGGCCGTTCATCAGTACCAGCACCAGTGGCTTGCCGGTGGCTTTCAGGGCCTTGATCAGCTCGCGCTGGCTGGCGGGGATGTTCAGCTCGGTGCGGCTCGAAGACTCGTGGGACATGCCACGGGATTCACCCACGGCGGCCACCACCACATCGGCTTGCCTGGCGGCTTTCACCGCTTCGTCGATCAGCACCTGGGCCGGACGTGGATCGTCCACCACTTCCGGGGCGTCGAAGTTGAGGAAGTTCAGGTAGTCGAGCACCTTCTTGTCGCTGGTGATGTTGGCGCCACGGGCATAGATGAACTTGGCGTCACCACCGAGGGCGCGGCTCATACCGTCGAACAGGGTGACCGACTGCGCGGGGCGACCGGCGGCGGCCCAACTGCCCATCATGTCGATCGGTGCCTTGGCCAGCGGGCCGACCAAGGCAATTTTCGCGTTCTTCTTCAGCGGCAGGGTCTGGTTGCGGTTTTCCAGCAGGACCAGGCTGCGGCGTGCCACGTCACGGGCATCGGCGCGGTGCAGGCGGCTTTCGGCGTAGGTATCGGCCGGGTCATCCTCGGCCTTGCCGATACGCAGGTACGGGTCCTTGAACAGGCCCATGTCGTACTTGGCGACGAGCACTTCACGCACGGCGTTGTCGATGTCGCTCTGTTCGATCTCGCCGGCCTTGAGCAGCCCCGGCAATTCCTTGCCATACAGCGAGTCGTTCATGCTCATGTCGATACCGGCCTTGATCGCCAGCTTCGCCGCTTCGCGACCGTCCTTGGCGACGCCGTGCTTGATCAGTTCGAAGATGGCACCGTGGTCACTGACGGCCAGGCCCTTGAAGCCCCATTCCTTGCGCAGCAGATCGTTCATCAGCCAAGTGTTGGCCGTGGCCGGCACGCCGTTGATGGAGTTCAACGCCACCATCACCCCGCCGGCACCGGCATCGATGGCGGCGCGGTAGGGCGGCAGGTAGTCCTGGTACATTTTCACCGGGCTCATGTCCACGGTGTTGTAGTCCCGGCCGCCTTCAACGGCGCCATACAGGGCAAAGTGCTTGACGCTGGCCATGATGCTGTCGGCCGCGTTGGCACCGTTGCCCTGGAACGCCTTGACCATCACCCCGGCAATGCGCGACACCAGGTAGGTGTCTTCGCCAAAGCCCTCGGAGGTCCGACCCCAGCGTGGGTCGCGGGAAATGTCGACCATCGGCGCGAACGTGATGTCCAGGCTGTCGGCCGCGGCCTCCTGGGCGGCGATGCGGCCGGAGCGGTAGATGGCGTCCATGTCCCAGCTCGAAGCCAGGGCCAGGGGAATCGGGAAAATGGTGCGGTGGCCGTGGATCACGTCATAGGCGAAGAACATCGGGATCTTCAGCCGGCTGCGCATGGCCGCGTCCTGCATCGGACGGTTTTCATCACGGGTGATGGAGTTGAACGTACCACCGATGTTGCCGGCGGCGATTTCCTTGCGGATCATCTCCCGGGGCATTTCCGGGCCGATGCTGATCAGGCGCAACTGGCCGATCTTTTCCTCGAGGGTCATCTGCTTCATCAGGTTACCGATGAAAGCGTCCTTGTTCTCTATGGGGGCTGGCAGGGTGTCGGCTAATACGGATTGACTGGCCAGACTGACAAACAGGCCCAGCAAACACAGCTTCTTCATGAATAGTTTTCTCGCAGGCCCAAAGGCGGTAATCAGGACACGCCGTCAGCCGAAATGTGAGGAGTGGCTATTGTTGTTCGGTCAAATGCAGCACACTTTCGAACCCATGGGGCTGAACTTAGTTTCGCACCGCGCATCTTTTAGCCCATCGATCCGTTTCAATCCAGTGCGGCGGCAGATTATGCCCCAGACACCGGCGGGATAGGTGGCCGTGTTTTCCAATGTAAAGGCAAGGGAGAGCTTCACCCGATGAATCTACGACTGAACCACCGAAGCGGCTTGCGAATGCTGGCCCTGATGCTGTTCACAGCGTTGCTGGCCGGCTGCGGCATCAACACGATTCCGACCCTCGACGAACAGGCCAAGGCAGCCTGGGGCCAGGTGCAGAACCAGTACCAGCGGCGCGCCGACCTGATCCCGAACCTGGTGGAAACCGTCAAGGGCTATGCCCAGCACGAGCAGGAAACCCTGACCGCCGTCATCGAGGCGCGCGCCAAGGCCACCTCGATCCAGGTCGATGCCAACACCCTGGACAACCCGGAAAAACTCAAGCAGTTCCAGCAGGCCCAGGATCAATTGACCGGTGCGCTGAGCCGCCTGATGGTGGTGTCCGAGCGCTACCCGGACCTTAAGGCCAACCAGAACTTCCTGGCGCTGCAATCGCAACTCGAAGGCACCGAGAACCGTATCGCCGTGGCCCGTCGCGATTTCATCCTGGCGGTGCAGAAGTACAACACTGAGATCCGGACCTTCCCGGGGCGGTTGTGGCACAGCGTGATGTACAGCGACCTGCCGATCCGTCAGACCTTCGAGGCCACCAGCCCCGACGCCGAAAAAGCGCCGCAGGTGAAATTCTGACCGATACCCGGCAGCTTGAAGCGTTGTGGGAGCGGGCTTGCTCGCGAAGGCGACAGCACATCCAATAATGTTGCCCGCTGACCCAACGCTTTCGCGAGCAAGCCCGCTCCCACAGAGGTTCCAATGCGTGTGTTGAAATTTGGCCTGGTGCTGTTGCTCTGGGTGTTTGCAGTCATGGCCCAGGCCGAGCTGAAGTTTCCGGCGCTGACCGGGCGGGTGGTGGATACCGCCCAGTTGCTTCAGCCGTCGGTGCGCGAGCAATTGGATGCGCAGCTCAAGGCCCACGAGCAGGCCACTGGGGAACAGGTAGTGGTGGTCACGCTGGCGGACCTGCAAGGCACCAGCATCGAAGACTTCGGCTACCAGCTGGGGCGCCACTGGGGCATCGGGCAGAAAGACAAGAACAACGGTGCCCTGCTGATCGTCGCCCGGGATGACCGTAAACTGCGCATCGAGGTGGGCTACGGCCTGGAAGACCGTCTGACCGACGCCCAGAGTTCGGTGATCATCAACCAGGTGATCACCCCGGCGTTCAAGACCGGCAACTTCGACAAGGGCATCAGCGACGGCGTCGCGGCAATGCTGGTGGTGTTGGGGGGCAGCCCTCTGGATGAGCCGGCTGCCGCATACAATGCGGGCGAGCAGGAGGAGGGCGACTTCGTCTCGCGGCATCCGTGGACATTCGTGATGCTGGTGATGTTGTTCATCGTCACGATCATGGTCTGCCAGGTGTTGGGGATTCTACCGGCCGGGGGAGGCGGCTCCAGCGGCTCAAGCGGGGGAGGCTTTGGCGGCGGCGGTTTCGGCGGTGGTGGAGGCGGTGGTTTCAGCGGCGGCGGTGGCAGTTTCGGGGGCGGCGGTTCGTCGGGCGGCTGGTGAGAATAATAATGAGCGGGCACTTTTAACCATGGCATTACTGACTGAACACGAACAACGCAAGGTGGCCGAAGCCATCGCCAGGGTCGAGCGGGATACCGACGCCGAACTGGTCACGGTGCTCGCTGCGCGCGCCGACGACTATGCCTACATCCCGCTGCTATGGGCCAGCCTGCTGGCCCTGGTGGTACCAGGAGTGCTGCATTACCTGACGGGTTGGTTGAGCATGCACAGCCTGTTGCTGGTGCAGTGGATCAGTTTCATCGTGCTGTGCCTGGTGTTTCGCATTCCGAAGGTCACCACCCACTTGATTCCCCGCTCGGTGCGCCACTGGCGGGCGTCCAACCTGGCTCGTCGGCAGTTTCTCGAACAGAACCTGCATCACACCGTGGGCGGTACCGGAATGCTGATCTTCGTCTGCGAGGCCGAGCGCTACGTGGAGATCCTGGTGGACGAGGGTATTTCCAGACGCCTCGATAACCGGAACTGGGAGGCCATTGTCGCGGCCTTCACCGAGCAGGTCCGCCAGGGGCAGACCTTGCAAGGCTTTGTGACCTGCATCGAAGCCTGCGGCGAGTTGCTCAAAACCCATGTTCCGGTGACTCACGAACGCAATGAGCTGCCGAACCGGTTGGTGGTACTGGGCTGACGCTACCTATCGGAGTTCCGTTGTGGCGAGGGGATAAATCCCCCTCACCACAAGAATTCCTCGTGCCCTGACACCCCATTCCTCCTAAAATACCCGCCATTCCCGATCCGCCCGCCCCGAGGCCGCTTTTCCATGTCCGTTACTGCAACTCCTGCCCGTCCCGCGCCGGATCACCATGCCCAGTTCATCGAGCTGCTGCAGGCCAGCCTCGACCAGAACGCGTTCATCAAGCTGGTGCTGGCCAAGCATGTCGGTGATGAAGCGGATCTCCAACGGCTGATCATCAAGCAACTGACGGTCAAGGAGCAGCCTTGCCTGTCTTTCGTCTACCGCTACAAAACCCGCGACATCACCAAGAATTTCCCGCTGGTCGAAGGCGTGGCGACCATCGCGGCGTTGTTGCCGGCTTCGTTCAAGAATGCCCATTTGCTGGCGGTCACCGACGAGGCACAGTTGGAGTACAGCAAGAAAGGCAAGTCTTCACTGTTCAAGAGCAAGCCCCAGCAATTGCGCGAAGTGTCCTCGGTGGAACACAACCGTGAGAAAAACCGCTTTCTCGACCTGAGTCGGCCGTTCCTGGCCGACCTGGGCGTGACCAACCACAAGCACGAGCTGATCCCGGCCATGTCGCGCAAGTGGAAGCAGATCAACAAGTTCATCGAAGTCTTCAGCCATGCGCTGACCTCCTCGCCGCTGGACCTGGACAAACCGGTACGGGTGTCGGACTTCGGTTCGGGCAAGGGCTACCTGACTTTCGCCATTCACGACTACCTGCGCAACACCTTGCAGGCCGAAGGCGTGGTGACCGGCGTCGAGTTGCGCGAGGACATGGTGCGGCTATGCAACGAGGCCGCCGCACGCCTGCAACACCCGGGCCTGAGCTTCCAGCACGGTGACGTGCGTAGCGTGGCGCCGAGTGCGGTGGACGTGATGATCGCCTTGCATGCCTGCGACATCGCCACCGACTACGCGATCCACATGGGTATCCGCTCGGGCGCCTCGATCATCATGTGCTCGCCGTGCTGCCACAAGCAGATCCGCTTGCAGATCCAGAGCCCGGCGCTGCTCAAGCCGATGCTGCAATATGGCCTGCACCTGGGCCAGCAGGCGGAAATGGTCACCGACAGCCTGCGAGCGCTGTTCCTGGAGGCCTGTGGCTACGAAACCAAGGTGTTCGAGTTCATTTCCCTGGAACACACCAACAAGAACAAGATGATCCTGGCGGTCAAACGCGCCACGCCGATCGATCCGGCCGAGCTGCTGGCGAAGATCCAGGAACTGAAGGCGTTCTACCACATCACCGAACACTGCCTCGAAACCCTGCTGCGGGCTGACGGTTATCTCGCCTGAATTGATAGAGCTTGGCCCTTGTGGGAGCGGGCTTGCTCGCGAATGCGGTGGATCTGGCGACTGAGCTGTGACTGACATATCGCTTTCGCGAGCAAGCCCGCTCCCACAGGGGCTATGTGCAGCCCGTCAGATGACAAGTGAAGCCTTCCCCGCCGGACTACCTTTAATGCGTTCACCCCTCACGCATTCCCAAAGGAGCCCAACCCATGGCCGCAAAGAAAATCCTGATGCTGGTCGGCGATTATGTCGAAGACTATGAGGTGATGGTGCCGTTCCAGGCCTTGCAGATGGTCGGCCATACCGTGCACGCGGTGTGCCCTGACAAGACCGCCGGGCAGACCGTGCGCACGGCGATCCACGACTTCGAAGGCGACCAGACCTACAGCGAGAAACCGGGCCACCTGTTCGCCCTTAACCATGATTTTGCCAATGTCGCAGCGGCTGCCTACGACGCGCTGCTGATCCCCGGCGGACGGGCGCCGGAATATTTGCGGCTGAATGAAAAGGTCCTGCAACTGGTGCGCGATTTCGATGTGGCGGGCAAGCCGATCGCCGCGGTGTGCCATGGTGCACAGTTGTTGGCGGCGGCGGGCATTCTGGAAGGGCGTGAATGCAGTGCTTACCCGGCCTGCGCCCCGGAAGTGCGCCTGGCGGGCGGGACCTTCATCGACATTCCGGTGACCGAAGGTCATGTCCAGGGCAACCTGGCGACTGCACCGGCCTGGCCGGCTCATCCGAACTGGCTGGCGGGGTTCCTGACGCTGTTGGGCACGGCCATCACCCTGTAGTGGCGCCGACTGGCAGAGCCGGCGGGGCAGGTCTTTACTCTTGAAGCTCTTGACCTCTCGAGGAAATGATCATGTCCGGATGGTACGAAATCAGCAAGCACAGCAGCGGCCAGTTTCGGTTCGTGCTCAAGGCAGCCAACGCCGAAACGATCCTGACCAGCGAGTTGTACGCCACCCGCAGCGGTGCCGATGGAGGTATCGCCGCGGTGCAGAAGAACAGCCCCTTGACCGAGCGCTATGAGCTCAAGAACACCAGGGATGGCCATCCCTATTTCAATCTCAAGGCTGCCAACCACGAAGTGATCGGCAGCAGCGAAACCTATTCATCGGACGCCGCCCGGGACAAGGGCATTGCCAGTGTCAAGGCGAATGGACCGACCACGATGATCAAGGACAAGACCCTGCTGGCGCTTTGAAAGCAATCAATGCCATAAGTTAATGCTTCCCCTCAGCCCTTACTGTTCCTACACCTCCACCGGCACCGACAGCTTCGGATCGCCCAACGGATGGCTCTTGGCGTCGAAGAAGCGCAGTTCCATGTCCAATCCTTGGAACAGCTTGGCGTAATGGCGCTTCTGGTGCTGGATGAACGCCTGGCTGCGGGGGTAGATCGAGACCGCCATGGTTCGTGGTTTTGCCTGACGCAAGGCGTGGACGATATGCCGGTCCTGCTCGCCCAGGGCGTGGCCGAACAGGCACAGGTTGTCGCCGTGGTGCAGCAGTTGGTCGTAGCAGAACGACAGGTAGTCGGAACTGCGGATGGTCTTGAGCTTGTCCTCGCTCGGGCCTTCATTGACGAACAGCGGCACGTCGTCGAGGGTCTTGAGGGTGTTGTTGATGGCGAAATTGCCCAGCAGCGAGCCTTCGGTGGACGTGAGCTTGCGCGCCGTGCCGTCCTGGTTGCGCACCAGGTGCAGGCCGCCGTGCAGGTACAACAGTCGTGGTTTTTCCGTGGTCGCCTGGCGCAGATCGAAACTGTGGTCGGCGCCGGTGAACAGATCGGTAATGGCGTGCGGCGCCTGCTGGATCGCCCAGTGGTTGAGCAGGTCGTAATTGGTGGTGAACACCGTGGCATAACGGCTCAACTCCTGGCCGAGCGCCGCCAAGGTCGATGGCTGTACCAATCGCCATGGGATATGCACCGCGTGCACGGTGTTGATCAGCGCTTCCTTGATCGCGTAGTAGCGATTGCGCGGGGCGGCGGAGCTGACGGCGAGGGCCTTGTTGACCCGGCTGGTGGTTTTCAGCGCACCGAGCACCTGTTCGAAGCTGCGGGTCTGCAGCGCGTCGAACACGCTCAACTCCGACGGGCTCAGGGGCTTTTCCTCGACGGTGCGGGCGTTCTCGAACAGCGAGTCATAGCCGAAATCATCCCATACGGCACGGCTGGCGCCATTGCCCACCAGCAGCCCGCTGAAAGCGGTATGGGCGCGCAAGGTCTCCCAATCTTCAAGCCGGGCGTCGTATTCCTGGAAGTCGGTCATTGGAAAGTCATCTCAAAACGTGGCAAGGGCAGGGCGCGACTTTATCACGACCGACTCTTGAGCCAGATCAAGGAACCGCGTGACTGACTGGTCAATCCTGTAGGCCCGTGCCGATCCGGCCTCTTCCAGGAGCGTGTCCCCATGAGTAGCACTTTTTTCATTCCCGCCGTGAACGTCATGGGGCTGGGTTGCCTCGACGAGGCCATGACCGCCATTCGCAACTACGGTTTTCGCAAGGCGCTCATCGTGACCGACGTGGGGCTGGCCAGGGCCGGCGTTGCGGGCAGGGTGGCCGACCTGCTGGCGCTGCAGGACATCGCCTCGGTGATTTTCGACGGTGCCAAGCCCAACCCGAGCACCGCGAACGTCGAGAGTGGCTTGGGATTGTTGAAGGAAAGCCAATGCGATTTCGTGGTGTCGCTGGGCGGCGGTTCGCCCCATGACTGCGCCAAGGGCATTGCCCTGTGCGCCACCAATGGCGGGCAGATCCGCGACTACGAGGGTGTCGACCGGTCGGCCAAGCCGCAATTGCCGCTGATCGCCATCAACACCACGGCTGGCACCGCCAGCGAGATGACTCGCTTCTGCATCATCACCGACGAATCGCGCCACGTGAAAATGGCGATTGTCGACCGTAACGTGACGCCGCTCATGTCAGTCAACGATCCGGCGCTGATGGTGGCAATGCCCAAGGGACTGACGGCTGCGACGGGCATGGATGCGCTGACCCACGCGGTCGAAGCCTACGTGTCCACCGCCGCCAGCCCGATCACCGATGCCTGTGCCCTGAAAGCCATCACCCTGATCAGCAACAACCTGCGCCTGGCGGTGCGTGACGGCCACGATCTGGCGGCACGGGAGAACATGGCTTACGCGCAGTTTCTCGCCGGGATGGCATTCAACAATGCTTCGCTGGGTTTCGTACACGCCATGGCTCACCAGTTGGGCGGTTTCTACGACTTGCCCCATGGCGTTTGCAACGCTGTACTGTTGCCCCACGTGCAGAGTTTCAATGCCTCGGTGTGCGCTACGCGCCTGACCGATGTGGGCCATGCCATGGGGGGCGATACGTTCCGATCCAGCCCGGAGGAAGGCGCCCAGGCCGCCATCGCCGCGATCGTCAGCCTGGCCCGGGACGTGGAGATCCCGGCCGGCCTGCGTGAGTTGGGCATGCGCCTCGATGACGTGCCGGTGCTGGCCGCCAACGCCCTGAAAGACGCCTGCGGCCTGACCAACCCGCGGGCAGCGGATCAACGGCAGATCGAGGAAATTTTCCGCAACGCGTTCTAGTGTGGCATTTTTGAAACACCACACTAGCGATCCCGAGGCGGCATGGCCTGCATGCAGGCCATGGTCGCTAGCGGCCAGCAGTTGGTGCAGGAAGCCGCTCAGTGCCATGGCGTAGCGCCGGGCACCGGCGCGATGCCCCAACCCATCATCCGTCGCTGGCCGCCCAGTGTGCCAGGGAAACGGTGGTGCAAGTGACGATCAGGGTTGTACCGCTTTTCATCGATGACTCGT
This sequence comes from Pseudomonas sp. SJZ078, assembly GCF_007828255.1. Taxonomy (NCBI): domain Bacteria; kingdom Pseudomonadati; phylum Pseudomonadota; class Gammaproteobacteria; order Pseudomonadales; family Pseudomonadaceae; genus Pseudomonas; species Pseudomonas sp. SJZ078. Next base: position 76,088 of record NZ_VIUG01000017.1, on the reverse strand, counting down.
GTCAGGGGCGGATATCACGCCCGTGGGCCTGCAGCAGGCTGGTGATCTGTTCGCAAAAGGACTGGATCACATTCGCTTCCATGTCGGCGCGCAGGGTAATGCGTATGGCCGCCTGGTCTTGTGGCACCACGGGGAAAAAGACCGCCGACGTGAGGTACCCCAGCTCGGCCAGTTCAACCGCCAGGCGGTTCGCCAGGGCGGCTTCACCACAGGGCACCAGACGTATCGCCATCGGGTTGCCGCGCTGCTCGGTACGGACAAGTTTGTCGAAGAGGCGGATATTAACCTGCAAACGCTCCTGCAACGACACCAGCTCCCGGCTGCGATGCAGGCGGATCGAGGCCATGCCGGCACCGATGGCCGCTGCGTTCAGGCTTTGGGACCAGTTGCTCGGCCCACCGTAACGCTGCACCAGTGCTTTATGCCGCTCACTGCCGAACATGGCCAACCCGCCACTGGCGCCGAACGATTTGGCCAGCGAGGCGACGATCAGCGTGCGTTCGTCCACGGCAGGCAGGCGCGAGCGGACCAGCCCCGCACCGCACTTACCGACGGAGGACAACGCGTGGGAGTCGTCCAGGTACAGGAACAGGCCGTACCGCTGCTTGAGAAACAGCAGGCTGTCCAGGTCCGCCATGCCGCCCATGCTGTAGGCGCTGTCAGTCACGTAGGCGACGTTGCGTTCGCGCTTGCACAGGTCCTCGATGAAGTCCATGTCGTTATGTGGGCAGGTGATGACCTGGGTTTCATCGGCGCAAGCGGTCTTGAAGTGGGTCATCGAATAGTGGGCATGCTTGTCGAAGACCATGACGGGTGGTCGATTGCCCGTGAGGGCACCGCTGGCCAGCAGCGGCAGGATCCCGGCGCTTGCCGCGCTGCAGGACAAGGCACTCAGACAACTGGCGCCGAACAGTTCCGACAGTTGGGTTTCGTATTGGGCCAGGATCGCCAGCTTGCAGCGATTCTTAGGGGTGGCGACACGCAGGGTCCCGGTTTCCCAGAGCGCGGTCATGGCGCCGTCCAGCAAGGCGGGATGATAGTCCAGGCCCAGGTAGGATGTCGTACAGAAGTGGTGGAGGGTGCGACCGTGCTGGTCGACCAGGACGTTGGGCGTCTTGACCTCGACGTTGAGCCCCGAGATCTTTCCGGCCTCGGCACATTGCCAGTCCTGATCCGCGAGGGAAATGACCTTGCGATAGTTGGTGAAGCGATGGGTGGGTTGCGCGATCTGGTTCATGGTGCGATGACATTCCTTGGTTGAGAGCTGCAGTCCGTGGGTTGTTTCAATATCTGTGTGTTTCTGGACTTTACAGACCACCGCGCAAGGCTTTGAATCGGCTGTTTCTGGCGTGTTTGAGGGCTGCCGGAGTCTTCCGTGTAGGACCTTGCCTATGAACGTGGACGGGGATTCCCTACGGTGAGTCGGAGCTCGGTGGGTTTAGTCGGATGGCCCCGGATCCGCTGCGTTTTCCCTGGCCTGAAGCGCTGTCAAGGTATTGGTAAAAGGGCGTAACATCCATTTCCTTTGCGGAGTTCCCGGGATGGGCCGCTCGGTCATACCGATCAGCCATAGATGGCTTATTGCAATCAATTTTCTCGGGTGGCTTGATTGGCTGCGCTATCCTCTTTGTATCGTGGGGTGTATGTCCGATCACCCGATTCGCCCACTGCTGCATTCTCCGGATGGCTTTCAGCCAATGGGTACTCGAGATTCCGCGCCGCTGGCCAGTTACATCGACCTTTTGCTGGACGCCGTGTGTGCCGTCGACGGACAGGGGCGTTTCGTGTTTGTCAGTGCCGCCTGCGAACGCATTTTCGGTTACACCCCTCAGGAGCTGATCGGTCGGCCGATGATCGAACTGGTTCACCCCGGCGACCGCCAGCGTACTCTCGAGGCGGCGCGGGAGATCATGGACGGCGAGCCCAAGCTCAACTTCGAGAATCGCTACCTGCGCAAGGACGGTCGGGTGGTGCATATCCTGTGGTCAGCGCGCTGGTCAGAAATTGATCAATTGCGCATCGCCGTGGCCCGGGACATTACCGAACGTAAACTGGCCGAGTCCCGACAGGCGGCGCTGTACGCCATTTCCGAAGCGGCCCATGCCGCGGCAGACCTGCTCGCGCTCTTCAAGCGTATCCACCTGATCATCGGTGAGTGGCTGCCGGCCCTGAACTTCTCGGTGGCGCTGTACGATGAACAATGCGCCCAATTGAATTTTGCCTATCACGTCGACGATCAGGAACGGCAACCCGAACTGCCGGGGACGATTACCAGGCGCTTGTCCACCGAGGTGATCCGCAGTGGTCAGCCGATCCTGCTGACGCCTGATTGCAATCCACTGCCACCCGCTTTTTTTGACCTCGTGGAGCAGCCGGACGCGCCGTGCTGGCTGGGTGTGCCGCTGAACTCGCAAAATGGCACGATTGGCGCAATGATCCTCAAGAGTGCCCAGGACAAGGAGCGCTACACCGAGCAGGACATGGAATTGCTGCAGTACGTCTGCTCGCAGATCACCCTGGCCATCGAGCGCCAGCAACTGCACGCCCGCTTGCAGCGCATGGCGCAGTACGACCAGCTGACCCAGGTGCCGAATCGCGAACTGCTGCGTGAACGGTTCAAGGCCGCTCTGGCGAGTGCCCGCCTGGCGTCAGGGCGCATGGCATTGCTGTATATCGACCTGGACCGCTTCAAACAGGTCAACGACACCTACGGCCACGGTGTCGGTGACCTGCTGTTGCAAGCGGTGGCCAGTCGGCTCCAAGGCTGTGTACGTGATTCCGACACGGTTGCGCGCATTGGTGGCGATGAGTTCGTGGTGCTGCTCCATAGCATCCAGGCACTGGAAGATGCCCATGGTGTGCAAGAAAAAATCCGTCAGGCGTTGACCCAGCCGCTGCGACTGGGCGAACACTGCCTGAGCATCGAGCCGAGCATCGGCGTGGCCTGTTTCCCGGACCACGGTATCGAAGACGTGGCACTTTTCCGCCATGCCGACGAAGCGATGTACGCCGCCAAACGCCAGAACCACAGAGCCTTCGGCATCTGAAAGCACGTCACCGTTCGTCGTGGCGTCGCTGGTTTATTCAAACCTTTGCGCTCCTGGTCCTTTCGAATGTCAGGTGGGCCTTGCTCGCCGATATCCATGGTTCTTGAGGGCCGGGGCATGCCGGGTTCACGCAGCATTCATCCCGAGAACATCGCCCGCAATCGAACCAAGGTGGCTTAAGCGGGTCGCAAAAGTGGGAGAACCACCATCATGACCGTCGACAGCCGAAAGGCGGTCGCTGAGCGGTCATCAGTGGTTCTGATTCAGAGGCAGGAGACCTGCCCGAACGTTCAACTACGAGGAGGGCGCGACCATGAGCCGGATGGCTACCTTTTTTCGCACCACCAGTCTCGTCGTGCTGATGGGCCTGGGTGCCAACAGTGCCTGGGCCCAATCGCCAGCCGAATTCATCAACGATGCCTCCGCCAAAGGCATGGCCGACATCGAGGCCAGTCGCATGGCCCACGGCAAAGCCGAGTCCAGGGAGGTGAAGGATTACACCATCATGGTGATCAACGACCGCACCACCGCCAACCAGCACCTGGCCAAGATTGCGAAAAAACTCGACCTGCCTGTCGCACCACGGGAGGAGGTCGCTGACAAGGCCAAGACCATGATCCCGCAGATGCAGGAAGGCGAGTCGTTCGAGGCCGCTTATGCCGCCAGCCAGGTCAAGGCTACCGAGGAAGCCATCGCGCAGATCGAACAGGAAGCCAAGACCACCGAAGTGCCGGAAATCAAAGCGTTTGCCGATGAAACCTTGCCGAAATTGCAGACCCATCTGGAAATGGCCAGGGCACTGCAGGCCAGTCGCTGATCGCGGCATGTCTTATATTCAGGGCCGGGGCTTTCGCGCCCGGCTTTTCTTGCCCGCCGAAAGGAGAACCTCGATGTCTACACGCCGAGAACCCAACCAATACGCGATGCAGAACCCGCTGACTCAGTATCCCCGTCCACCGTTTCCAGACCAGCCGCAATCGCCACCCGGTATCGACCAGGACATGGTGCCCAAGCCCGACCATGGTGAAAAAAGCTATCAAGGCTTCGGCCGCCTGGAAGGTCGCAAGGCGCTGGTGACCGGCGCCGACTCGGGTATTGGCCGCGCAGCCGCCATTGCCTACGCCCGGGAGGGGGCCGATGTCGCGATCAATTACCTGCCCAGCGAAGAGCGCGACGCTCGGCAAGTCATCGAACTGATCGAAGCCGAAGGCCGTAAAGCCATTGCGATTCCCGGTGATCTCAAGGACGAAGCCTTCTGCGTCCAACTGGTGAGGAGCGCCCACGAGCAATTGGGGGGCCTGGATATCCTGGTAAACGTTGCCGGCAAGCAGGAGGCGCAAAAGGACATCGCCGACATCACTACCGCGCAATTCGATGACACCATGAAAACCAACATCTACGCGATGTTCTGGATCTGCAAGGCTGCGGTGCCACTGATGCCGGCAGGGGCGACGATCATCAACACCGCCTCGATCCAATCCTACGATCCGTCCGCGACGCTGCTGGATTACGCCACCACCAAGGCGGCCATCGTGGCCTTCACCAAGGCATTGGCGGGGCAGGTGATCGGTAAGGGTATCCGCGTCAACGCGGTTGCGCCCGGACCGATCTGGACGGTACTGCAACCCAGCGGCGGACAACCCCAGGAGAAGATTCCTACCTTTGGCTCCCAGGTGCCGATGAAGCGTCCCGGGCAGCCGGCCGAATGTGCGCCGCTGTATGTACTGTTGGCATCCCAGGAGTCGAGCTACATCACTGGCGAAGTCTTCGGCGTGACCGGGGGTAACCCGCTGCCTTGAGGCACGTTCAGCATGCGCGAGTGGCACCACGCCACTCGCGCCAGCGCGATCAGCACTGATTCAGATCGATCTTGCTTTTCTTTTCCAACCCTTCCAGGCTTTTAGCCTCGCCTTGTCCCATGGCTTGGTAATGCTTCCTCAATGCTTCCAATTGCTTGAGATCCAGCGCCTCGAGCCCGAGCATTGCGTTTTGCGCTTCGCTGGTCGCGCGCAACAATTCGTCGATCTTCAGGTGCAGGATATCGGTGTCGCGGTTCTGCGTATTCTGGATCAGGAACACCATCAGGAAGGTAATGATCGTCGTGGATGTGTTGATGATCAGTTGCCACGTATCGTTGAACTTGAACAGTGGCCCGCTGCACGCCCAAAGCACGAGCAGCACGATTGCCCCAAGGAATGTCTTGGGGCTCCCCGCCCACAGGGACAGTTTTTGCGCGATTTTTGCGAAGGTCATTGCTGTGTTCCTTATGGGATTGCACCTGTCTGGTGTGACAGCAACGCCTCGCTGAAAATTCTACTTACATTTAGGTGCGGCCCTGGGGCGAACGTCTGTCGTCCTGGCTGAAGTCTGTCGCAACCATTTGCTGCCTTCATCGGTCACTCCTTAAAGCCCACAGCCGGAGTACACCATGAACCTCACGCGCACGTTCTGCCTCGCCTGTAGCCTGCTCGTCCTGCAAGGCTGTTTCGACAATTCGGACAATGAAACCAAGGACAACACTGACGGCACCCAATCTTCGGTGCAGATGAAAGAATCCGACGCCCAGAAAAAATAGACCTCGACCTCGCTCCCACAGGTTTTGTTTCCAGCGGTTTACCGCCCCTGCTGCAACACCTTGAGCGCTGCCGAAGCCAGGAAACCGGAGCGGCTCTTTTCTTCCGGATGATGCAGTACATATTCATCGATACGGTTCAGCAGGTAGCCGGGCAGGGTGATATTGAGTTTCTGCGCCTTGCCCAGGTACTTGGTCACATCAATGTCCACCAGCGCCCAGGTGTAAGGGAGGGGCTGCGAAGCAGCCCCAGGATTTGGACTCGTATTTGTCGAGCCGTTTCGAGACTCCGGTACTCTACGCCTGCCGCACAAATGTCAGCCGCACCGCAAACCCGATCAACAGGCTCCCAAACAACCACTGCTGCATACGCTGGGCTGAAGGGGAGCGTTGCAACCAGCGGCCAAGCGCCACCCCCACTAGTGCGTAGGCGCAATCGAACAGCAAGCCAACGCCGACAAGAATCACACCGAGGGTCGCAAATTGCCCAAGTACCGAACCGCTCCGTGGATCGATGAACTGTGGCAGCAATATCGAACAGAACAGTAATGCCTTGGGGTTGAGCAGATTGGTCAACAACCCGCGCCGAATCGCCTGCCTCCCGCGCTGTTTTCCAGGTTCGATACCGGCCGCTTCAAAGCTTGGCAACAATGTGCTCCGCAGGCATTGAAAGCCGATCCACAGCAGGTAGGCCGCACCGGCCAGGCGCACTGCGTCGAAGGTCCAGGGCGCGGTCTTGAATAATGCCGAGAGCCCCAACGCAGCCAATGCGACATGACATCCCCGAGCGACTCCCAAGCCCACCGCCGTCGCCAGTGCCGGACCTTTACCCTGACGTGCACCGGTTTGCAGCAACAGAATCATGTCGGGTCCCGGTAACAGATATACCACCGTCAAAGCCATCAAGAACAACCAGAACTCTGTCATGCGACGCCCCCTCCGTAACGTTTGAGAATGCCAGTCTAAGGTGGAAGGGCAGGGCAGGTGGTTGCGAAGTCAGCTTCTAAATTGGCAAAAGTTGGCATAACCTGCCAACAATCAAATAAAAGAATCTGGATAATGCCAAGCTATGAAACTCGATGCCTTCGATCGCAAGATCCTCGCCGCGTTGCAACGCGATGGCCGCCTGAGCAATGTGCAACTGGCCGAGGAGATCGGCCTGTCACCCTCGCCGTGTCTGCGCCGCGTGCGGATGCTCGAAGAGGCCGGTGTGATTCGCGGCTACCAGGCTGTCCTCGACCGGGATGAAGTGGGCCTTGGGTTGACGATATTCGTCGGTATCAAGGTTGAACGGCATAACGACGAACAGGCTGACGCATTTCGCCAGGCTGTCACGGCGTTGCCGGAGGTGATTTCAGCGTTTCTGGTATCGGGAGAGTCGGACTTCCTGCTGCAGGTGGTAGTGCCGGACTTACGGGCGTACGACCGCTTTCTTACGGGGCGACTGCTCAAGCTGCCGGGGGTCAGTGATATTCGCAGTAACTTTGCGATTCATACCGTGAAGACCCCGGGACCGTTGCCGTTGGGGCATTTGCCTGGGGCATGAGTCAGCCTTTACCGGCTACGGTGCAAATTGCAATTCGGACGCGTGGCTAGCCCCAACGGCGCGGGCGCCGCGCCGTTGGGGCTAGTGTTTACGGATCAGCGGGTATAAGGGCCTTGCAAGTTGACCTGGGTGCCGGCGAACCAGCCAAACCAAGCGGTGATACCGAGCCAGGGCTGGGTCCGCGCCAGGACATCCATCAGATTGACGTTCAGTGTGTCAGTGAGGTCCGTCATCATCGCCGGCGTCGGATAGCTTTTGATGACGCCACTGCTGCTCCAGACGATCGCAAACTCGTAATACGTCCCCTCGACATAGGTGCCTTCCGGAGCTTCTGGAATGGTGAGTGGAATATAAGCACTGTATCCCGGGCCGACGTATGGATTGGGGTAGGCCCAGGCGATTGCCCAGTAGAGCGGCATCAGGTTCTGGTAGGCCTGCAGCATCAGCCCGTTGGCCATGGCGGTGGCAGTGGAACTGTCGTAGTCCGTCGAGGAACCGCCGTTGTTGCCGGTGGGTATCGGGAGGTTACCGTTGTCGGCATACCTGTAGAAGTTCACCAGGCGTCCATGGTCGCCGGCGATGGTCGTGTAGAAGTGACTGAGGCTCTTGTTGCTCGCTTCGAAGGAGTCAGCGACCTGATCCCAGTACTGGCTGATGGTGATCGAACTGGACGTCCCGCCGAGGGTGTTGGTGATCACACGAATGACATCGGTCACGGCAACCGCCGCCAGGTTGGCCCAGGCAGCAGTGGTTCCGGAGAAGAACCATACCAGCGAATAACCGAGGTCCTTGAGCAACTGGCCGAAGTCCAGCAGCGTACTGTCGTCGGTCTTGGCTTGCATGTTGGCGATAGCGCCGCTTATCAGGCTATTTGCCGTGCCTTGGGCTGTGTTCAGGGTTCCTTGGGTGTAGGTGTAGAGGGATTGGAGTTGTTCGACGGCGCTCATCTCCTGCCAGACGGTATAGATGATTTGGAGCCAGTCGTCAGCGGCCACGCCGGTCGGCGCCGCCGGTGCGGTTGGAGACAGGCTGTAGTTGCCGTCCGTGTCGAATTGCAACCAGTTGTCGAGCTGGTTGGCGACGGTGTTCGGGGACCAGGCGGGAGAAGCCACAGCCAGCTCACGCGGATCGAGTGGGTCATTGGAGTTCGCGCCATTGATGATATTGCCAAGCACGATGCACAGCGCCGAGTAGGCACCGTTGAAATCAGGCCAGGCGACTGCGGGCTGATCGACGATGGATTGCAGCAGGTCCATGGTCGGCTGCTGTGGCGCAAAACAGATGACAATGTCGTGGGTGAAGAGGGTGTACCACTCGCCTCCCTCGGGGTATTGGGCCGAGCAATAGCCAAAGGTAGCGGCGCCGCATACAGCACCGTAGCGCATGGCCCAACGGTTGGCGGCCACGGCGAGGACACTCATGTTCGTATCCATCAGGTTCGGGCTGTTCAAGGGTTCGAGAATGCCCGCGAGGATCTGATCCATGAGGGCGGCTCGACCAGCCTCGAACACTTGGATACCAGGGGTGTTGCTGAAAGCGAAAACACCGCGGATGGTCTGGTCACCTTCGACCGCCATTTCCCAGCTCGGGATGCCGGCCACGTAGGCGTTACCGTTGGCGTCGTTTTGCGACAGGGCATAGGCATGGGCGGCAGCGGCCCAGCGGCGCTCGTCAGGATCGCCGGTCTGGTTCGTGGTCAATGTGAGGGGCGGCTGGTTGCCATAGACACTCGCCAACGCGGCGTTGAGTTCGTCGTCGCTGGGTTGGAGCACGGTGACCTGGGTCCCCACAGGGAACAGAAATGCCCCGACGACGGGATTGCCGTTGTCATCGAAGCCCGTTTCCCATGACGGGATAGCGAAAGCATAAAGCGGGTTGCCATTGCCGTCCTGCTGGCTCAGTGCCCAACGGAGAATGCCGTTTGCCCAGTATCGGTAATCAATGAAGGAACCGGTCAGAGGAGGATTGATTTCCGAGAGCATCTGAAGCACGTCACTTTGCAGAATATTCTGCCAGACAACGGTCACGCTGGTGCTTTCGATGCCGGCATTGACGGGCGGAACTGTGGCAAATGCAGGGGCGGTGGCGCTTTTCGTATATCCAGAGGCGTCGAGGCTGAACATGAGAGATCTCCCTATCCGCGGATAAAAGCAGCTTTTGAGTGATGCTTCGTGGCTGCGAAGCGTTGAAAGTCTAGTCCGGTATCCGTACCGTGCTAGTGGCATGTGGCCTCTTTATTTACGAAAAATAGGATTAACAAGCCGGTTTTATTGCCCAAGATAGGCCACCCGCTTCTGCCATTCCCTGCCGTTCAGAATCTTCATTGCATCGAAGCGGGCGCCTGGCGTCTACTCTGGACAGTCAAACTGTCTTCGTGTGTCTCTTTGTGGAGCCGTGCAATGGTCAAAAGCTGGAATGGTCAGGTCGCATTGGTCAGTGGCGCTGGCAGCGAACATGGGATTGGCCTGGCTATCGCGCGACGGCTCGGGGAGGCGGGTGCAAAACTGATCATCACCGGCAGCAGTGCCCGTATCCATGATCGCGTCGCGCAACTGAGTGCGGAAGGTCATGAGGTGCAAGGACGTGCTGCGGATCTTACTCAACCGGCCCAGGTCGACGAACTGGTGACCTGGGCTGAATCGCTATGGGGGCGGATCGATATACTCGTGAACAACGCCGGCATGGCGATACAGGGGGAACCTGAAACGTTCGCTGAAGTGGCCACTATGAGCGTCGAGCTGTGGAACACTTCGATTGCCCGTAATCTGACCACTGCATTCCTGCTGACTCGCGCGGTGTTGCCGGGAATGCAGAATCGTCGTTACGGACGCATCGTCCAGATCAGTTCTACCACTGGCACCCGCGTCAGCAACCCCGGCGAGGCCGCGTATGCGGCGGCGAAAGCAGGGATGGTGGGCATGAACATGAGCCTGGCGCTGGAAGTCGCGCCGTACGGTATCACTGTGAACTCAGTTGCTCCTGGGTGGATCGCGACGCAGTCCAGCACGGCGGAGGAAATGAGCGCAGCGCAGTATGTTCCTGTCGGGCGTGCCGGTAGACCGGATGAGGTGGCTGCGGCGGTCGCTTTTCTGGCTTCCCCGGAGTCCAGCTACATTACGGGCGAGGTTCTGGTGGTGGATGGGGGCAACTGCCTTTCCGAGAACAAAGGCCGAGCGTGAAAAAGACGATCCTTTTTCATACGTAACTCTCTGATTGGGCCTACGAGCTAAGCGGGAACAGCCCGCTACCCATGACTGAGTAGATGAGAAATAGTGCTCCGTAGAACAGATTCGTCAGCTTCGCAGAGCGTTCTAATAATAATCCCCCCGATATTTCATGGCGGTTCAACAGGACCGCTGAATCTCTTAGTCAACTGAGTTTTTACGTTGTTGATCGGTGCAGCTCATGCATCAGCGACGTCAAGCGCAGATGATGTATCTTTTTTTTGGTATCACGGTGTAATACCATGGACAACAAGCAGCTCGGCACGCTCAGAGCCATATTCTCTAGGCCGACACCTTCAACGCTGGAGTGGGCTCGTATTGAGTCGTTGCTCAGCGCAACGGGTGCCAAGACCATCGAAGGCAGTGGATCGCGTGTACGTTTCGAATTGAACGGTGTGGTCGCAACATTCCACCGCCCCCACCCAGACAAAGAAGCAAAGCCCTACCAGGTACGTGATGCTCGGGCTTTCCTTGAACAAGCAGGAGTTATCCCGTGAACGTTATGAATTATCAAGGCTATGCCGCTCGGATTGACTACAGCGATGAAGACGGTCTCTTTGTAGGCCACATCGCTGGTATCAAGGATATCGTAGGCTTTCACGGCGAATCTGTCAGCGAGCTTCGGGCAGCGTTTGAAGAGGCGGTGACTGATTATTTGGAGACGTGTGCCAAACTGGGACGGGCACCGCAAAAGCCCTATTCTGGCAATCTCAGCCTACGCCTCGCCCCCGCGCTCCATGCAACAGTCGCCGTAAAAGCTCAGCTTGCTCACAAGAGCATCAACCAGTGGGTGGCTGATGTGCTTGATCGTGAGGCGCACGCCTGAGACAGGCTACGGTATCAGTCCTGACTCATCGCGCTCAGCCATGGCGTAATCGTAAATTCAAGACCAAAAAAACCGGCCACTCAGTGCCGGTTTTTTATATCCCTCGTCAAAACCACCATGACGCGAGACCAGAATTCGATTGGAGCGGGTGAAGGGAATCGAACCCTCGTTATCAGCTTGGGAAGCTGGAGTAATGCCATTATACGACACCCGCTCAGAGCGGCTGACTTTGTACCAGATGTGGGCGCGGATTTGAAGTTTTTCTTTGCCTGCGGCGAGGTTCCCGGGCAACCCAAGCCTCAAACCAGAGCGGTCATTCGCGGGCAAGCCCCGTTGTCGAGGGGACGGAGCTTGCTCGCGAGGACGCGGTTTCAGATTGCCAGTGCATGGTAGCCCTGCATCTGGCTGTAACGCGGTCGACTTTCGTGGTGGCCCGGCTTGAGGAAGCCGAGCAACGCGTTACGGCTGTCCCGGAAGGCGGCCTTGTGTTCCATGTCCAGGAAGTGCCCGGTGGCTTGCAGCGTGCTGAACGTACTGTGTTGCACATAGTCGGCGAACAGCCTGGCGTCGGCGGCCGAGGTGTATTCGTCCCATTCACCGTTGAGGAACAGCACCGGTACGTTGATTTTTTTTGCGGCCGTTGCATAGCAGCGCAGGTCGCTCTGGAGCACTTCGCTGATGTGGAAATGCATCTGTCCATATTCATGCTCGGCCAGATTGCTGACATGGCGATGGTTGAAGCGCTTGAACAGCGGTGGCAGGTGTTTGCCGATGGTGCTGTTGACCAGATGCCCCACCCGGTCGCCGTCCAGGCTGCTCAGGTAATCGACGCCACGTTCGAGGTAGTCGCGCATGGGGGCATTGAGAACCGGTGAAAATGAGCTGATCACTGCTTTTTCGATGCGCCGTGGGCGATGGGACAATGCGGTCAACGTGGCGGCGCCGCCCCATGAGAATGACAACACGTGTTCGGCGGCGAAATGATCGATCAGTTCCAGCAGGATCTGGCCCTCGACCTCCTTCGTCAGCATCTTCTCGTGCCGGTTGTGGGGCTTGGACTTGCCTGCGTACGGTTGGTCGTACAGTACGACGTTGAATTGCGGATGAAGGTTCTTGACGGTCTGTGCAAACGACGCGGTAGTGGCCAGCGAGCCGTTGACCAGAATGATGGTCTTTTGTGCGGCGTCTGCGCGATAGAACTCCGTGTAAACCCGATACTGACCCTGTATATCCAGCACAGCGATTTCTGGCCTCATGTCATAGACTCCTGGCAAGCGGGTATGCGCGCAATGAGATTGCACGGGCAATGTGACAGGTAGGCATTCGCCTGGAAGATAAGGCCCAAGTCGATCCCAAGGAAGCGGTCGACGGGTGTTGTTATTTGGCGGGCAGTCTGTCGGCGGGCAAGGCGCAACCAGAGGGTTGCGGCCGACAAAAAGTTTCTTAGAGGTATGGGGTGACTCATCGGTCACATTTCGGCCGACGGTTTGATTCAAGCAGGGGGACGGCCGTTGCGCAAGTGTCCTTTTGAAAATTGTTCGACGCTTCTGCCCGACGGTCGTCTGATCAGATCAGGCAGACCTCTGCCGGGGTCAAGGCGCGGTAATGGCCCGGCTCGAGATCGGCGTCCAGCGAAAGCGGCCCCATGCGTTCGCGATGCAGGCGCAGCACTTTGTTGTCGAAGTGGCCGAACATGCGTTTGACCTGGTGATAGCGTCCTTCAACGATGCTCAGCCGCGCCGACTTCGGGCCCAGCAGTGTCAACTCCGCAGGCTGGGTGGTGAGGTCTTCGAAGGCAAAGTACAGGCCTCGGGCGAAGGTGATGGCGTACTCGGCAGTGATGGTCTGCTCGGTCTCGACGTAGTAGACCTTTGGCAGCTTCGTTTGCGGCTGGGTCAGGCGTCGCGACCAGTTGCCGTCATTGGTGATCAGCATCAGCCCGGTGGTGTTGAAATCCAGACGTCCGGCGATGTGCAGGTCGTCCTTGTCCGGTTCGTCCAGCCAATCGAGTACGGTGGGGTGCTGCGGATCGCGCGTGGCACTGACGCAGCCGGCAGGTTTATGCAACATGAAATACCGCGCCGGTCGGCCTGCCTGCAACAGTTCGTCGTCGACTTCGACACGGCTGAACTCACGGACCTGGGCGTGCGGGTCGCTGATCACCAGGCCGTCGATTCGCACCCGGCGCGTCACCAACAACAACCGGACCTGTTGGCGATTGAAGCGCGGCAGATTGCTGAGGAAACGGTCGACACGCATGGGTATTCAGGCATAGGAGCGGAGGTGGGGATCTTACGCGATCGGTGGCTGTCTGGCGCGCAATTGGCTTTCGACCTGGGCGCAGCGCGGGCACAGGCAGGATTGTTCGCGCAGCTCGACCGGCAATGCCTCGAGCACAGCCGGGTCGATACTCACGCCGTAGCACCAGCAGGTTCGGTCGGCTGTTTTCGGGTTGGCCAGGGTGCAGTCGTTGGCGCTGCCGCAGGCAGGGCACAGGTCGGGTTTATTCATAACTGGAGTGGGGCATCTCAACGCAGGTTCGGTTGCTTCCGGTCTGTCGGGCACGTTGCAGTGCATGATCGGTCCGCGACAGCAGGCTGTGCAAGGCGTCGTTGTCTTGCAAGGTGGTGAGGCCGATGCTGACGGTTGCCAACAGTTGTTTGCCACTGCAGAAATAGCGCTGCTTCTCGATGTGCTGACGAATTTTCTCGGCGATTTTCAGACCTGTCTGTCCGTCGGTGTCCTTGAGCAGGACGACAAAGGCGTCGGTGCTCCAGCGACACACGATGTCCGAATGCCGCAGGCTATCGCTCAGGTCGCGGGCAAATCCGCTCAGCAGCTGGTCGCTGACGATGTGACCATGGGTGGTGTCCAGTCGCTTGAAATCGTCCAGCTCCACCAGCAGCGCCGTCAAGGGTTTGGGCTCGCGCTGGGCTTCGTGCAGGGCTTGCACGGCCAGCAGGTCGAAGCCACGACGGTTCGGCAATTCGGTCAGGCTGTCGAGCGTTGCCTGGGCGTCGATGCGGCGTTGATAACCCCCGATGATCCGGCACAGCACCGCCAACACCACCAGCGTGACCAGCAGGCCGATCACGAGGTTCAGGTACAGGACCTTGATCTGGTGGTCACGGATCGAGGTGTGGGCGACGTAATAGCCCAGCAGCGAAATCACCAGAAAACTCGTACCCAACAGTACCGCCAGTGTCAGGAGCGGTTTGCGTTGGGAATACAACGGCGAACGAGGCGACATGGCGATTCCCTGAGCGGCGATCGGATGGATTCAGTTTAGTGGCTTGTAGGAAATGGCAATGGGATTTGTAGAGGGGCGGTCTGTGGCGAGGAAGGGGGCAAGGTCTGGAAAACAGGCAAAAAGCTACATGTTTCAACTTATTGCCAAATCGCACCAGATTCCGTTTTCGTTGTCAGATTAGTCGACAGTTACCGAAAGGTGGCTGCCGCCCATCAGCGTCGCTGATGTGGCTCATTCGCGGTCCAGGAGGCCGCCATGTATCGACGATTGCTGCTCATTGCGTTTCTCGGTTTGACTCTTTCGGCATGCGTGCCTTACTACGACGGAGACTCGAGCTATTACCGTTCGGAGGTCTATACCTCACCGGCGCCGGTCTATTACGGCGGTGGGAGTTACTACTCGGGGCCGCGCTACTATTCGGCACCCAGGTATTACCAATCGGCGCCGCGCTATTATTCGCCGCGCTACTATCAACCCGGCCCTCGCTATTATTATTCACCACCGCGAGCGGCCTATCGGTCTTATCCGAGTCGGGGCGGCTGGGACGGCCGTTACCGGGGTGGTTGGGATGATAATCGGCGTGGCGGGCATGATCGGCGTGGTCGGGGCGATCATGATGGACGGGGCAATCACCGCTGATCTCCAGATTATTGAAAGCGGCGCATCGAGCGCCGCTTTTTTTCGCCTGTAGCAAAACCTGTGTGAGCGAGCCTGCTTGCGAAAGCGTCGGGTCAGTGCCGTCAAGGTTGGCTGACACACCGCTATCGCGAGCAGGCTCGGTCCCACACGGTTTCATTCACTCATTAGCCAGATCCGCCAGCGGATGCCGTCCTTCCCAGGCTTTGTGAAAGTGCGCCTCCACTGCCGCTTCCGGCACATGGTTGATGTCCGGCCAGTGCCAGCGGGGTTTCTGGTCCTTGTCGATCAACCGGGCCCGCACCCCTTCGCTGAATTCAGGATGCCGGCAGCAGTTGAGACTCAATGTGTATTCCATGCGAAACACGCTGGCCAAGGACAAATGCCGAGCCCGGGCGATCTGTTCCCAGACCAGATGGGCGGTCAACGGGGAGCCTTCGGTCATGGTCCTGGCAGCCTTGGCAATCAGCGGGTCCGGATGCTCCACCAGCAAGCTGAGGGCCTTCCAGGCGCAGCGCACGTCGCTGACATCCAACCATTCGTCGATTTGTTGCCGACGTGGCAACCACTGGGCTTCGGGTAACTGCTCGGACGCTTCGCGCGCCAAGGCCTTGAGCAGGCTGTTGAGTTGCATGTCGGTCTGTTCCTGCCAGTTGAGCTGCAGCAGGCCTTCGATCAGATCGTCCTGTTGTTCGTCCAGTAAGAATCGGTCGGCCAGGCCCAGGTCGATGGCGTCCCGGGCGTTCATGTGGGCGCCGGTCAGGCCGAGAAACAGCCCGAGCTTGCCCGGCAGGCGCGACAGGAACCAACTGGCGCCGACATCCGGGTACAGGCCGATGCTGATTTCCGGCATCGCCAGGCGACTGCTTGGTGTGACGATCCGGGTGCTGGCGCCCTGCAACAGGCCCATGCCGCCGCCGAGCACGTAGCCGTGGCCCCAGCACACCAAGGGCTTGGGATAGGTGTGCAAGTTGAAGTCCAGGCGATATTCCGCCGCGAAGAATTGCGCCGCCATCGGCGGCACTTCGCCGGGATGGGCGCGACAGGCTTCCACCAGGCTGCGTACTTCGCCCCCTGCGCAGAAGGCCTTGGCGCCGTTGCCGCGCAGTAATACACAAACGATCTGTGGTTCCCGGGCCCAGGCATCGAGACGATCGCGCAAGGCGTTGATCATCGGCAAGGACAGGGCGTTCAAGGATTTTTCGGCGTCCAGGGTAGCGATGCCGATACGGGCCCCCGTGATGCCCGTGAGCTCTTCGAAGTGCAGATTCATCGTGACCTCGATCAGAAATTGAATGTTCAGTATGAACGCTGCGTGGGAAAGTGCCGGTTCTGCGTCAGATCAATTGACAAGCCATGTAGGCTTTCCTAGGGTGCGCCCATTGTTTTTTACCGGATGCAACCATGACTGCTGACGACCGTATCAAACTCGAACCGAGCTGGAAGCAGGCACTGCGTGCCGAGTTCGACCAACCCTACATGGCGGAGTTGCGTGAGTTCCTACGCAGTGAATACGCTGCTGGCAAGGAGATCTATCCGCCGGCTCCACTGATTTTCAATGCCCTCAATTCCACGCCGCTGGATAAGGTCAAGGTGGTGATTCTCGGCCAGGACCCTTACCACGGTCCAGGCCAGGCCCATGGCTTGTGCTTCTCGGTACAGCCGGGTGTGCCGACACCGCCGTCCCTGGTGAACATCTACAAGGAACTGAAGCGCGACCTGAACATCGACATTCCGAATCACGGCTACCTGCAAAGCTGGGCCGACCAGGGCGTGTTGCTGCTCAACACGACCCTGACCGTGGAGCGCGCCAATGCCAACGCCCACGCCAAAAAAGGCTGGCAACACTTTACCGACAGGATCATTGAAGTCGTCAGCGAACACCAGCCGCACTTGGTGTTCCTGTTGTGGGGCGCCCATGCCCAGAGCAAGCAGACGCTGATCGATGCCACCAAGCATTTGGTGCTGACTTCGGTCCATCCGTCACCGCTGTCGGCCCACCGAGGTTTCATCGGCTGCGGCCATTTCAGCCGGACCAACAAGTTTCTCCAACAACATGGCGAGGCGCCGATCGATTGGCGGTTGCCGCCGGTTTAAGTGTTCGGCAATGCGGGCCTCATCGCGAGCAAGCCCACTCCCACAGGGTTATCAGGCCGAACCGGGCCTGCGCATCCAATACCTGAACAATGGCTCCGCCAGAAACAACACGAACAACAGCCGCATCACCTGCAACGCTGTCACCAATGGCACCGACAGTTGCAGCGTCTCCGCTGTCAGGCTCATTTCCGCGATGCCGCCGGGCATCATGCCGAGGGTCAGTGAACGCAGGTCCAGATGGGTCAGCGTGCTCAGGCCCAGGGCCGCAAGAGTGGCGATCAGCATCGTCAACACGGTGCCGATCAAGGTGCGCCCCATGAATGAGGGCGCCCGGCGAAAGAACTGCCGGTTGAAGTGACAACCCAACCCGCTGCCGATCAGCCACTGGCCAATCTGGCTGCCGCCGTTGGGCAGGCCGATGTGCAGGTCCCAGCCGATGCTGACCGCCGCACTCACCAGCAGCGGCCCGAACAGCCACGGGTTGGGTTGACGCAGGCGTTCCCAGATCCAGGCGAGCAGGGCGCCCGCCGGGAACAACAGCGCCAGCCACAGCCAGTCCACGGTGGTGGCGTGCTGCACTGGTGCGCCTTCGCCCAACAGGTATTTGAAGGCAGCAGGCACGCACAACACCACCACCAAGACTCGCAAGCTCTGGCCCGCGGCGACGCGGCTCAGGTCCGCGCCATTGCGCGAGCCAAGGTTGACCATTTCACCGGAACCGCCCGGCATGCTGGAGAAAAACGCGGTGGCGCGGTCTTCGCCGGTGCGGCGCATCAGCCACACACTCACCACGCTGGACACGCTGGTGATCAGCGCGCCGAAGAAGATCAGGCCGAAGTGGCCCAACACCTGTTCCATCACCTGTGGGGTGAAATGCAGGCCGATGCCGATGCCCACCACCCATTGGCCGCATTTACGGCCACCGGGGATTTCCATCAACTGCCATGGCGTCAGGCAGCGCACCAGGATGATCGCCAGCAACGAGCCGACCATCCAGGGCAAAGGCCAGCCGATCAGGCTGGCCAGATAACCGCCGGCCAGGCCGACCAGCGGTGTTCCCCACCATTGTCTGAAGGTCGTTTCAGACATTGGCCACGGCACGTCGTTGGGCGCTGCGACGACGCCAGATCCGCAGCAGTGGCATGAACAGCATGATCGCTGTCAGGATCCAGCAGCCGAAGGTGATCGGGCTCGACCAGAGGATTTCCAATGCACCGTTGGAAATCGACAGCGCGCGCCGCAGGTTCTGTTCCATCAGACCGCCAAGGATGAACCCCAGCAGGACCGGCGACAGCGGGAAGTCCAGCTTGCGCAGGATGTAGCCGAAGATGCCGATGCCAGTCATCAGGAACAGGTCGAACGTGGTGGCGTGCACCGCGTAGACACCGATGCCGGTGATGATGGCGATGACCGGCACCAGTGCCCAGTTCGGTACCGCCAGGATACGGGTAAACACGCGGATCATCGGGATGTTGAGGATCACCAGCATGATGTTGGCAACGAACAACGACGCGATCAGGCCCCAGACGATGTCCGGTTGTTGTTGGAACAACAGTGGGCCGGGGGTGATGTTGTACAGCGACAGCGCGCCGATCATGACCGCCGTGGTGCCCGAGCCGGGAACGCCGAGGGTCAGCATCGGTACCAGCGCACCGCAGGCCGCGCCGCCGATGGCGGTTTCCGGGGCTGCGAGGCCGCGCTTGTCGCCTTGGCCGAAAGTGCCGCTGGCACCGGCGATGCGTTTTTCGGTCATGTAGGCCACGGCACTGGCCAGTGTTGCACCGGCACCAGGCAACACGCCCATGATGAAACCAAGCACGCCGCAACGCAGGTTCACGATGAATACCGACGCGGCTTCCTTGAAGTTGAACATCATCCGCCCGGTGGCGGTCACCGCTTCCTGGCCGCGATGGGTTTTTTCCAGCATCAACAGGATTTCGCTGACGGAGAACAGACCCAGTACCAGCACGACGAACTGGATACCGTCGGCCAGGTGAACGCTGTCACCGGTGAAGCGGTACACGCCGCTGTTGGCGTCGATCCCGACAGAGGACAGGAACAGACCGATCAACGCCGCGATAAACGTCTTGAGCGGGCGGTCGCCAGCCATGCCGCCGAGGCAGACAATGGCGAACACCATCAGGACGAAATATTCCGCCGGCCCGAAGGCAATCGCCCATTTGGCCAGTAGTGGGGCGAACAGCACCATGCCGCAGGTGGCAATGAACGCTCCGATGAACGAACTCCACGCCGACAGCGACAACGCCACGCCGGCCAGGCCCTGGCGGGCCATCGGGTAGCCGTCGAGGGTGGTCATCACGGTGGAGGCTTCCCCCGGGATGTTGAGCAGGATCGAGCTGATGCGCCCGCCGTATTCGCAACCCAGGTACACCGCCGCCAGCAGGATCAGCGCCGACTCCGGTGGCAGGCCGAGGGCAAACGCAATCGGGATCAGCAGGGCCACGCCGTTGATCGGGCCCAGGCCGGGCAGCAGGCCGACCACGGTGCCGATCAGGGTGCCGGTCAGCGCAGTGACGAGGTTATAAGGCGTCAGCGCGACACCGAAACCCTGGCCGAGATAATTCAGGGTATCCATATCAATTCTCCAGGACGTCGAGCAGGCCCAGGGGCAGCGGCACGTCCATCAGCTTGTCGAACAACAGATAAAGACCGATGGCCATCAGGCTGATGATCACCACGCTCGGTACCCAGCGGCCGCCATACAGGCGGGCCATCGGCACCCCGATCAGGATGCTGGAGAGGATGAAGCCCAGAGGCTCGAAGGTTCCGGCAAATACCAGCAACAGCACGACGCAGATGCCGATTTTCTGCAGGGTTTCACGGTCCAGTTGCGGGTCGTCTTCGCTGTGCACGATGGGGGCAGGGCGGAACACCATGTACAGCAGCGCCAGGCCCATCAGTCCCAGCATGAGCAAGGGGAAGGCACGTGGGCCGACCGGTTCGTAGGAAAAAGCGGCCTGGTACGGCCAAGCCATCAATGCCAGGCCGATACAGACCAGTAACAGCACCGCGGCAAAAATACGCTGGAGGGTGAGCATGACTAACTCCTGGGCAGCGCCGGGGGAACCGACGCCGCCGCGAGAACAGAGACGGTTACTGGATCAGGCCGAACTCTTTGGCCAGCACCTTGTAATCAGCTACTTGTTTCTTCACGTAGGTGTCCAGTTCCGGGCCGGTCATGGCGAACGGGAACAGTTCGCGCTGGTCACGCAACTTGGCGAACTCTTCGGAAGCCAGCAGCTTGTCGAACGCGTCTTTCCACCAGGCATAGTCTTCATCGCTCACCTTCGGCCCGAGGTAGAAGCCGCGCACCACTGGCCACAGGATGTCGTAGCCTTGCTCGCGAGCGGTGGGAATGTCCTTCATTTCCGGCTCGTCCAGGCGCTTCTCTGCGAACACCGCCAACAGGCGCATGTCACCGCTCAGGATGTGAGGCATGGAGTCGGAAATGTCCGTACTGCCCACCTGGATGTGACCGCCCAGCAGGGCGGTGGCGATCTCACCGCCGCCTTCGAGTGCCACGTAGCGCAATTTGCGCGGATCGATACCCGCGGCCTTGGCGATCAGGGCGGTTTGCATCCAGTCCTGGCTGCCGACGGTGCCGCCGGAACCGATGACGACGGATCCCGGATCTTTCTTCAGGGCTTGTACCAGATCGTCGAGGTTCTTGTAGGGGGAATCACTTTTCACAGCGATGGCACCATAGCTGGTACCCACGGCTGCCAGCCAGCGCACATTGGTTTCGTCGAAACGACCGAATTTGCCTTGTGCCAGGTTCAGCAATGAACCGCTGGACCAAGCCACCAACGTGCCGGCGTCTGCCGGGCGTTGCGCGACCACGGCGTTGTAGGCCACTGCACCGACACCGCCCGGCATGTAGGTGACACGCATCGGTTTGGTCAATAGCTTTTGGTTTACCAGCGCGCTTTGTGCCAGCTTGCAGGTCAGGTCAAAACCACCGCCGGGCGCTGCGGGGGCGATGCACTCCGGGCGCTTCGGCTCGGCGAGCAACTGTCCGGTGAACATCAGGCATCCGACGGCCAGGGCTACTTTACGCAGTGATAGGTTCATTCTCTTCTCCACAGGAGTTGTTATTGTGTGTTGCGGTCTTTGCGCTGCCGAACCCTCTGGATCGGGCAACAGGTTCATCGCAGGAACTTGAATCTATAGCTGACCCACCGGCACATGTCCGGGTATTCGCTGGCGGCACAGGCCACGAGGAGGCTGGTTGGGGCGGGAAAAGCGAGTAGGCATCGGCGCCTGGGGCTGCATGGACAGCATGGGGATACTCCGCTTTATTGTTCTTATGTGAAAACGCATCGGGGCGTTTCTCGTTCGCGATTGTGTTTGGCGATCGGCAGTCGAAACTGTCCGTGGGAGGACTCTAATCGCCCAACCTTTCGCTAACCTTTCAAAAGCTTTCAGGATGTTTTTTGGCTTCACAGCAGCGGACGCGGCTGTAAACTCCGCGCCAGTGAATGGCGTCGACCGTTCCTGAATCGAGGAAAAAACATGCGTGTTCTGCTCGTCGAAGATCATCTGCAGCTTGCCGAAAGCGTCGCCCAGGCGCTCAAAAGCACCGGTTTGACTGTGGATGTGTTGCACGACGGGGTGGCTGCCGACCTGGCGCTGAGCAGCGAGGAATACGCTGTGGCGGTACTCGATGTCGGGCTGCCGCGCATGGACGGCTTTGAAGTACTGGCACGCCTGCGGGCCCGGGGCAAGACGTTGCCGGTGCTGATGCTGACGGCTCGCAGCGACGTCAAGGACCGGGTGCATGGCCTCAACCTCGGCGCCGACGATTACCTGGCCAAACCCTTCGAACTCACCGAACTCGAGGCGCGGGTCAAGGCGCTGTTGCGGCGTAGCGTATTGGGCGGAGAACGCCAGCAACGCTGTGGCGGACTGGTCTATGACCTGGACACCCGGCGTTTTACCCTCGATGACGAACTGTTGACCCTGACGTCCCGCGAGCAAGCCGTGCTGGAGGCATTGATCGCGCGGCCGGGGCGTGTGATGAGCAAGGAACAACTCGCCGCCCAGGTGTTTGGCCTGGACGAAGAAGCCAGTCCCGACGCGATTGAAATCTACGTCCACCGCCTGCGTAAGAAACTCGATGGGCATGCCGTGGCGATCGTGACGTTCAGGGGCTTGGGTTATCTGTTGGAAAACCGCGATGCATAAACCCGACAGCCTGCGTTGGCGACTGCTGCGCAACCTGGCGCTGTTGCTGGTGGTGTTGATGCTGGCCAGCGGTCTGAGCGCCTACTGGAACGGTCGTGAAGCCGCGGACACGGCCTATGACCGGACCTTGCTGGCCTCGGCCCGGACCATTGCCGCGGGCCTTTCGCAACGCGACGGCAGCCTCAGCGCGGATGTGCCCTACGTGGCCCTGGACACCTTCGCCTATGACAGCGCCGGGCGCATCTATTACCAGGTCAACGATATCAACAAGAAGTTGATCTCCGGCTATGAAAACCTCCCAGGTCCGCCACCCGGCACGCCACGCACGGACGACTACCCGGCCCTGGCGCGCTTCTACAACGCCCGTTATCAAGGCCAGAACGTGCGGGTGGTGAGCCTGCTCAAGGCCGTCAGCGAGCCGAACATGAACGGCATGGCGGAAATCCGTGTGGCGGAAACCGAAGAGGCCCGCGTCAGCATGGCCCGCGGCCTGATGGCCGACACGCTGTTGCGCCTGGGCATGCTGGCCGTGGGCGCCCTGTTGTTGGTGTGGTTCGCGGTCAGCGCGGCGTTGCGCCCGTTGGAGCGCTTGCGTACGGCGGTGGAAGAGCGCCAGTCGGACGATCTGCGGCCGTTGCCGCTGGTGGAGGTGCAGCACGAGTTATGGCCACTGGTACGGGCCCTCAACCACTTTACCGAGCGTTTGCGCGGGCAGTTCGAGCGTCAGGCGCAGTTCATCGCCGACGCCGCCCATGAACTGCGCACGCCCCTGGCTGCGCTCAAGGCACGACTTGAACTGGGGCTGCGGGCCAGTGAGCCGGCGACCTGGCGGGAAACCCTGGAAACCGCGGCCCAGGGCACCGATCGGCTGACGCATCTGGCCAACCAGTTGTTGTCCATGGCACGGGTGGAAAACGGTGCGCGGGCCATTGCCGAAGGGGGGGCGCAGTTACTGGATCTCAGTCAGTTGGCCCGTGAGCTGGGCATGGCCATGGCGCCGCTGGCGCATGCACGGGGCGTGGCATTGGCCCTGGAAGCCGATGAGCCGGTGTGGCTGCGCGGTGAACCGACCTTGTTGAACGAGTTGTTGAGCAATCTGGTGGACAATGCCCTGGCCCATACGCCCTCGGGCGGCAACGTGATTCTGCGGGTCGCCGCGCCGGCGGTGCTGGAGGTCGAGGACGATGGCCCTGGCATTCCATTGCACGAGCGCGACCGTGTGTTCGAGCGCTTCTACCGGCGCAACCAGCAGGTCGCCGGCTCTGGTCTGGGCCTGGCTATCGTCGGAGAAATCTGCCGCGCCCACTTGGCCCAGATCAGCCTGCATGACGGGCTGGAGGGTGGGTTGAAGGTGCGGGTGAGTTTTATCCCAGGCTAATCCAGGCTGTGCCCCTCGCCACAAGGGGGCGCCTATCTCTAATAAAACATCGACCGCGCTTCTTCGAGATGCGCGCATCGTTCCTTGTCGCTCGGGTCGATGCCCAGCTTCTGGAATGACGGCACCTTGAACGCGTCGATCCGGCCGAGGGGATGATCGGTGTCCTTGTAACAGTACAGCGCAGCGACCTGCACCAGGTCGACGTAGTCGAGTTGTCGGGATTCCCGGGCGAAATCCAGGTAAAGGCCCGGCAGCTTCACCAGCCTCTCCGGAAACTCCCAGACGCTGAGTAGCTTGTCTCCCAGCACGGGATGAATCGTTTCGATGACATGGTTGAGGCTGACCGGGTCTGACAGCAGTTCATTATGGTCTTCAGCGTAAGTCAGGATCGGCAATACGCCGATCTGGTGCACCAACCCTCCCAGCGCGGCCTGATCGGGCTTGAGCTGTGTATAAGTGCGGCACAACGCATAGCTGACGCCGGCGATCTCCAGGCTTCTACGCCAGACATCGCGCATCTTCCGTTCCACCACCTCGGAGCGGGCATGGAAGATCTGCTCCATGACCAGGCCGATGGCCAGGTTGCTGCTGTAATTCACGCCCAGCCGGGTAATGGCCGTGTGCAGGTCGGTGACTTCCTGGGTGGCGCGCAGTAATGGGCTGTTGACCACTTTTATCAGGCGTGCCGAAAGTGCCGTATCGCGACCGATCACCTTGCTCAGGTCACTGACGCTGATTTCCGGGTCTTCGGCGGCCCGGCGAATCTGCAGGGCCACTTCCGGTAATGTCGGCAGAACCAGGTCATCGTTATCGATGGCCTCTACCAAGTCCCGTTGGACCTTATCCGCCAAATCGCTCATTTCGATTCTCTAGGTATTGCGACAAATGCTGCGATCAGCGCTGGATTTCGCGGTCGCGGTCCAGTTCGTAAGGCAGGTCCAGCAAATTCAGTATCGGGCCTTCCAGGCTGCCGAGGTGCATATTGCCCTCTTCTGCTGCTTCGGCCTGCAACACCGCCAGCAGTTCAATGTTTCGCTCGGCTTGCGCTGCGATCACGACCTCGCCGATGGCGCTGCCGTGAGCGGGAGAGAACAAGGCGGTGCCAGGTTCCGGCAGTTCGCCAGCGTCCAACTGCAGGCGATACAGGCGTCGCTTGAGCTTGCCCAGGTACTGCATGCGGGCAACGATTTCCTGGCCGGTGTAGCAGCCTTTCTTGAAGCTTACGCCGCCGACGGCCTGCAGGTTGAGCATCTGCGGAATGAACAGCTCGCGGGTGGCAGGCATGACCTGGCCGATGCCGGCGCGGATCTGGCCCAGCAACCACGAGTTCAGGTCTGCCTCGGTCAAGGTTGCGCGCAGCTGGGTTTTCAGCACGTCGGCCTGTTCGGCAGGCGCCCACAGCTCGACGCGACCGGGAGACACGCGGATGGCGATCAAGGATTCGTGGCGCGCCACGTTGTCGACGTCGGCCGGCGGGGTGAGGCCCAGTTGAGCCAGCGCCGCGTCGGCGTTCTCCAGGCCGAAGCGAACCCAGGCTGCGCTTTCGTCGGTGAGCTTGGATTTCGAGAACACGGCGTATTTCTTCAGGTCCGCCAATTGCGGCTCGAGCAATTCGGTGGCCATTGCCATCAGCACGCCGTCGCCTTCGAGCAGGATCCGAAAGCTCGATTGCATCCGGCCCTTTTGGGTGCAACGGGCGCCGAGGCTGGCCCGGTTGTCGCTCAGGTAGTTGAGGTTGCAGGTCAATTGGCCCTGCAGGAATTTGCCGGCGTCCACGCCGCGGACCGCAAGAACGCCTTCGTGGGACAGGGAGCAGAAAAAAGCGGAATCAGCCATGAGTCATCGCAGGATAAAAAGTCTGGTAGACATCATAAGGGCGCGCCCTTGAAATGGGTAGTTCACAAAGGATCGATGGCGACTGACCAAAGCTGCCTGTTTCACCGCGGCGGGGCCTGTATACTTGCGCTCTATTTGAGGAGCGCTCCATGGTCGAAGATGTAGAACTGAATCGCCTTTACTGGCACAGCCGCCGCGGCATGCTTGAACTGGATGTCCTGCTGGTGCCATTCGTAAAAGAGGTCTATCCCCACCTTAATGACGTGGACCGCGCCTGCTATGTCCGCCTCCTCGAATGTGAAGACCAGGACATGTTCGGCTGGTTCATGGAGCGCAGCGAATCCGAAGATCCGGAGCTGCAGCGCATGGTCCGGATGATCCTGGACCGTGTCCAACCGAAGTAATCGCTTCGAATGCCGCTGGCAGGCCTCCGGGCAACTGCTGGCGGCCTACATGCTGGCCCAGCTCTTCGCGCTGGGCTCGTTGTTCCTGATGTCTGTCCCGTCGGGGTTTGCACTGCTTGGCGTTGTGCTGTGCCTGGCTCACGGTATCTGGACGGTACCGCGACAGTTGTTATTGACTCACCGCCAGGCATTCTGCGGCTTGCGTTGGGACGTTGATGGCTGGCAGCTCTGGAGCAAGGCCCATGGCTGGCAGGCGGTGCAGCTACGCCCCGACAGCCTGGCGCTGCCATTGATCGTGATACTGCGCTTTCGCTTGAAGGGCGAGCGGCGGATCCGCTCGCTGTGTGTGCCCCGCGACGCGCTGGCGCCCGATCTCCATCGGCGCCTGCGGGTGCGGCTCAGGTTCAGTCGGCGTAGGTGGGCGGCACCAGGATAGTGTCCAATGCCTCGGGCAGCAGGTTCGGATAATCGAGGGTGTAATGCAGGCCTCGGCTTTCCTTGCGCTCCATGGCTGAGCGAATCATCAGCTCGGCCACCTGGGCCAGGTTGCGCAGTTCGATCAGGTCGCGGCTGACCTTGTAGTTACTGTAGAACTCGTCGATCTCATCCAGCAGCAACC
Organism: Pseudomonas sp. SJZ078; assembly: GCF_007828255.1. Lineage (NCBI taxonomy): Bacteria > Pseudomonadati > Pseudomonadota > Gammaproteobacteria > Pseudomonadales > Pseudomonadaceae > Pseudomonas > Pseudomonas sp. SJZ078. The sequence goes on along the minus strand of NZ_VIUG01000017.1, from coordinate 49,448 downwards.
GCACCCGATGCTGGGCCCTTTGCAGGCGCTTGTTGGTGCGCACGATACCCACGTAGTCCCACATGAACCGCCGCAGTTCATCCCAGTTGTGCGCAATGATCACGTCTTCGTCCGAATCGGTGACCTGGCTGGCATCCCATGAGGGCAGGGCGGCCGGGATGGCAATCTGTGGCAACTGTTCGAGGATGTCCACAGCGGCCGAGCGGGCATAGACAAAGCACTCCAGCAGCGAGTTGCTGGCCATGCGGTTGGCGCCATGCAGGCCCGTGAAGCTGGTTTCGCCAATGGCGTACAGGCCCGGTACGTCGGTACGGCCGTGCTGGTCGACCATTACGCCGCCGCAGGTGTAATGCGCAGCCGGCACCACCGGGATCGGTTGTTTGGTGATGTCGATGGAAAATTCCAGGCAGCGCTCGTACACCGTCGGGAAATGGCTCTTGATGAACGCTTCGGGCTTGTGGCTGATGTCCAGGTAAACGCAGTCGATACCCAGGCGCTTCATTTCATGGTCGATGGCCCGGGCGACGATGTCCCGCGGTGCCAGTTCGGCGCGCGCATCGAAGCGCTGCATGAAACGCTCGCCATTGGGCAGTTTCAAGTGGGCGCCTTCGCCACGCAGGGCCTCGGTGACCAGGAAGCTCTTCGCCAGCGGGTGATAGAGGCAGGTGGGGTGGAATTGATTGAATTCCAGGTTCGCCACCCGGCAACCCGAGCGCCACGCCATGGCGATGCCGTCTCCGCAGGCACCGTCGGGGTTGCTGGTATACAGATAGACTTTGGCTGCACCACCGGACGCCAGAATCACGAAGCGTGCGCCATAGGTGTCGACTTCGCCGGTGCCACGGTTGAGGACGTAGGCGCCGAGGCAGCGGTCGCCGGCCAGGCCCAGGCGTTTTTCGGTGATCAGGTCGACGGCGACTCGCTGCTCCAGCAGCTCGATATTCGGTCGCCGCTGGGCCTGGGCCAGCAGCGTCTTGAAAATCGCCGCACCGGTGGCATCGGCGGCATGAATGATACGCCGATGGCTATGGCCGCCCTCACGGGTCAGGTGGAATTCGAACCCACCGTCTTCCGTGCCGGATTGCTCGTCGCGGGTAAAAGGCACGCCCTGGTCGATCAGCCACTGGATGGCCTCGCGGCTATGCTCGACGGTGAAGCGCACTGCTTCAGGATTGCACAGGCCGCCACCGGCATTGAGGGTGTCGTCGACATGGGACTCGATGGTGTCGGTATCGTCCAGCACGGCTGCGACGCCGCCCTGTGCCCAGAACGTCGAGCCGTTGGCCAGGTCGCCTTTGCTCAGCACTGCAATACGCAGGTGCTCCGGCAACGTCAATGCAAGGCTCAATCCGGCGGCACCGCTGCCGATTACCAGAACATCATGTTGAAACTGTTGGCTCATTCGATAGGTTTCCGCTCAAGGCGACCCGGGTCGGGGTTGGCGCAAGGCATCCGCTTCAGCGGCGTCAGGCAGCCACGCAGCCCACTAGTATATAGAGGGGTGGAACGGCACAATAGCCGGGCATTCATGGCAATGTGAAACCAACGTGACAGAAAGGCGATGCGCTTCGTCGGATCGGTTTTTTCGCCGATGGGTGACGAGGCCGCCTTTTCGAGGATAAACGCGGCTGATCTCGTCACGGTTGCCCGATGTCTGCTTTTAATGGCTGTAAATGGCGGGAACTTTTGCTGATCGCCCACGTTCAATAGACGGTTGTCTGCAAAAGGGAACAGCATCGGGTTGGTGCAAGACCTCGATTGAGAGTCTTTGCCAGCAGGCCCGGTGACAGATTATTCGCGCAGCCGGGGAATCTCGTGCTGCGTTTTTCGTGCGTGCCGGATCAGAGCACGCCGGAAACTTGCTTGAAGGGGGAGAACTTTTGCGAAAAGCCCGAGTCTATGTTTGCAAGTCCGGTCAATTAGTCATGCAAGCCTCCTTCGAGCTTATCGAGGAGTGTTCATGCTAACCCAGGAAGAGGATCAGCAGCTGGTCGAACGTGTTCAGCGCGGCGACAAGCGAGCTTTCGATCTGTTGGTGCTGAAATATCAGCACAAAATTCTCGGGTTGATCGTGCGGTTTGTGCACGACACCCATGAAGCCCAGGATGTCGCTCAGGAAGCCTTCATCAAGGCCTATCGCGCACTTGGTAATTTTCGCGGGGACAGCGCGTTTTATACGTGGCTTTACCGCATCGCCATCAACACGGCGAAAAACTATCTGGTTTCACGCGGCCGCCGGCCGCCGGATAGCGATGTCAGTTCCGAAGACGCAGAGTTCTACGATGGCGATCATGGCCTCAAGGATCTCGAATCCCCGGAGCGAGCGTTGCTGCGGGATGAGATCGAGGGCACCGTCCATCGGACCATCCAGCAACTGCCTGAAGATTTGCGTACGGCGTTAACTTTACGTGAATTCGACGGTCTGAGTTACGAGGACATTGCGAGCGTCATGCAGTGTCCGGTAGGCACCGTGCGCTCCCGGATCTTCCGCGCCCGGGAGGCCATCGATAAAGCCCTGCAACCGTTGTTGCAGGAAAACTAAAGACAGCGGCGATAGCCAAGAGAGGAACGCCATGAGTCGTGAAGCCCTGCAGGAATCGCTGTCCGCAGTGATGGATAACGAAGCGGACGAACTGGAATTACGTCGGGTATTGAATGCCTTTGACGATGTTGAAACCCGTGAGACCTGGGCTCGCTACCAGATCGCCCGGGCTGTCATGCACAAGGACCTGCTGCTTCCGCGCCTGGACATCGCTGCGGCCGTTTCTGCTGCATTGGCTGACGAAGCCGTACCGGCAAAAGCTTCCCGTAGCCCATGGCGCAGCCTGGGTCGTCTGGCAGTGGCCGCTTCGGTAACCGTTGCCGTTCTGGCCGGTGTACGTCTGTACAACCAGGATGAAATCGCCGGTGTGCAGATGGCACAGCAGTCCAACCAGCCAGGCCTGGTCGCTCCACAGGTCAAGGGCCCAGCGGTATTGGCCGGTTACAACGAAAGCTCGGAAGCCGCCGGTCCCATGGTCAACGGCGTTCTGCAGGGTCAGCCAGGCTGGCACGACCAGCGTCTGCCCAACTACCTGCGTCAGCATGCCCAACAGGCTGCCCTGAAAGGGACTGAAAGCGCATTGCCTTACGCCCGTGCGGCCAGTCTGGAAAACCGTTAAGGACAACCCTTGCGCGCCATACCTCTTTTCACGCTGCTGCTGGGTGGCTGGTGTGCCGTCCCAGCGTACGCCGATGAGGCTCAGGACTGGTTGAATCGTTTGGGCCAGGCCGAGCAACAGCAAAGCTTCCAAGGCACCTTCGTTTACGAGCGCAACGGTAGTTTTTCTACCCATAACATCTGGCATCGTGTCCAGGATGGGAAGGTGCGGGAGCGGTTGCTCCAGCAGGACGGCTCGGCGCAGGAAGTCCTGCGCATCGATGGACATACTCAATGCGTCAGTGGTGCCTTTATCCCAGGGATTGGGAATACCGAGGGCGCAGCCCGTGCGCTTGATCCGCAAAAACTCAAGAATTGGTACGACCTTGCCGTCATCGGCAAGTCGCGCGTGGCCGGGCGACCGGCTGTCATCGTTTCCCTGACGCCCAAGGACCAGCATCGCTACGGCTTTGAGCTGCATCTGGACAAAGAGACCGGCCTGCCGCTCAAGTCCCTGTTGCTTAACGACAAGGGGCAGTTGCTCGAACGTTTCCAGTTCACGCGCCTGAACATTGCCGAGCCGACGGACAGCGACCTGCAAGCCAGCGCTGAGTGCAAGGCAATCGTCCAGGACGCCAGTAAGGCTGCCGTGGCGAAAGCTACCTGGCATTCGGATTGGCTTCCCCCTGGCTTCGAGTTGACCAACAGTGCCGTGCGTAAGGACCCGGAGACCAGCGTACAGGTCAGCAGCCTGATGTACGACGATGGTCTGGCTCGTTTCTCGGTGTTCCTGGAGCCGCTGAATGGCGCGAACGTCACCGACACGCGTACCCAGCTTGGCCCGACGGCGGCCGTCTCTCGTCGCCTCACCACACCTCAGGGCGAGATGATGGTGACCGTGGTCGGTGAAATCCCGATTGGTACGGCAGAACGGATCGCGCTTTCGATGCGTTCCGATGCCACGGCGACTCAGTAACGTGCTGCCTCGGTGGTTCGGTCCTGATCGAAATGCCGAAACTTCCTGTCAGCATTTTCATTTGCAAAACTTCAGTTTTTTTTCTATTAGGTCAGAGCCGCTCGGCTCTGTCCTTGCCTGTTTTTCCGGAGCGATGAAACCGGAGTGTCTTCCCACCGGTATTTCTTGTTCCATATCGCTTAACCCTGCTCGTCGTAACGGGAGCCGTATGTCGATACCAAGCTTGAAAACCTATTTCTCCATCCTTGCCACCGTGCTGGTGCTCGGCCAGGCCGTTCCCGCCGTGGCGGACAGCTTGCCTGACTTCACCCAGCTGGTCGAAAACGCCTCGCCTGCGGTGGTGAACATCAGTACCACCCAGAAGCTGCCGGATCGCCGCGTCTCGGAGCAGCAGATGCCGGATCTGGAAGGGTTGCCGCCCATGCTGCGCGAGTTCTTCGAGCGCGGAATGCCGCAGCAACCGCGTTCGCCGGGCGGTGGTCGCCAGCGCGAAGCGCAGTCCCTGGGCTCGGGTTTCATCATTTCGCCCGACGGCTACATCCTGACCAATAACCATGTGATCGCCGATGCCGACGAAATTCTGGTGCGCCTGGCCGATCGCAGCGAGCTCAAGGCCAAGCTGATCGGTACCGACCCGCGCTCCGACGTGGCGCTGTTGAAAATCGACGGCAAGGACCTGCCGGTGCTCAAGCTCGGCAAGTCCCAGGACCTGAAGGCCGGCCAGTGGGTTGTGGCCATTGGCTCGCCATTCGGCTTCGACCACACCGTGACCCAGGGCATCGTCAGTGCGATCGGTCGCAGCCTGCCGAACGAAAACTACGTTCCGTTCATCCAGACCGACGTGCCGATCAACCCGGGCAACTCCGGTGGCCCGTTGTTCAATCTGTCCGGTGAGGTAGTGGGCATCAACTCCCAGATCTATACCCGTTCGGGCGGTTTCATGGGCGTATCCTTCGCGATTCCGATCGATGTGGCGATGGACGTGTCCAACCAGTTGAAAAGCGAAGGCAAGGTCAGTCGCGGCTGGCTGGGCGTGGTCATTCAGGAAGTGAACAAGGACCTGGCCGAGTCGTTCGGGCTGGAGAAACCGGCGGGTGCGCTGGTGGCACAGATCCAGGAAGGTGGTCCGGCTGCCAAGGGCGGCCTGCAGGTTGGTGATGTGATCCTGAAGCTCAATGACCAGCCGATCATCATGTCCGCCGACCTGCCACACCTGGTGGGTGCCCTCAAGGCCGGTGCCAAGGCCAACCTGGAGGTGATCCGCGAGGGCAAGCGCAAGAACATCGAGCTGACGGTCGGTGCCATCCCTGAAGAAGGTGCGGAGCTGGAATCGCAACCCAAGTCCGGCGTCGAGCGCAGCAGCAATCGCCTGGGTGTGGCAGTGGTCGAGCTGACGGCCGAGCAGAAAAAAGCCCTGGAATTGCAGGGTGGGGTGGTGATCAAGGAAGTGCAGGATGGTCCTGCCGCCCTCATCGGTCTGCAACCCGGTGACATCATCACGCATCTGAACAACCAGGCGATTGGCTCCACCAAGGAGTTCACCGAGATCGCCAAGGCCCTGCCGAAGAATCGCTCGGTCTCGATGCGGGTCCTGCGTCAGGGACGTGCGAGCTTCATCACCTTCAAGCTGGCCGAATGATCGGTTGGTAATGCAATGAAAAACCGCCTCGAGAGAGGCGGTTTTTTTGTGCCCGGTGAATGGGGCATCCATTGGCGGACACATGGCTGATGTGGGAGCGGGCTTGCTCGCGAAGGGGGCATCAAATCCAACATCAGTTCAAGCTGATCCACCGCATTCGCGAGCAAGCCCGCTCCCACAAGTCGGTCACCCTCAGCCCATCATGTCCTTGACCATACGCTCCTGCTCCATGAGCTCCCGCTGCCGGGCATCGATACGTGACGACAGTGGGAAGTTGGTACCGGCGCGCCGTTTGGCGAAGTCCAGTTGCTGGATGGCCTGGCGGTAGTCGCCCACCAGGGCGAAGTACTCGGCGCGGGCCTGGTGCAAGCCGATGATGTTACCCGACAGCCCGCGAGTCTCGGCCACCATGTACCAGACATCCGGATCGTCCGGACGGTTCTTGAGCAGGGTTTCCAGGGCTTTCTCGGCGTCGGCGGGGCGGTTCTGCTTGAGCAGCAGGTCGACACGCACCTGATTGAGTGGGTAATTGTCTGGGTATTGGGTCAGCATCCGATCGACGCGGGATTGAGCGTCTGCAAGCTTGTTGCTGGTGATGTCCAGGTCGACCTGGGCCAGGTTGTAGATGATTTCGTTGGGGGACTTGGCCAGCAGGGGCGCGAGGTTCTGCCGGGCTTCGTTCAACTGGCCGCCCTTGATTTGCGCAATCGCCAGGCCATAGCGGGCCACGTCGTTCTTGGGGTTTTCATCCAGTTGCGCTCGGAAGCGCTTGGCGCCCAGGCCTGGGGTTTCCTCGTAGGTCAACTGGACCCGTGCGCGAATCAGCTGGTAGCGCATGCTGTCTTCTATGCCGCCCGGCTTGGCCTGTTCAGCCCGGTTGCGGGTGTCGGCGATCCGGGACTCGGTGACCGGGTGCGTCAGCAGGAATTCCGGCGGCCTGGCGTCGAAGCGGTACTGGCGCATCAGACGCTCGAACATGGTCGGCATGGAACGTGGATCGTAGCCGGCCTTTTCCAGGTTCTGGATACCGATGCGGTCGGCTTCCTGCTCATTCTGGCGTGAGAAGCGCCGTTGTTCCTGGATGGCGGCTGCCTGGGTCCCGGCGATTGCGGCGATCCCCGCATCACCACCGCCGGCGGCGGCAATCACGATACCGGTCAACAGCGCAGCCATCATGGGTACTTGCATGCGCTGCTGGGCTTCGACGCCGCGGGCGAAGTGGCGTTGCGACAGGTGAGCCAGTTCGTGGGCCATCACCGAGGCGTATTCGCCTTCGGTCTGGGCGTTGAGAAACAGGCCGCCGTTGACCCCGACGATCCCGCCAGGTGCGGCGAAGGCGTTGAGCTGCGGGCTGTTGATCAAAATGAATTCCAGACGGCGGTCATTGACCTGGCTGGTTTCCACCAGTTTGTACACACTGGTCTCGACGTAATCCTTGAGCTGTGGATCGTTGAGTTGTTGGACCTGGCTGCGCAGCAGGGCCAGCCAGGCACGACCCAGCTGGTGTTCCTGCTCTGGCGAGACAACGGCAGAACTGGCATCGCCAAGTGACGGCAGGTCGTCAGCGAAGCCTGGTGAGGCGAGCAGGCAAGCGAGCGTCAGCAGGGTGGGGCGCAGAAATGTCATGCACGGGGCCTTAGTCGACAAAGACCCTACTGTAGCCGGACACCGGGCCCGGGACCAGATATTCTAGGCGGCTCTACGACCTGCTGCGGAGTGAATCCATGACCGATGCTGTAGCCCACGATGCCGAACTGGACGCCAGCGGCCTGAATTGTCCGTTGCCATTGCTCAAGGCCAAGCTGGAGCTCAACCGCCTGGCCAGTGGCGATGTGCTCAAGGTCATCGCCACGGATGCGGGCTCCCAGCGTGATTTCCGCACCTTCGCCCGGTTGGCCGGTCATACGCTGCTGCATGAAGAAGACGATAACGGTGTCTACCGTTACTGGCTGAAGAAAGCCTGAATAACCGATGATGTTGCTTAAGGATTTTTAATGTTCAAAGTGCTACGCGACTGGATTCAGCGCTACTTCTCCGACGAGGAAGCGGTGGTGCTGGCAGTGCTGCTATTCCTGGGGTTCACCGCTGTCCTTACCTTGGGTGGCATGCTGGCACCGGTGCTGGCGGGGATGGTGCTGGCGTACCTGATGCAAGGACTGGTGACGACGCTGGAGCGCCTGCGGTTGCCCGGCACCGTGGCGGTGGGCCTGGTGTTTGCCCTGTTCATGGGGCTGTTGGTGGTGTTCGTCGTATTGATCGTGCCACTGCTCTGGCATCAGTTGGTGACATTGTTCAACGAATTGCCAGGCATGCTCGCCAAATGGCAGTCCCTGCTGTTGCTGCTGCCCGAGCGTTATCCGCATCTGGTATCGGACGAGCAGGTGCTCCAGACCATCGAAGTGGTGCGCGGCCAGATCGGCAAGTTCGGTCAGTGGGCTCTGACATTTTCATTGTCCAGCCTGCCGCTGTTGGTGAACATCATGATTTACCTGGTGCTGGTGCCGATCCTGGTGTTTTTCTTTCTCAAGGACCGGGAAATGATCGGCCGCTGGGTTCGTGGTTACCTGCCCCGTGAGCGGGCGCTGATCACCCGGGTGGCCCAGGAGATGAATCGCCAGATCGCCAACTACATTCGCGGAAAGGTCATCGAGGTGTTCATCTGCGGTGGCGTGACCTACATCGGCTTCGTGGCCCTCGGGCTCAACTACGCCGCGTTGCTGGCGCTGCTGGTGGGAGTATCGGTGGTGGTGCCTTACGTCGGCACGGTGGTGGTGACCGTCCCGGTCGCGTTGATTGCGCTGTTCCAGTGGGGTTGGAGCGACCAGTTCATCTACCTGATGGCAGTCTACGGAATCATCCAGACGCTGGACGGCAATGTGCTGGTGCCATTGTTGTTCTCCGAAGCGGTGAACCTGCACCCGGTGGCGATCATTTGCGCGGTGCTGTTGTTTGGTGGGTTGTGGGGATTCTGGGGGGTGTTCTTTGCGATTCCCCTGGCGACGCTGTTCAAGGCGGTGCTGGATGCGTGGCCGAGCAAGGAGCCGGTGGTGGCGCCGTTGCTCTAGCTGACTTATCAGGTGAGGCTGATGGCCCCATTGCGAGCAGGCTCGCTCCCACATGGATTGTGTAGGACCCTGGAGCGAGCCTGCTCGCGATGGGGCCCGACAGGCAATAAAAAGCCTCAGGCCTTATCGAGCGCCTGCGCCGCCGCCAGTACGGCATCCACATGCCCGGGCACTTTCACCCCGCGCCATTCCTGGCGCAGCACGCCGTTCTTGTCGATCAGGAACGTGCTGCGATCCACGCCCAGGTATTCCTTGCCATAAAGCTTTTTCAGCTTGATCACATCGAACAACTGGCAGATGGCTTCGTCCTTGTCGCTGATCAGCTCGAACGGAAATTCCTGCTTGCACTTGAAGTTCTCGTGGGACTTGAGGCTGTCCCGGGAGACGCCGAACACTTCGGTGTTGGCTGCCTTGAACTGTGCGTACTGGTCACGAAAGCCTTGGCCTTCGGTGGTGCAACCCGGGGTGCTGTCCTTCGGGTAGAAGTAGATCACCACCTGCTGGCCTTTCAGGGCGGCGAGGTTGATGGTCTGCCCGCTGGTGGCGGGCGCCTGGAAATCGGTAACCGGCTGGTCGATGGCAACGGCCATGGGCGCTTCCTTACATTGGGTTTTGTGGGCGCCACGGTTCGATCAGCGCGTCCAGGTTCATCGCGTCGGCGAAGTCCAGGAACTGATCGCGCAGCCAACTGATCTGGGTGCCGGCCGGCAGGGTCACGGTAAACGTGGCGTTGAGCATGGTGCCGCCGGTCTGCGGCGCCTGGTAGGTGTCGCAGGTGAGGTTCTCCAGCTCGACATGGTGGTCCATGAAGAACTGGCACAGCTCGTTGATGATGTCCGGCCGGTAGGCCGAGCTCACATAGGCCACGTATGGCAGGGCCTGCGGACGGTTTTCCAGCGCGGCGCTGCGCACCACGTTGACGGTGAAGGTGTGCTTCTTGGCCAGTACCGGCAGGCTGCCTTCCAGGCGGGCCAGGGCATCCCAGCTGCCGGAAACCTCAAGCACGAGCGCACTGCATTCGCCGTGGCGGGTCAAGCGTGAGGTCACGACGGCGCAGCGGTTTTCATGGCTGGCGCGGCACAGGACGTTGGTCAGCTCCATGGGGTTGGCGCCGAGGGCACTGATGACAAGGAATTGTTCGCGGACTGTGGGGGTGGACATGCAGCATTCCTAAAGCGATGAGCGGTCGATACCTGAGCTTCCCTGCGGGCGCCGGCCTGTGAAAACGAAGACTCAAGCCCTGCGTCTGGGATTGCGCGGCATTCCGCAACAGCGGGGAATACGCCAGAACAAACGCAGGATCGGGGCTTGTGGCGACGAAAACGGAGGCTGGGAACCGGCCTGTGAGCGTGTCGGTACCGATCAAAGTCTGAAGGGTAGCGAAAACCATCGCCAAGGGGAATGGGAGTTCGCTTGTACAAGCATCTTGGCGCCAGTACCATTACGGCTCTCTTTTTCCGGCAGGAGCGGTTTCATGATTGCGGGCAGTATGGTGGCACTGGTCACACCCATGGATGCACAAGGGCGTCTTGACTGGGCCAGCCTCAGCAAACTCGTGGACTTCCACCTTGAAAACGGCACCCATGCCATCGTTGCCGTCGGCACCACCGGCGAGTCGGCGACCCTCGATGTCAACGAGCACATCGAAGTCATCTGTGCCGTGGTCAAGCAGGTCAACGGTCGCATTCCCGTAATCGCCGGTACTGGCGCCAATTCGACCCGCGAAGCCGTCGAGCTGACCCGCAACGCCAAGGAAGCCGGTGCCGACGCCTGCCTGCTCGTCGTTCCATACTACAACCGGCCGACCCAGGAAGGCCTGTACCAGCACTTCAAGCACATTGCCGAAGCGGTCGACATCCCGCAGATCCTCTATAACGTCCCTGGCCGCACCTCCTGCGACATGCAGGCCGAGACCGTGATCCGCCTGTCTACCGTCCCGAACATCATCGGCATCAAGGAAGCCACCGGCGACCTGAAGCGTGCCAAGGCCATCCTCGATGGCGTGGACAAGGACTTCATCGTGCTGTCCGGTGACGATCCGACTGCGGTTGAGCTGATCCTGATGGGCGGCAAGGGCAACATCTCCGTCACCGCCAACGTCGCGCCGCGGGAAATGGCCGACCTGTGCGAGGCCGCGCTCAAGGGCGACGCCGAGACCGCACGGGCCATCAACGAAAAACTGATGCCGCTGCACAAGGACCTGTTCATCGAGGCCAACCCGATCCCGGTGAAGTGGGCGCTGGTGGAAATGGGCCTGATGCACGAAGGCATCCGCCTGCCACTCACCTGGCTGAGCAACGCCTGTCACGAACCGCTGCGGCAGGCCATGCGCCAGTCCGGCGTCCTGGTTTAATTGAGGAAGTACACCGCATGAAGCGAATTGCCGGACTTTCCGCACTTGCCTTGATTATCTCCAGCACCAGTGGCTGTGGGTGGATCTGGGGGCCGGAAGGTTATTTCCGCGATCGTGGTAGCGATTACCTGAACGCGCAACAGACTGCACCGATGCAACTGCCGCCGGATGTCCATGTCGCCAAGCGCCTGGATCCGCTGCTGCCGATCCCGCGTAACGTGGCCGACGACACCGTCAAAGGCGAATACGAGGTTCCTCGTCCACAGCCGCTGTCGGCCATCGCCGATGCCAGCGACTACACCCTGCAGAAGAGCGGTGATTCACGTTGGGTCATGGCCCAGCACCCTCCGGCCGAAGTCTGGCCCGTGGCGATCCAGTTCTTTCAGGACAACGGTTTCCGCATTGATGAACAGCGCCCGCAGACTGGCGAGTTCACCACCACCTGGCAACACGCCGATGAGTTGTCCGCCGCCATGGGCAAGCGCCTGAGTGCCGCCGGCGTCGCCAGCGACAGCGAGTCCCGCGTGCGGGTGCGTATCGAGCCGGGCGTGCAGCGCAACACCAGTGAAGTCTATGTGGTCAGCGCCGAGCGACCTGCCGGCAGCACCGCCGACGTGGCCTTCACCAACCGTTCGGTCAATACCGGTCTCGACGCTGCGCTGGTGGACGACATGCTTGCGAGCATGACCCGTTCCGCCGAGCAGGGCGGTTCGGTTTCGATGCTGGCTTCCCGTGATTTCGACACGCCGAATCGTGTCAGCCTGACCGAAGACGGCAGCGGCAACCCGGTGCTCAACGTCGGCTCCGACCTGGACCGTGCGTGGTCGAGTGTTGGCCGCGCGCTGGAGCAGGGCGAATGGCGGGTTGAAGACATCAACCGCAGCTTGGGCCTGTACTACATCAACCTCGCCGAAAAAGCCGAGAAGAAAGACGAGAAGCCCGGCTTCTTCAGTGGTCTGTTTGGCGGCAAGCCGAACAAGGAAGAAATCGAGGCTCGCGCCGAGCGCTATCAGGTTCGCCTGAGCAAGGTGGGCGACAACGTCCAGGTGACCGTCGAGAAAAACATCAACACCGTGGCGCCGGCCGAAGTGGCCCGCAAGGTGTTGGGTATGATTCAGGACAACCTGGGCTGATCCGATGCGTTTTGCCGTTCTCGGCAGCGGTAGCCAGGGGAACGGCACGCTGGTAGCCAGCGCCGGTACGTATGTGCTGGTCGACTGCGGCTTCTCCCTGCGGGAAACCGAGAAACGCCTGCTGCGCCTGGGTGTGCATCCGGCGCAACTGAACGCGATACTCGTGACCCACGAACATGCCGACCACGTGCATGGCGTGGGTTTGCTGTCCCGGCGCTACAATCTGCCGGTCTACCTCAGCCGCGGAACGCTGGAGGGCTTGCGCAAACCCATCGAGCCAGCCGGTTTCGTGGCCGGTGGCGAGCAATTGCGCATTGGCGCCCTGGACATCGACGTGGTCAGCGTGGCCCACGATGCCCGGGAACCGACGCAGTATGTGTTCAGCGATGGCGAGCGGCGTTTCGGTTTGTTGACCGACCTGGGATCGTATTGCGACAGGGTCATGGACAGTTATCGGGACCTCGATGCTTTGATGATCGAGTCCAACCATTGCCGTAACATGCTGGCAAGTGGGTACTACCCGTACTTCCTCAAGCAGCGGGTGGGCGGGGAACATGGACATTTGAACAACCACCAGGCGGCGTACCTGGTGGCCGAGTTGGGCTGGCAAGGCCTGCAACACCTGGTCCTGGCCCATCTGAGCAGCAAGAACAACCTGCCGCAGCTGGCCCGGCAATGTTTTGTCGACACCCTCGGGTGCGACCCGGACTGGCTGCAACTGGCCGATCAAGATTCAGGGCTCGACTGGCGACATATCGCCTAGCCCATCTACTTAGCAAGCGGAGCCCATCATGGAAAAACGTGAAGAACTCTACCGCGGCAAAGCCAAATCGGTTTACAAGACCGACGACGCCGACCGCTTGATCCTGCTGTTTCGCAACGACACCTCGGCGTTCGACGGCAAGCGCATCGAACAACTGGACCGCAAGGGCATGGTGAACAACAAGTTCAACGCCTTCATCATGCAGAAACTCGAAGCCGCCGGCGTGCCGACCCAGTTCGACAAGCTGCTGGGCGACAACGAGTGCCTGGTCAAGAAACTGGACATGATCCCGGTGGAATGCGTCGTGCGTAACTACGCCGCCGGCAGCCTGGTCAAGCGCCTGGGTGTGGAAGAGGGCATGAAGCTCAACCCTTACACCTTCGAACTGTTCCTGAAGGACGACGCCAAGGGCGACCCGTTCATCAACGAATCCCACGTCGTGGCATTCGGTTGGGGCACCGCCGAGCAACTGGCGCGTATGAAAGAGCTGTCCCTCAAGGTCAACGAAGTGCTGAGCAAGCTGTTCGACGACGCCGGCCTGCTGCTGGTGGACTTCAAGCTTGAGTTCGGCGTGTTCAGCGATGGCTCCATCGTCCTGGGCGACGAATTCAGCCCGGATGGTTGCCGCCTCTGGGACAAGGCCACCAAGAAAAAGATGGACAAGGACCGCTTCCGCCAGGGCCTCGGTGACGTCATCGAAGCCTACGAAGAAGTTGCCCAACGTCTGGGTGTGCCGCTGTAATCGACGCAAGCATCTGATAGCACGGAAAAAAATTCGCTCGGGGGTTCGCTTCCGGCGAATGTGCTGGTATGATGCGCGCCACTGGAGAGATGCCGGAGTGGCCGAACGGGACGGATTCGAAATCCGTTGTACTGGCGACAGTACCTAGGGTTCAAATCCCTATCTCTCCGCCACTATACGTAAAGCCCCGTAGACTCAGGTCACGGGGCTTTTTTGTGGAAGAAATTCTACATAGAGATTCTACGTAAAATAACTGTCGTTACAGGCACTCTTTGCGCTTCTACTGTGTCAGCAGCCAGCTGCGCCAGTTCTACATCAGGTCCCTCCACCCCGGATTGAGAATACGGAGGGATGATCAGCATCATCATCTTGACTTTCAGTATCCAACTGGATACGGTTCGCCCATGAATTATCTCATCCAGCAAACACAGATGTTTACTGCCTGGCATTCATCGGTTCGTGATCTGCGAGCGAAAATCGCTATCGCCCGCCGCATTGATCGCGCCGCATCAGGTAACTTGGGCGATGTGAAACCTGTGGGTGATGGTGTTTCAGAGTTGCGTGTGGATGTAGGCGCTGGCTACCGGGTCTATTTCACCATGCGCGGTGGAGTAGTCATCGTGCTACTGGCCGGGGGCGATAAGTCCTCACAAAGTGCTGATATCCGGCGAGCGAAGAAATTGGCAAAGGAGATTTGAGCATGAGCCAACATCTGACGACATTCGACATGGCGGCACTACTCGATAGCGACGAAGCGATCAGTGAATACCTTTCTCAGGTGTTGGCTGATGGTGATAGCGAGGAGTTTCTCCGAGCGATCGGCTATGTAGCCAAGGCCCGAGGCATGGCGCAGATCGCTAAAGACTCCGGCATGGGACGAGAAAGCTTATACAAGGCATTCGCCCCCGGATCAAAACCGAGATTCGATACCGTACTCAAGGTCATTCATGCGCTAGGCATTGATCTTCATGCGCAGCCTGGGCATGCGGCTAGTCATTCACCTGTCTGAAGAGTGGATCAGACAGCGGAGACTGGGAGCAGGCCACGATGTGAGTTCATCTGTAATCAGCCTGCTTCTAATCGTGGTCTGTCCCCCAACACTCTAGCCTTCTTGAAGCTCGCGGCGACGATTGTTGTCTGCCTGATTGCGAATTGCTTGAATTCGCTGCAACAGGCCGCGAGGGATGGGCTGGATACCTTCAGGATTTTCATTGATATCCCTATCAAGCAGATCAATGAACTCGATACCTGCTTGAATGCCCGCCTTTCTTTCGGTAAACGAGACGACATTGCCTTTAAACATGACTTCTCTCCATCGCAAGTTTTCCTGCATTTTTAGCAAGGCATGGCCTGAACGCTTCATGGCGGGCTAACTTTATTGGGCATCTCCCTTATTCTTTAGTTTTAACCGGCAGTACGCCATAGGCGCTTTTTTTCGTGTTTGGTAAAGCAGATCCAGACACCCCTTGCGAACCGCCTTGCGCGGTTACGGCTTTCGCCGCTGGGAAGCGCTCTATCTCATCTGGTCAGTCGCTTAGAAGAAATAAACCTAGAGAGATTGAAAGGCACGTCAATCGATTCTTCCGCCCCGCCGCCGAAGTTGGGCCCGCAAAGGGCCCTATGACACTAAGCAGGCTCTGCATCCAATCGTCGGGCGACAACATCCAGCACATCGCAGCCGTCTCTCAATGGAATGCAGCATAACTGCGCAAAATCCTGAAGGATGACCGAGTCGCTGGGGATATCACCTCGCATCGCGAGGTTTTCTAAAAATTGGGTGACAGCGCGAATTCTATAACCTGCCGTATCCAACAAAACGTGCAAGGGAGCGGTCGTGTCGACGAACAGCGGTTGATCGTCGGCGTTACTGGTAAGAGCCATGTATCGATTCATTTCAAACTCCATTTGATTGAAGACCTTCTTATCGTCGCCAAACGAAAAAGGTGGTAGCCGTACGTGGGTTGGCGAACCGGGACAAATGGTAAAACCGGCAGATCCGAAGATCTCCCACGCACAGCCACCGAAGAGCAGCATATTGCGCACAGAGGCGTTCCGCAAATTAACGGAGGCTTCTGCACATTTGTCATCGGGTCGCCAAACCCAAATCGTCCTTAAAGACGACGCATGAACTATAGGGTTGTTCTACAGAAACCATCAATTGAATGATGTGTAAGAAGAGTCTTGGAGTTGTGTAGGTTGGGGATGTAAGAAAATTATTTGCGAGCATTCTTAGTACAGAATGCGATATCCCTGCCCATCAGCTCCCCCGCTGTATCTGCTCCAATATCTGGCTGTCAGTGATGTTCATGTCGTCTTGCAGCAAAAACATCTTGCTCAGCACTTCGGTCATTTTCCTGTCGGTGTCGGCGAACGGCAGGTAGAGCTCGGGGGCGCTGCCGCCAGCAGGCACGATGCACAGGTAGTTGCCGGGTTCGATATGGATGGCTGCGCTGCCCAGGTGAATGCGGTAGTTCGCACGCTGGCCGGTTATGTGTAGGAAATGCCCCTCACATTTGACGTTTTGCAGTCCCAGCCCCTGAATCAGCTCGCTGACCAGTTCGGCGCGTCGCTGCAGGGTTTCGTGACTGGTGCTGTAGCCGTCTGCGGCGTGGGCCACGGAGACCAGCAGGTCGGCATCACGCATGACTTCCGAAAACAGCAGTGGCGGTACCTGTTCAAGAGGCAGGGCTTTGCGGTCGCGGTAGAACGCAATCGTGTCGAAGGTGAAATGTTCTGTTTCTGACAGGTAGTGGCCGGTATCCAGAAAGTTGAAGGTGGCGTAAATGCCGTGTTCTTTGCTCTCGTAATAAATGTCTTCGACGCTTGAGGTCGACCAGTTGCGGACCTGCAGCAACCGGGCGGCTACTTTGCCTTTAAGGCGGTGGCCCGCAAATCGATTGGACCACAAGCGTGTATCTCGCTCGGCGGGTGTTAGCAGGTACAGCTCGCGAAAAGCCTGCTTGAACGGCTGTACACGGCGATGATTAACGACTTCTTTCTGCCAGGCCGACAGTTGTCCTGCCGCGAACAGATGGAAAGGGTGGGCAATGCGCAGGTTCTGTTCAATGGCATATTGACGGCCTTCAAGGTCGGTGACCGTCAGTGTTGTGCCGTCGAGCCAGCCCAACACCGTGTTGTCGGCTTGCACGATCAGTTGTTCCAGCAGTAGGCGAACCGCGGGCATTTTCAACAGGGTTTTCAAGACATCCAGAGCCAGGGCTTCGCCGCTGCTCATCATTGTTTCCAGGGTGCGGCAGAAGCGTGCGATCTGTTCCTGGAGTTGGGTCTGCTGGGCTTTGATGGCGATGAAGTCAGGTTTTTTGCGAATCGCCGAAGGTGCGGTCTTGAGCGTCTTTCCGGCTTTGCAGATACGTAACGTGGGCGACAAGCCGTCGATCATCAGCGTGACGTCATAACCGTCGACGGTGGCGGCTATCAGGGCGGATTCGGCGATTTCCGATTCCATGGCCCATTCCAGGCGAATCGCCGAGGGATAACCGGCGACACGCGCCAGGTTTTCCAGCCCCGCCTGAATCGCTGCGTGGGAGTTGGCCTGTCGTTGAGCGCCGTACTTGCGTACCTCCTTATGCAATTTCTTCAGCGTCAGGTAGCGCTGGCGTACGTCATCCGGATGCGTGATGGGGAAGACCCCATAGATGCGCATTGCCGACTGAGCGTGGCGGGTCAACTTCTTTTCCAGTGCGGGACGGCCGATGCCCTGATAGGCGTCGAGCAGCACGCGGGTTTCGGGAAACGCCCAGTGCGAGGGGGCGAGGGCGGCGAGGTAGTCGTGCAGGTGCTGCGGGTCGGCCTCGGACAGCGCTTTGTCCAGCAGATAGCGGTCCACCACACCCACGGTTTCATCCAGCGTATTGGGCAGGTCGCTGCCCCAGCCGGATTGAGGTGCGAGGGCGATGTTCAGGTATTCACGCTGGAAGGCTTGCAGATCACTCCAGCCGAGCGCGTTGAGGACCACTCGGCTGGCGTGTCCGGCGTAGGGCAGGGCGGTCAGCAGGGTATTTCTTGCAAAACCGGTCAGCGAGGCGAGCAGCTCCGACGATTGCTCCTTGGGCAATGCCTGGAGCGACAGGAAACGTTCGAGCACCGCGGCCGTATTGCCGAAGCTTTCATGAAAGGTGTCAGGTGTCATGCCCAGCCGTTCGATGACCGCCAGGGCCAGCAGCACCCAGCGGGTCTGATAGACCTCCACCGAACGGAAGGTGTCGGCCAGCTTCTCGGCATTATCGGGTAATCCGGCCAGGGCGTCCTCGACATAACGAACGGTGAAATTCGCCAGTTCGGGTGGCACGTCGGCCGACCCTTCAATCAGGGGATGTTCACTTTGAGGTTGTTCCGCCTTGAATCCCTCGTCCTCAGGGGCCCCGTCATCTGGGGCGTCCTCGTCGAACGTTTCACCAGCGTACCGATTCAGTTCCAGGTCATCGCTGTCGAGCCCCGTGTCGTCTGTATAGAACATCATGGCGCGCCCCCAGGTGTTGGCTGCCCGGACGAAGCGAGGGTAATCGAACTGGCCAGCTTCCATCAGGCCCAAAGCAATGCGCTCGATGTCCTTGTGTACGTAGGTATACGCGTCGGCGACTCTCCTTTGCTCTTCATCAGGCGGGGAAGGTGGCTGCACACGGTTCCAACTGCCGTCCAGCAACCATTCGGCGAACGTCTGCCAGGCCGGAGTGGGCGGGTAGTTGCTCAGGCGGTTGATGCAGTCCGACACATCGGGAAAGGCCCAGGCGTGTTCCGGACGTCTTTGGTAATAGGCAGGATCGTCGTCACCGGTGGGCAGTGGATAGTCGCTGTCCTCGAAAGCAAATTGCAGCATGTGTTGCAGCCGTGCACCGATCTGCTCCAGTGCGTAAGCATCGGGGTGAGCAGTGATCCACGCATCGCAGATGCGATATTGCAGGCCATAGCGCTGTTGGTCGCGACGGTCTTTCAAGTCGTCCCAGACGGTCGGGAACACAAAACCGTCGGCCAGTGCCCTGGCGCCTTCCTCTGGCTGCTGCCTGACCCAGTCGTTGGCAATGCGCAGGAAGTCGATGCCATCCCAGAAATCGAGCTCGCATTCGTCATGGCGACTGAGTTCGGGATAGGTATCCAATGCGCTGTCACAGAAGGCTCCCAGTGCAGCGAGGCGTATGGCTTGGTCGGGCACAGGACGACGTGATTGCATGAGGGGTTCCGAAGAAATGAACGACAGGAATCAACCGCCAACCAGCGGCATCAGACGGATAAACGCAATCGTGGAAGGAGGGCTCACATCGATGAGGTCATCCAGGTTCTGCAGCATGACGCCATTGTGCAGGACGCGGAATGCGAGGCTTTCAAAGCCCTTCAAGGCGCGCTCGATCTCGACGTCGAGGTCCAGTTGGGGGGATGCCTTGGCTTGCGGCATGACGATTGCGCCTTCACCGGCTTGCCGGCGGATGTCCCGCTCGCTCAGGTACTGGCGATCAAGCACCTCGCGCACGGCCGCCTGTTCCAGCCAGTGCTGGACCGACAGCGCGGCGATCTGTTCGGCAACGGTGAGGCGAATGAGCTCGGCGACCGTCAGGGTCGACGAAGTCGGTGTCAGGGTGACGGGGGGAAGCAGAGGCTCCTGACGTGCGCCTTTCAGGCAATAGCTATGAACCACCAATTCCATGAGGTACCTCTCGCAAGCCAGGCCAGCCGGGCAGCAGCTTAGCATCTTGCGGTCAGTGTGCCTAAAGTTGGAGTGGGTCCGTGGTGAGGGAGCGAACCCTAGCGCGGATCAACGTTATCCAGCGCCCGATTCGCCAACGATTTGCTCAACTCGATGACAGCCATGAGCCATTCAACCGACCATTTGTCCTGAATATCCCCACACCTGTTAGTTCTGACAGTAGCCAGTCTCCCCGGTCTGGAGTGTGATAACGGCGTCCCGAGAGGATAACGGCCTGCCACTCCCCAGGAGATCATGATGGATATCCAATCCAGCACATTGAACGATTTGTTCGAACTATACCCTGTGATCGTTCCGGGTTGGGTGTCTCCAATCAAACCGCCCGATCTCGCTCATGGCGGCATTCCGAAAAGTCTCTACGACGACCAACCCCGGGGCCTTGAATGCCTGATCGATCCGTGGAACGAGCTTCAGCGTCGTGGCTGGACAATGGCGGAAGGCGATCGTGTCGACTTGTATGTCAATGCCGATCCCACTCCGGTGGCTGGCGGCACCGTCAATCCGGGAGAGGAACAACTGCGCATGCGTTTGTATGTGCCCCAGGGACGGTTGCTCAATGGCGTCAACCGGCTGTACTACATAGCGACCCGCCCGAGTGGGGACTTCGATAACTCCAGGGATTTGAACGTGCTTTATCACCTGCGGGCTCCCGGTGAGCCGGCGCCCGATGGACTGGACCTGGTGATTCCTCCCGACGTCGTCAGCAATGGCGTCAACGCCGAGCGAGCGGCCCAAGGGGTGGCATTCGGTTTCAACTACAGCAACCGCCGTGACTACGACCGTATTCGTTTCCTGCTGGGCAATGCCACCGTTGAGTGGGAGATTGCCGACGCCTCGATACCGGAAGTGAACACCCTGTTCACCGACACATTCCAACAGGCGGGCGACAATCCCAACACGCTGGTGGAGTTCCTGGTGTTCGATCAATTGGGTAACTTCAGCCGGTCGTCGGTCAAGCGCCTGGACATTCATCTCGGCCTACCCGATCAGGACCTGCCAGCTCCCCTCGTGGAGGGGGTGGCTGAAGGCGGTACGTTGGATCCTTCGCTGATTACGCAAGTCTGGACCCGTGTCCCGGGGAATGCATTGCTGGTCGGCGATGGGATCGTGGTGACCTGGACGGATAAAAACGGTGTGGTCGCCCGGTATGATTCTGTAGAAAAACCCTACACAGCGAATGACCTGCCTAATAATTACCTGCGCTTCTTGATTCCATCGACTGACGTCCAGCGATTTATCAACACGGACGTGACCGTCACCTATACCCGCAATCGCAATGGAACCCTCACCGGGCCGTCCCTGCCGTTCAATATGCATGTTGGCGTACCGGTGGTCCTGGAGCCCTTCAAGATCATGGGTGCCCGTTTCAACCGCACAACCTACCGGGCTTCAGGATGCTCCAAGTTGTTGAGTGCCTTGCATGCCAATACCCAGCAGCCGCTGGCGGTTGAATGGAAGTATGCGGATGAGCCCACCTGGAGCGCGCCGGCTACCACTTGGCGCGACATCCAGCCGTCCAAGGTGTTGCAGGTCCGTTCGAGCAGTCAGGAAGCGATGCTGAACCCAGCGAATATCTTCGGCAATGGGGTCGATACCTTGACCGAGGGCGGCGCGGCTTTTGCTGCCCTGCTCGATCGGGGCGATGTGGTGAGTTGGGGAAACCCGGCGTTTGGTGGCGCGGCTCCGCTTTTGAACAATATCGTCGATGTGAGCTGTACCCAGAGCGCCTATGCGGCCGTTGACCGCTCGGGCACGGTGCGGGTCTGGGGCGATCCGACCGCAGGTGGTCGGATGGGAAGCGTATCGGCTGCAGGCTTTGCCGAGATCGTCGGCAATGGCAACGCCTTCGGCGGTCGCAAGACCAACGGCAGCGTCGTGGCCTGGGGGGCGAACCGGGACAACGATCTGGTGCCGGCACCGATCAATAGCTACCTCGATATCTCTAATGTCTATGCCACTTCCCAGGCTTTCGCGGTCCGTCGTCTGAACAATCCGGTCGCGGCCTGGGGGATTGCCGGTTACGGTGAAACGGCTCCTCCAGGGCTTAATGACGTGGTGGACATCATAGGCTCTTTCGCGGCCTTCGCAGCCCTGCGTACCGGCGGCAGAGTGGAGGCCTGGGGCAATCCCGCCTACGGCGGTAGCTTACCTGGCGGGCTGTCCGGAGTCGCCCAGCTTGCTTGCGCCAATGCCCAGGCGTTCTGTGTTCTGAATACCAACCAGCAGGTGGTGAGCTGGGGCTCGGTGGAATATGGCGGAGGCGGCGCGCCGCAGCCCAATAGCGGTGTTGTCGAAGTGGTCAGCACATGGCGGGCGTTTGCCGCGCGTCGTGGTGATGGTTCCGTAGACGCATGGGGACGACCCAACGAGGGGGGCGTCGCTCCGGCGGGGTTGACGGGGGTCGTACAGATCGCCGGCAGTTCCGAGGCGTTTGCGGCGTTGCGCAGTGACGGCACCGTCGTTGCCTGGGGTAATCCGGTGGTGGGTGGAACGATTCCCGGCGCCACGTCCCAACGACTGGTCAATGTTCAGGCCCTTTATGCCAATTCCCATGGCTTTGTCGCGTTGACGGCCAGTGGCGATGTGGTTGCCTGGGGACATGCGACTGGCGGTGGCAACAACGATTCGGTGTACGGACAGTTGCGGGGCAACGTGTCCTACTATCGCTCGCCACCGGCACCGAGGGTGCTGGCGGCGCAGGCCGAGCATGCGTCTGTAGGTTCGTAAACCGAATATTCCGTGCTTATCCGAGCAGGCGTCTCTGGGCGCCTGGCTTCCTGTCTTTGCGAGGTGTCACCATGTCCGATACCCCTGGCCAGCGTGTGGTAAACCTACCGCCTCCCTCCGTGGATGAAGCGCCCGACGGCGTCCTGGATCCTGTCGATATCCCACCGGACGGGGCTCGTGTCCGGATCAGGCGTGATGCCGCCGACGTCAACTGGCAGAGAGTGTTCGTGTTTGTCGGGCCCGACTATGAGAACGAGCTGCCGGTCGGAACGAACATCAAGGACGTGGTGTTCTACGTCGACGCTGAATATTTCGTTGCCGACGTCGAGGGGGTCGTGCCCATCCGTTATGAGGTGTTGATGCTCGATGGCAGCACGCAGCCCTCGGATGAGTTGCCGCTGCAAATCGCGGTGGGGTTCGGGGACGCGGCGGAACTCGATCTCAGCGAGCATCACTATGTCGCCGTCGCCGACAAAGCCCCATTGACGGTACCGGCCTATGCCCGGATGACACGGGAAGCAACCTGGGGCAGCCCGCCTTATCGCTATGCCAGCAGCGACGACTATGTGGCCGATGTCGATCCCCAGACAGGTGAAGTGACCGCCAGGGGCAATGGCCAATGCACGATCACGGCCACCGACAGCCTGAATCAACCGCGTGCCTATTCGCTGACGATCTCGGGTATCCGGCAACTGTATTACTTGAGTTCTGGTGCTGACTGGCAGGGGATGGTCCGGGTCTGCGCCAGCGCCAGCCTGGACCCGGTCACCCTGGTGGACATCAAGCGACTGTGGTCCTTGTATTCCGCCGGTAACGGCCCCGTGGCGCAGTACCTGGGCTGGCTGAATTATCCATTCTGGACCGGCGACACATTGGGCGCCGGTACTGCCTGGGCCTATGACCTGAATGGCGGGGATGTCAACGCCAATGCCACGGCATTGACCACCGATACCTTCCTGCCCGTTCTGGGCGCTTCGCGCGGTACGTCTTGAAGACTCGCCTCAGAGGAGTTTTTTGCCATGAACGATATCCATGCCGACGCCAGGCAAGGCGCTTTGCTGCCGCCCCCTTCTGTGATGGGGATGGAGCAGAACGCTGTGCTCGATCCCGAGTCGGTTCCGCAGGGCGCCCAGGTGACTGTACCCCGGGATGGCCTGATCGAAGGCGACATTGTGTGGCTTACCTGGGCAGATACGGCGGGGGGGGTGACGGCATACACCGATGAGAAGCCTTATTCGCGTAACGATATAGGCAAACCTTTGTTTTTCATCGTGCCCCAGGCGCAGGTCCGGCGGTTTCTGGAACTGGCCGTGACCCTGACTTACGAAGTGGAACACCTCGCCGGAGGCGATAATGAGCACTCCGAGGACTTCGGCTTGCGAATCGCCAAACTGCCGTTGCCGATGCCCATCATCGTTCAGGCCAAGGGCGATCAGTTGAATCCGGAGGATCTGTCCAGCGGTGCGACGCTGCGGATCGCTCCCGAAGCCTGGTTGAAATCCGCTGATGTGGTTCAGGTAACCCTGGCGGGAGCGGCGGGCACGGGCAGCACTGTATTAACGCATTCAGTGTTGCCGAGCGAGGCGGGAGGCGCACTGTACATCGATATTCCCTACACGGTGATCAGTGCCAACGAAGGCCGCTCCATCGTGCTGACCTATACCGTCAACGGAGGCGAGCCGGGCCCCGAGGCCCGGTACGAGGTCAAGCGCGATATCGGCTCCGGTGAGATACGGGTCATGGGGGCACGTTATAACCGTGGCCTGTATCGATGTTCGGGATGTTCGCGGCGGTTGAGTGCGTTCCAGACGTCGACCGGACGGCCCGTCCTGGTGCAGTGGCAATACGAGGGCGACGATGGTTGGGTGGCCGGCACGACTTTTCAGGACCGCGACTCTTCCAGGCCCTTGCATGTACGTTCCACCGATTATCAGGTCACTTTGAACCCGGGAAATATCTTCGGTAGTGGCCTCGATGGCGTGCTCACCGGCGATGCGGCCTTTATTGCCCGTCGGGACATCGGCGATCTGGTGGGCTGGGGCAATGACGCCGAGGGTGCGAAGATCCCGGCGACCATTATCAGCATGGATGATATCGCCGAGGTGAGTGCCACGATGGGCGCTTACGCCGCGCGCCGTGTCAATGGCAATGTAGTGACCTGGGGGATGACGACCCATGGGGCGACTATGGGCGGTGTGCCGAGAACCGGATTCACCCAGGTAGTGGGTAATGGCGCAGCCTTTGCCGGCATAAGAGACGGCGGGCAGTTGGCGGCCTGGGGCGATGCGGCCAGCGGTGGTCTGCTGCCAGAGCCTGTCGAGGAATGCAGCGATATCGTCAAGGTGTGTGGCGGCTCGTTGGCTTTTGCGGCCCTGCGCAGCACGGGGCAAGTGCTGGCCTGGGGAGCCGTGGCCAATGGCGGCGAGCTGGGCGAAGACATCGGGCAACTGGACGACGTCGAAGAGGTGATCGGAAATTATGCGGCGTTCGCTGCCTTGCGTGGCAATCATCGGCTGGTTGCCTGGGGTGGCGCTGAGCAAGGCGGAACGCTACCGCAAGAAATTGCCTATCGCGATGATGTCATTGAACTCAGTTGCGCCACTGCACAAGCCTTCGTCGCTCGGTGTGCCAGCGGACATGTCATCGCCTGGGGGGCCGCGACACACGGTGGCGTGCTGCCGGAGCTGATTCAGGATCTGGACGATATCGTCGAAGTGACCTCCAATTGGCAGTCTTTTGTCGCACGTCGGAAAAATGGTCATGTGGTGGCCTGGGGAACCGTGGAGACCGGAGGAGAGGTCAGCGATGAGATTGCCCGGATGAATGACATCGTCCAGGTCACAGGATCCTCCAAAGCTTTCGCCGCTCTACGTAACGATGGCAGCGTCGTGGCTTGGGGGGACGTCACCGTCGGTGGGGATGTGGGACCGGTGGCCGGAGTGCTGATCAATGTCCGGGCAATCTATGGCAACTCCCATGGGTTTACTGCCTTGACCGCCGATGGCCGAATGGTGACGTGGGGGCATGCCGCGGGTGGCGGTGACAGTGAAGCCGTTCAGTCCTTGCTCCAGGGTCGGGTTTCCTACTATCGGTCCAGGTCGGAATCCGTGTGACAGGAGGTCCGATCATGAACGCTTGCTTGCGCTTTGGAATAGTCCGTCGGGTGGTCAAGCCCCTGCTGTTGTTATTGCTACTGCAGTGCTCGATGGTCCAGGCCGTAACCGGGCCGGAAGTCGCTCAGTTGCTCAATACCCGCTATAGCAGCACCCCGCAGGCGTGCCCCGGCAACCATGCGGCCTATTTCTGCAGCGGAGTGCTGGTCAGTGGCCTGATGGGTGGATTGCCGATCAGGTTCTGGGAGCATACCGACAACGCCATTGCCCTGGGTGCCCGCAGTTTTTCCTACCTGCGCCGCGACCAGGGCATTCGCAGCCTGACGCAGGACGGCGGCATGGTGTTCAGCGATCCGTTCACGGCCATCAGCCAGGGAAAATCGCTGGATGTGTTGTGTGCCTATCCGCTGATGACTTCGATTCACGGCAATTATGGATGTGGAACTGGAGGCTCTCTGGACGACCCCGGTTCTTGCGCGGCGTTGGGCGTGAGCGATGCGGCGGGCTGGTTGACGCACTTCCAGCAGCAAGGCCAGCAACCGGCTTTGCAATGCTCGCTGAGCAGCCGGATCGCGACGCAGTTTCGTGCCAGCCTGTTGGCCCATGAGCAATTGGGCGGCAGTTGGGTGACCCAGCCCAATCAGGTGCAGATCCGCAACTGGGATGCCCAGGCTCCGGCACAGGTACCTGTGCAGGCGTTGTTCTACGACACGACCCGGCCTGGTGGATTGCGCGTGGCCCAGCATAACCAGCGCGACTATCACGCGGCTACAGGCCAATGGCTGCCGATTCTGCGACTGGACCTGGCGGGCGTCGATGGCGCCGTGTTCGGCTTCAATTTGCAGGATCAGTTGTATCTCGGTTATGAAGTCGCCCGGCGACTCAGCGCCCGTTACTTCGATACGGCGATCACGTGTGCGGATGGCCGGCCCTCATTCTATTGCAATGGCGTCCTATTGAGAGGAACCGATGCCACCGCGCTTTATCACTCATGGAACCCCAGCCATTACTCCATCGCCAACGGTGGTGTTTCCACCACGTTCTTACGCGCGGATTCCCGGGTGCCACGGCCTGTCTGGCCCCAAGGTTTTCTCTTCAAGGAAGTCGCCGCTCCGGCGATCCATCCTACGACCTTGCGTTGTGGTTATCCGTACGATGGCCACACAGGGCTGATGCCTGATCCCTGCGCGGGTTATGGCCGCTGTGCCGACTTGGGGGTCAACAGCCTAGAAACCTGGATGCAGCTATATCAAACGCGACCCTACGAATCCTGCAGTTTTGCCCCCACGGCCGATGGCCTTCAATTGCTGATGGAGGTGCGCAAGACAGCCACGATGCCACCTTACGATTGGAACGAATTCATCTTGTTGACCTGGCCGCAGGATATTCCCGAGCAGTTACCGATCGATGCGGTTTTTTACAGCCACGAGGCCTATTACCCCAATGATAGTTTGGCCGGTGCGCGGTATCTCCAGGATGACTATTTCAAGATGACGGGGCGCTTCTGGCCCATTGTGCAATTGGACCTGAGGGCAACGGATGACCTGGTATTCAGTTTTACACCGGATGACCAGTGCCTGGCTGACAGTTGTCCACCTCCCCCACAAGCTGCGGGAGTCCAGAGTATGGAGTCCTGGTTTCGCGAGCACGGACAATGACTACACGGACGGCCGCGATGCAAACGCCTTCATTCTGGCCTGGCAAGATCCTGACTCTGATAGCGTTCCTGTTTGTATTGACGGCCCAGGCCGTCACGGGACCGGAAGTCGCTCAACTGCTCAATACCCGCTATAGCAGCACCCCGCAGGCGTGCCCCGGCAACCAGGCCGCGTATTTCTGTAGCGGCGTGCTGGTCAGTGGCCTGATGAGTGGATTGCCGATCCGGTTCTGGGAACATACGGACAGCGCCATCGCCCTGGGCGCCCGCAGTTTCTCCTATCTTCGCAGCGACCAGGGCATCCGTAGCCTGACCCAGGACAGCGGCATGGTCTTCAGTGATCCGTTCACGGCCATCAGCCAGGGCAAATCGGTGGACGTGCTCTGCGCCTATCCGCTGGTGGCGTCGATTCAAGGCAATTATGGATGCGGAACCGGAGGTACGGCGGATGATCCGGGGTCCTGCGCGGCATTGGGCGTGAGTGATGCGGCGGGCTGGTTGACGCACTTCCAGCAGCAAGGCCAGCAACCGGCTTTGCAATGCTCGCTGAGCAGCCGGATCGCGGCGCAGTTTCGTGCCAGCCTGTTGGCCCATGAGCAATTGGGCGGCAGTTGGGTGACCCAGCCCAACCAGTTGCAGATCCGTAACTGGAACGCCGAGGTGCCGGGGCAGGTGCCCGTGCAAGCATTGTTCTACGACACATCCCGGTCCGGCGGACTGCGGGTGGCCCAACGCAACCAGCGCGACTATCACGCGGCTACGGGTCAATGGCTGCCGATTCTGCGATTGGATCTGGCGGGCGCCGACGGGACCGTGTTCGGTTTCAATTTGCAGGATCAGTTGTATGTCGGTTACGAAGTGGCCCAGCGGTTGAATGCGCGTTATTTCGATACGGCAACTGTCTGTCCGGGGAATAGAGCTTCGTTTTATTGCAATGGAGTGGTATTGAGAGGGACTGATGCAACCGAGGCCTACCGATCCTGGAATCCCAGTCCCATCTCCCAGGGCAACAATGGGGTATCCACAACCTTTATCAGGGTCGATTCACAAGTCCTGAAACCGGTCTGGCGTCAGGGATTTATCTTCAAGGAATGGTCGGCCCCCGCCGCTTATCCATTGACCATGGGCTGCGCTTACCCTGTCGATGCCGGAACCTCCAACCTGGCGGAGGCGTGTTCATCCCATGGCGTCTGTCTGCAAATGGGTATCGACAATGTAGATATCTGGATGGCCCGTTATGCCGGCAATCCCTACGTATCCTGCAGTTTTTCAACGACCCCGGAGCAGATCCAGCTGACGCTCGACATTCGTGTACGTCTGGGAGACTGGGATTGGAACGAATTCATGGTCAGGACCTGGCCGCAAGACATTCCCGAGCAATTACCGATCGATGCCGTGTTCTATGGCGAGGCGCTTTTTCCTGGCGACGGTCCCGTGGGTTCTCGTTACCTGCAGGATGATTATTTCAAGGCAACGGGGCGATTCTTACCCATCGTCGAATTGCGCCTGGACGCACCGGATGGCCAGGTATTCAGGTTCACTCCCGAAGATCAATGCCTGGAGAGCAGTTGCCCGGCACCTCGGGTAGCGGTCATGGGTAGACAGCGCTTTGGTCCGAAACTGGAACGGTATCTAGACCCATAACAACGTCGCTTCATTCAGTCGCGATCCCACCTGTCCCTGTTCAGGGCTTTGCATGACTTTATGAATCCCGTGCCAAGGAGGTTTCATGAAACGGCGTCTTCTGTTTGGCAAGTTCCTGTATCTGGTCTTGATCCTGTTGGGAGTAACGGCCCACGCAGCAACCGGACCGGAAGTCGCTCAGTTGCTCAATACCCGCTATAGCAACACCCCTCAGGCGTGCCCCGGCAACCAGGCCGCGTATTTCTGTAGCGGCGTGCTGGTCAGTGGCCTGATGAGTGGATTGCCGATCCGGTTCTGGGAACATACGGACAGCGCCATCGCCCTGGGCGCCCGCAGTTTCTCCTATCTTCGCAGCGACCAGGGCATCCGTAGCCTGACCCAGGACAGCGGCATGGTCTTCAGTGATCCGTTCACGGCCATCAGCCAGGGCAAATCGGTGGACGTGCTCTGCGCCTATCCGCTGGTGGCGTCGATTCAAGGCAATTATGGATGCGGAACCGGAGGTACGGCGGATGATCCGGGGTCCTGCGCGGCATTGGGCGTGATTGATGCGGCGGGCTGGTTGACGCACTTCCAGCAACAAGGCCAGCAACCGGCTTTGCAATGCTCGCTGAGCAGCCGGATCGCAGCGCAGTTTCGTGCCAGCCTGTTGGCCCATGAGCAATTGGGCGGCAGTTGGGTGACCCAGCCCAACCAGTTGCAGGTCCGTAACTGGAACGCCGAGGTGCCGGGGCAGGTGCCCGTGCAAGCGTTGTTCTACGACACATCCCGGTCCGGCGGACTGCGGGTGGCCCAACGCAACCAGCGCGACTATCACGCGGCTACGGGTCAATGGCTGCCGATTCTGCGATTGGATCTGGCGGGCGCCGAGGGGATCGTGTTCGGTTTCAATTTGCAGGATCAGTTGTATGTCGGTTACGAAGTGGCCCAGCGGTTGAATGCGCGTTATTTCGATACGGCCACCACCTGTCCGGATGGGCGCGCGCCGTTTTATTGCAATGGGGTGGTATTGAGAGGGACTGAGTCGACCTCCGCCTTTCAATCATGGAACCCTAGTCCCCGGTCGGAAGATATCAATGGTGTTTCCGCCAGTTATGTCCGTGCCGATGCCGCGATGTCGTTGCCGGCCTGGCCTCAAGGTTTATTGTTCAAGGCGCTGGACGCGCCGACGTCTAATCCACTGACGGTGCGCTGCCTCTATCCATTCGATGGTTACACGGGCGCGCTGACCGAGGCCTGTACCGGGCGCATGGAATGCACGACCCTGGAAGTCGACAGCGTGGAAAGCTGGCTGTACTGGTATTCCACGACGCCCTATAACTCCTGCAGTTTCGCCCCTTCGGTGCATATGGTTCAGGTGCTGCTCGACCTTCGCAATACATATGCCCATCCGCCTTACCATTGGAACGAGTTCGTCCTGACGCCTTGGCCCCAGCGTATTCCCGAGCGCCTGCCGATCGATGCCTTGTTCTATGGGGTGGCATACAACCCGGGGGATGGGCGCGCGGGAGCCCGTTATATCCAGGATGACTATTTCAAGACAACGGGGCGTTTCTGGCCGATCGTGCACCTGCGACTGGACGCCACCGACGGTCAGGTATTTACCTATGTACCTGATGACCAGTGCCTGGATGACAGTTGTCCCCCACCGGTGTCGCTCATGAGCGCCGAATCCACGAAGGCCTGGTTCGAGGAGCATGGGCAGTAGACGCTTGCGTTTAATCCGCAACGGGCATGTCACTTCTTTGTGACAATTGGACTAATGGTCTATAGCTCAAAGCATGGCTGCCGATAGGCAAATCAAACCCCGTAAAGGAGTAGTACCCATGCTGCGGTTTTTTGCCGACCTGGGCTTTCGCTGGAAAATCACCCTGCCCATCGCTTTCCTGGCGTTGCTGTTGGTGTTGATGGGCTGGACGGGCGTGCGTGGTATCGATCAGGTGACTGACTCCAGTACGGAATTGACCAGGCGTTATCTGCCGGCCATCAGCCTGCTGCTCAATGCTGACCGCGATCTCTACCAGGCATTCGTGGCCGAACGCAGCCTGCTGGTCGGCAATGCGGGCGATCATGTGCAAGCACTGCGCGCCAGCCATGCCGAGAATATGAAGCAGGCCTATGATCGCGTGCACAAGTACGCGGCGATGCAGCCGGGGGCCGAGGCGCTGGCGCTGGTCAAACAGTTCGATGACAGTTTTGCCCAATGGGCACAGCTGTCGCGGCAAGTGGTCGAGCAGGCCGCGACCAATCCTCAAGCGGCCAGCGCCCTGAGTTTCGGCGACGGCGAAAAGCGGTTCGACACCATGCGCGATGCCATCGACAAGCTGGGCGAGCTGGAAGACCAGGCGTCGCTTAACGAGGGGCAGGCGGCGATCGACCATGGCGAAGCGGTGGGGCGGCAACAGGGCGGTATTTTGCTGATCGGCCTGCTCGGGTGCATCCTGCTGGTTTTTGTCCTGCCGATGGTGGTGTTGCATCCGATGCGTCGGTTGCTTCACCGTGTCGAGCAGATTGCCGAGGGCGGCGGTGATTTGAAGGGGCGCCTCGAGGTGCGTTCGGCTGACGAGTTGGGGCAGCTAGGCAGTGCTTTCAACCGTTTCCTCGACAAGCTCCAGCCCTTGATTGCCGAGGTAGGCCGGGTGACCGGCGAGGTTGATGCCGCGGCCCGCACCATGGCCAGTATGGCCGCGACCAATGATCAACTGATCAGCAGCGAACATGCGGCGCTGGATCAGGTCAGTACCGCCGCCACCCAGATGAGCGCGGCGGTGCATGAGGTGGCGCACAGCGCCGTGAACGCCTCGGACGCCGCCAAACAAGCCAGCAGCCAGTCCCGCGACGGCGCCGAAGTGGTCAGCAGCACTGTTGAATCGATCCGCCAACTGGCTCAGGAGGTGGAAAGCGCCTCGGGTACCATCGGCGCATTGGCCCAGGAAACATCCAGCATCGGCGCCGTCCTCGAGGTGATTCGAGGCATTGCCGAACAGACCAACCTGCTGGCACTGAACGCTGCCATCGAGGCCGCGCGAGCTGGCGAGCAGGGGCGCGGTTTTGCCGTCGTGGCCGACGAGGTCCGGGCCCTGGCGGCACGTACCCAGGATTCGACCAAGGACATCCAGGTGCGTATCGAGCGGTTGCAGAGCGGGGTGGCCAAGGCGGTGCAGGCCATGCAGGCCGGCAGCGACAAGGCCCGCGACAGTGTCGAGCGCGCCGCGGGCGTCGATCAGGTGCTCAGCGGCACCAGTGGCTCGATACAACGGATCAACGACATGGCCGCGCAGATTGCCAACGCCTGTGAAGAGCAGAGCAGCGTCACTGAGGAGATTGCCCGCAACATCTCCGACATCCGTGACCTTTCCAACGAAGCGGCAGAAAATTCCGCCCAGAGCATGCAGGCCAGCCGGCAACTGTCCACGCTGTCGAAGAGCCTGGCGGAACTCACCGGCCGCTTCCGCACCTGAGTCAGCCGCGGCCGTGTCTACCCGCAAGTCCCTGGCGACGCTTACCCGCGACCGCCTGCGGGCCCTGCATCGGGACGGCTTCGTGCTGCTGCCGGCAGTGTTAGGCGCCGCGCAAGTCGTGGCGCTGCGCCAGGCAATCGACCAGCTCAAACCCCAGCACTGGGACTACAGCGGTGTCATCGATCATTACAAATGCGTTTTCAACCGCGACCCGTTCTGGCTGCCGTTCCTGGACGTGGACGGCGTGATCGAACTGGCCGAGGCCGCCCTGGGGGATGACTGTCACGTCATCGGCCAGACGGCCTGGCGTTGCCATCCTGGTTTTATCGGGGCGCCGCTGCACCTGGATTACTTGCCGATGGCACTGCCGCCGAGCCTGTTGGCCGACCCCGCTTTCGAGTTACCGATGCAAATCTGTACCGCGCAGTTCTATCTCGATGACATCGATGCTGACTTGAGTCCAACCCGTGTCATCCCTGGCAGTCACCGGGCGGGGCGAGCGCCTGTGGCAGGTGAAACCCAGTGGTCGGGGCGGGTTGCGCAGCCGGTGTTGTGTCGGGCTGGCGATGTGCTGGTGCTGCGCAGCGAGCTATGGCATGCCGGCAGCGACAACCGGACCGCCGACCGCACCCGTTACCTGCTGCAAGTGCACTATGGCCGACGCATGGTGGCGCAGAAGTTTTCGCCTTACCTGCACTGGCAATTCAACCCTGCCGTTCTGGCGGCCGCGTCACCTCGCCAGCGGCGTCTGTTGGGCGAGCATCAAGAAGCCGAGTACGACTGACTGTCCGGCGCCTCAACCCCAAGGCGTTTCTCGACCATTTGCAACAGGTGTTCCGCCACGTTGCTGACTCCCTTGTTCTGGGCGACAACCTGCGCCCCTTCAAGCAAGAACGTCAGCTCGCGGGCGATGGCTCGGGCGTCGGGCAACTTCGCCTCCTGGCACAGGGTCACCAGTCGCTGGAACTGACGTTGCTTGTGTGCCTCGATCAGTTGCCGCGCCGGATGTTGCGGGTCGGCCAGTTCGGCCAGGCAATTGGTGAAGGAGCAGCCGCGGTAGCCGGCACGAGCCAGATCCTGTGCGATAAATTGGCTAAAACCCAACAACTGCTGGATCGGCTGGCCTGGCCATTGCGCCGCGAGGTCGTCGAGCACCCGGCTGTACTGGGCGGTGAGCAAGCGCAGCCATTCCAGCACCAACACATCCTTGGTTTCGAAATGACGGTATAGGGTCATTTTGGTCGAGCCGGCGAGGGCAGCGATGGCATCCACGGTCACCCGGGTAATGCCCTGTTCGATGAACAAGGCATGCGCGGCATCGATGATGCGTTCACGCGGCGGCAACTGCGCGACGCGTTCAGGGTGTATGAGCTTCAAAGTGTTCTCCGAGGATTGAGATTTCTGCTTGACAAGAATACTACAGGGTATTGCATGATACTAAACAGTATCGTTCGATACTATGTGGTATTCTGCTGGGAGAAGGTCGTATGAATCGCTTTGAATATGCCGAACAGGACGCTGTAGGTCTGGCGCAGTTGATCCGGGATCGCCAGGTCAGCCAGGAGCAGGTGCGCAGTGCCGCGTTAGCGGCCATCGATACAGTCAATCCCCGCATCAACGCGGTCATCGAGGTTTGGGAGGATGAGCCGGAACCTCAGTCGGGGCCTTTTCTTGGCGTACCGTTGCTGGTCAAGGACCTGGGATTGACCGTACGCAATCGTCGTAATGAATTGGGCAGCCGTCTGGCTGCGGGGGGCATTGCCCAGGCGGATTCCGAATTGATGCTGCGGTTGCGTCGGGCAGGCCTGTTGCCGGTGGGCCGTACCACCACACCGGAACTCGCGGCCAGTACCACCACCGAGAATCGTGTGGATGGACCCACTCGTAACCCCTGGGATCTGGCCCGCAGCGCGGGTGGTTCAAGTGGCGGCTCGGCTGCCGCGGTGGCTGCCGGAGCGGTGCCCGTCGCCCATGCCACCGATGGTGGTGGCTCCATTCGCGTGCCCGCCGCGTCCACTGGCCTGTTCGGTCTCAAGCCAAGTCGTGGTCGCCTGCCCATGGGGCCGGATGTCGATGAAGTGTGGTCCGGGTTGGCGGTGCACGGTGTGTTGAGCCGGACGGTGCGGGACACCGCGGCTTTGCTGGACTGCCTGCACGGCCCTGCCGTGGGCGACCCGTTCCACGTGGCCTCCCCTGCCGAACGCTATGCCTCTTTATTGGATCGCGATCCCAAACCCTTGCGCATTGCCGTGCAACACCGGGCCTTGAACGGCCAGTTGAACGCACCCGCAGTGGATGAAGCCCTCGACCGGGTGTCCAAGATGCTTGAAACTCTCGGGCATAAGGTCATCCCCGTACCAACCGACATCGGACTGAGTTGGGAAGCATTCGTCGACCTTAACGCCTGCTTCTGGTCCAGCAATACCGCCGCCTGGATCGACGCCATCGCGGGCGCGACCGGACGCCCGATCGATGCCAGCACCCTGGAGCCGGCCACCCTGGCCTTGTATCGCATGGGCCAAGGGTTGAGCGCCATGCAGTTGCTGGGCGCGATGCACAATCGCAACCTGGTGACCCGGCATGTGGGGCAGGTGCTCACCGATTACGACGTGCTGCTGACGCCCACGTTGCCAGACGTCGCCCCGTTGGTCGGGGAGTACAACGCCGGCCAGGAGCTGCTCAGCGGGCGCGAGTGGATGGCACGGGTATTCAATTACTCGCCGTTCACCGCGGTATTCAACGTCAGCGGTTGTCCGGCCATGTCCGTGCCCCTGGTTCATGATGCACAGAGCGGCCTGCCCATCGGGCTGCAGTTCGGAGCGGGTTACGGTCGTGAAGACTTGCTGTTGCAACTGGCGGCACAGCTGGAACGTGCGATGCCCTGGCGCGGCCGGCGGCCGCCAGTGTGGGCGGGTGATCGGGATGTTCAAGCATCGTCTCCAACG
The DNA here is from genome assembly GCF_007828255.1 of Pseudomonas sp. SJZ078. Taxonomy (NCBI): domain Bacteria; kingdom Pseudomonadati; phylum Pseudomonadota; class Gammaproteobacteria; order Pseudomonadales; family Pseudomonadaceae; genus Pseudomonas; species Pseudomonas sp. SJZ078. Next base: position 14,372 of record NZ_VIUG01000017.1, on the reverse strand, counting down.
GAGCGCGCAGCGAAAGGCTGATTTGCCATCCAATGAGCGTACGGCGGTCGACCTCAGATCCAGACATCGTTGTCTGCCGTTCGCTCATGGGTTTCCCCCGTGTTGATGACCCCTCGAGGTTCGATCAACAACACCTTCACTTCCTGTGCGGCCCAGGGCTTGTGCTCGATGCCTTTCTTGACGACGTACATCTCGCCAGGGCCGATGGTCACCGCACCGTCGCGAAAGTCGATACGAAGCTCGCCTTCCAGCACGATGAAGGTTTCATCGGTGTCGGCGTGGGAGTGCCAGACGAAATCGCCTTCGAGCCGGGCGACCTTGAATTGGTAGTCGTTCATTTCAGCCACGACCTTGGGAGCCCACCGATCCTGAAACAGGGCGTATTTCTGGGCAAAGTTGACAGGGGCATCATGGGTAGCCATTGCGCAATACTCGCTGTGGGACTTGGGTGAGGCCACAACAAGCTGCTCGACAGGCAGGGCCCGGCGAAGCAGCTGATGGGCGGTAATGGCACGACGTTGTGTCAGATTTCCTTCACTGGCGTCTCGCCCTGGACGTTCTTGATCAGCCCGATGACGTGCAGGCAGTCAGCCTTGTTCACATAGGATTCGCCGCTGGCGATCGTTTCGTGGTTGCCTGCGCGCAGGCGCCAGCGCCATTGGCCTTTGCCGCTGCTGTGGGTGCCACGGGTCTGTCTGTAGATTTCAAAATACATCGGTTCGCTCCCTGCGATTGACTCATTCAAGACATGTTTTTGAACATGTCGTCGAAAGCCTAGCCAAGCTGAAAGTTTTCGCTATCGCAAATACGTTTCCAATGGTTATGAAATATTGCCGATAATGACAGCGTTCGCTCGAACTGACTCGACCCGGGAGCAAAGGATGAACCGCAACGAATTGCGCAAGGCAGACATCAACCTGATGGTGGTTTTCGAAACGCTGATGCTTGAGCGCAATGTGACACGGGCGGCAGAAAAACTGTTCCTGGGCCAGCCGGCCATCAGTTCGGCCCTCAACCGATTGCGTGCCCGGTTCAACGATCCGCTGTTCATCCGCGTAGGCCATCGCATGGAACCCACGGCACGGGCGGAGGAGATCATCCAGCACTTGTCGCCGGCATTGGACTCGCTGTCGGCGGCCCTGAGCCTGACCCATGATTTCGACCCGGCCAGCAGTAACATGACGTTTCGTATCGGTCTATCGGACGATGTCGAGTTCGGCCTGCTGCCGCCACTGTTGCGCAGCCTGCGCCAGGAGGCGCCGCAAGTGGTGTTCGTGGTCCAGCACGTCGATTACTGGCGGATTCCCGATTTGCTGGCGTCCGGCGACATCACCGTGGGAATCAGCCAGACCCGCGGCCTGCCGGCCAATGCCAAGCGTAAACTGTTGCGGCACATCCAACCTTGCGTGTTGCGGGCTGATGCCTCGCAGACGCCGCTGACCCTGGACGACTATTGTTCGCGGCCCCACGTACTGGTGTCCCATACCGCGAACGTGGCCGGATTCGCCGACGAATGGCTGGCCGAGATCGGTCGCAAGCGTCAGGTGGTGTTGTCCGTGCCGCAGTACAGCGCGTTGCCGGCGCTGCTGGCCGGCACCGATATGATCGCCAGCCTGCCAGACTATACCGCCGTCGCCATGGCCGCTTCGGGCCAGCTGTTCAGCGAACCCTTTCCGTTCAAGACCCCGACCCTGGACCTGTCCATGGTCTGGCTGAGCCATGTCGACACTGACCCGGCGGAACGCTGGTTGCGGTCCCGGCTGGAGGCGTTCATGAGTGAGCGTGGAGTCTCGGGGGCGGCTGCGATACCGGTTGGCTAAATCCACTCGCCACAGGTTCTGTGCTTGAGTGCCAAGTAGGGGTATCGTGCGTCGGCTGAATTCACGTCTTCACATTTCGAACCGGAGTCGAACACATGCCTCACCTGCACCTCGAGTACACCGCCAACCTGCCCGAGCTGAACGCCGACGTCGCGTTGCTGCGCTTGAATAATGCGCTGGTGGCGTCCGGTCAGTTCGCGGAGACGGACATCAAGAGCCGGGCCGTGAAAGTCGAACATTTCCGAGTGGGCACCGGTTTGGGCGAGCGTGCTTTCGTGCACGTGCAGTTGGCGTTGTTGAGCGGTCGCTCGCCGGAAATCAAGAAGCAACTGGGGGAGAGCCTGTTGACCGTGATCCAGGAGCTGAGCCCATGGCCGACCGGTCTCAGCGTGCAGCTCAGTGTTGAGACCGTCGATATGGATCGCGGCTGCTACGCGAAGGCCATTCTCGACAACTGAAAGCTCAGGCGTCAGCCGGGTGCAAGCTCCGATCGCCCGGTCGTGGCATGGGTGAGCCGGCACCGGCGTGACACAGGTTGATGCTTTGCAAGATGCTGCGCACATGATCGTACATGCCCTCGGCCTTGAATGTGGGGCGCATGCCGGTGCGGGTGTTGATGAACAGTTCGTCCTTGAAGCAGGTCCGCAGTTTCTTCAGGCAGTAACTCACCGTTGACTGGCTGACACACAATGCCTCGGACACGCCGCTGACACTGCTTTGTTCGTACACGGCGTTAAACACCATGAGGTCTTGCATATCGAGCTTTCTGAGGGAGTTACTGTTTAGCATCCGTTGCTTCTCGCTGTGCTCCTTGCGCGAATCTTGCGCAAACAAGATCCGTGATCCTAACGGAACGATGGTCCCAAGTGAATGCCGTGCAGGCTGTTTCGCTGTCGGGAACGGGACAGATAATGTAGGGAATACGACGAATAGATCGGTCATTCGTTGCGAGGATGATTGTTTAGCGTATTCCCATCCACGCTTCAGCAAATCCGGATTTAACGACGCAGGTCGGCGTGGGACGCTCGCGGGGTCTGTTTACTGTGATGCGCTTATGGACGGTCGGCCCGCAGCATTCCCGTACCCATTATCATCCGCCGCGGTCGGTCCGGTCGGTCGACTCACGCCAGTCTTCGCCCCGTCACTTTCTGCGCTGCCCTCTGAATTGGCTTTCTGGGCCCTCTGGCATTGTCGCCATGCCCGGCCTCCGGATGCCCGTATTTCCTGTTGAACACTTCACGGTGTCCGCTCATTGCGGGCACAGACCGACGGCGCCCTGATGCCCGTCCGACATGACATACGAGCATTCCCATGAGCATTGCCAATCCTGCGTTCGCGCCCGTTGAACACGCCCGGGCATTCCTGGCCCTGCACCCGGACATCGAACTGTTCGAACTGTTTATCCTCGACAATAACGGCGTACCCCGGGGCAAATTGCTGCACCGGGACGAATTGCTGGCGGTCTATGAAGGCGGCCGTCCGCTGCCGAGCACGATCCTCGGGCTGACCGTCAATGGTGACGACGTGGAAAACTCGGGGCTGGTGTGGGAGGTCGGTGACATCGACTGCCGGGCCTATCCCATCAGCGGCAGTTTGCAGCGTATGCCGTGGCGGTTGATCCCCACGGCTGCCGTGCAGGTCGCCATGCACCCTCGGGAGGGCATGCCGGCCGCCATCGCCGATCCACGTTATCTGCTCGGCCGGGTAATCGAGCGGTTGCAGGCCGACGGCTATTACCCAGTGATGGCGGCAGAGCTGGAGTTCTATCTGCTGGACGCGCAACGCGATAGCCAGGGCCGGCCACAACCGGCGCGGGAGGCCGATGGTGGCCGGCCGCGCGCTACCCAGGTCTATGGTTTGCGCGAGCTGGAGCAGATCGAGCCGTTCCTGGCGGACCTTTATGCCGCGTGCAAGCTCCAGGGCATTCCGGCGCGCACGGCCATTTCCGAATACGCTCCAGGCCAGGTGGAAATTACCCTCGAGCACCGCAACGATGCGTTGCAAGCCATGGACGAGGCGGTGCGCTACAAACGCCTGGTCAAGGGCGTGGCGCATAAACATGGCATGGTGGCGTGTTTCATGGCCAAGCCATTCGAGCATCTGGCGGGTTCCGGCATGCACATGCACGTCAGCCTGGCGGACCGCGAGGGCAATAACCTGTTCGCCAGCGAAGCCGCCGACGGCACGCCATTGCTGCGCTGGGCGATAAGCGGGATGCTCGATACGCTGCTCGATTCATTGCTGATGTTCTGCCCGAACGCCAACTCCTACCGGCGCTTCCAGAGCAACAGTTACGCGCCCCTGACGGCGACCTGGGGCGTGGACAACCGCACCGTGAGCCTGAGGGTGCCGGGAGGGCCGGCCTTTTCCCGACACATCGAGCATCGCATCTGCGGTGCCGACGCCAACCCGTACCTCGCGGCTGCGGCGATGCTGGCCGGCATCCATCGTGGCATACGGGAGCAGTGCGATCCCGCTGCGCCCGTTGAAGGCAATGGTTATGCACAAGCGAGCCGTTTGTTGCCCACCGACTGGCTCACTGCCCTGCAGGCGCTCGAGGCTTCGACTTGGGCGCAAGAAGCCTTCGGTGGCGAATTTCTTGGCGTTTACCTGGCGGTCAAACGCGCCGAATACCGTCAGTTCATGGGCGAGGTGGGGGAGCAGGACTGGCGCTGGTATCTGAATCAGGCCTGACGACTGCGCCAGGTTTGTCACTTAAATAATAATTTAATAGCAACTTTTTCACGAAAAATTGATGGTGGGCTGCCTAAAGTTTGTGTTGCCGTAGGGAACGAATTTTCCACGCTTTCCTTAGGCACTTCTTCTCCAAAGAGCAACTTTCAGGAAAACGCCCACCATCATGCTGACCATTAAAGCCGTGCGCCCCGAGTGGGTGACGCTGCTCGCCAGTGCCTTTTTATTAGTTGGCTTCAACGTCATTCTCTGGCAACACTTGCTGACGATCACGGCGGCTGACGGGCGAGGCCTGCTGATGTGCGCGGCCTTTGGCGTGATGATTTTCTGTGCATTCAACCTGGTGCTGACCCTCGTGGCGTTCCGCCCGCTGCTCAAGCCCGTGCTGATGCTGTTGTTCCTGATCAGTGCCGGTGTCGCCTACTTCATGGCCCAGTACGGTGTATTGATCGACGTCGGCATGTTGCGCAACTTTGCCGAAACCAATGCCACTGAAGTCCGTGACCTGTTGTCTCTGAAGTTGTTCGCCTATCTCGGCTTACTTGGCGTCTTACCTTCCTGGTTATTGTTCAAGACACCGATCAAATACCGTAGCTGGTCTAAAGAGTTGTTAAGCAAGCTGTTGGTCGGTGTCGCCTCGGCGGCGCTGATTGGCGTGGTTGCCCTGGCGAATTATCAGGGGCTGTCTTCTCTGTTTCGCAATCATCATGAATTGCGCCTGATGATTGTGCCAAGCAATTACATTGGTGCTTCGGTTGGCTACCTGCGTGAGCAGGTCGTGTCGGCCAAGCAACCGTTCATCAAGCTGGGCGAGGATGCCAGTCGCAATCCGGCTTGGCAGACCCACGCCCGCAAGTCCCTGACCGTACTGGTGGTCGGGGAGAGTGCTCGCGCGGAAAACTTCGGCATTCTTGGCTATAACCGCGACACCACACCGAAGTTGAATCACGAGGCCGGCCTGATCGCTTTCACCGATGTGCATTCCTGCGGCACCGAAACCGCCGTGTCGGTGCCGTGCATGTTCTCCAACATGGGCCGCAAGAACTACGACGCCAGCAAGGCCAGGCATGAAGAAGGCCTGCTGGATGTACTCCAGCGTGCCGGCCTGGACGTGATCTGGCGGGACAACCAGTCCGGCTGCAAAGGCACCTGCGACCGGGTCACCCTGCAGGATGTGAGCAATCTCAAGGATCCGGCCCTGTGCGCCAACAGCGAATGCCGGGATGAGATCCTGCTTCAGGGGCTGCAGCATTTCATCGACACCCTGGACAAAGACACGGTGCTGGTCCTGCACCAGATGGGCAGCCACGGGCCTGAGTACTTCAAGCGTTATCCCAAGGAGTACGAACACTTCACACCGGTGTGCGAAAGCAACGCGTTGAACAATTGCAGTCGCGAAAGCATCGTCAACGGCTATGACAATACGCTGGTGTACACCGACCACGTTCTTTCGACCCTGATCGATCTGCTACGGGCCAACCAGGACAAGGTCGATACCGCCATGCTCTACCTGTCGGACCACGGTGAGTCCCTGGGCGAATACAACCTGTTTCTCCATGGCACGCCCTACATGCTTGCTCCAGAGCAGCAGAAGCATGTGGCGATGCTCGCCTGGTTTTCCGACAGTTATCAGAAGTCTTTTGCGGTGGACACCCATTGCCTGCAGTTGAGTCGGGAAAAGCCCTTGAGCCAGGACAACCTGTTTCACTCGATGCTCGGCTTGCTGGAGGTCAACAGCAATGTCTATAACCGGGACCTGGATCTGTTTGCCGGTTGTCGCAGCGCGGTGATTGACGGCGTGTTGGCGCGAGAGTGATCGCCTACACCTTTTTTTCACGCCGCGCCGTTTAACCTGTCATCTGTCCACTTTCCAAGAGCTGTTTGTATGTCCGGGCTACCCCCATCCACCGTCGAGCTTGAGTTCGCCAGGCATCACGAGCAGGAGCATGCGCAAGTCTGTTCCCGGCCGGCCCCTCGACGGCTGCGCCTGGCGTTCTGGCGTGATGAGCACATGGTGCGCAATGCCCTGAAAGTAGCCGGTGAACCGGGGTTGGTGCTGGACGTGGCGTGTGGGGCTGGGCGGTTCTGGCCGGTGCTGGCCGAACACACCAACCGGGTGATTCTGGCGGCGGATCCATCGCCGGACATGCTCGAACACGCGCTTACCCACCACGGCGGCGCGTTGCTCAAACGGGTCAAGACCTTTCCGAGTTCGGCGTTTACCATCGGGCTTTCGGAAAACGCGGTGGATTGTATTTGTTGTCTGCAATTGTTTCGTCACGTGAGTGCCAGTGAGCATCGCCTGGCGCTGCTACGCGAGTTTCGTCGGGTCAGTCGCGACACGGTCATCGTGTCGGTTCAAATCGACGGGCGTTTCAAGCTCGGCCACCCACCACAACGTAACCTGGCAGACAAGGCCGATGTCGAGGCCGAGTTCCTCCAGGCTGGTTTCAACGTGCTGTGGCACCAGGACTTCCTGCCCGGTTTTGCGCTGACGCGGGTTTATGTGTTGCGTAAGACCAGTTAGCTTCGAATGTAGGACTATTCTTGAGATTGCGCAGGCGATTTCTCTCAGGCTCTTGCTCTATGGATGCTCGCAATCGCTGACGGCGATATATACTGCGCGCCATTATTCAAGGGAGAGCCGTGTGGCCATCGATATTCACTGGATTCGCGACAACGATAGCCTCGGGCGGTTTTGCGCCGAATGGCAGCAGTTGCCCTTCGTCGCCCTCGACACTGAATTCATGCGGGTCGACACCTTTTACCCTATCGCCGGTTTGCTGCAGATCGGCGATGGCAAGCGTGCCTACCTGATCGACCCCTTGACCATCGACAACTGGCAGCCCCTGGCGGCATTGCTGGAGAACCCGGCCGTACTCAAGGTGCTGCACGCCTGCAGCGAAGACCTGGAAGTCCTGTTGCGCCTGACCCGCAGCCTGCCTGCGCCGCTGTTCGATACCCAGTTGGCTGCCGCCTACCTGAACCTGGGCTTCTCCATGGGCTACTCGCGGCTGGTGCAGGACGTTCTGGGCATCGAGCTGCCCAAGGGCGAGACCCGCTCCGACTGGTTGCAACGGCCGCTGTCCGAAACGCAGATCAGCTATGCCGCGGAAGATGCGGTGCACCTGGCTGAGGTTTTCGTACAACTGCGTCCCAAGCTTTCCGACGAGAAGTACGCCTGGGTCCTGGAGGACGGCGCTGAGCTGGTCGCCAACCTGCGTCGCGAAATCGACCCCGATGAGGTGTACCGCGAAGCCAAGCTGGCCTGGAAACTGTCCCGCGCTCAACTGGCCGTGCTGCGTGAGCTCTGCGCCTGGCGCGAGCGCGAGGCGCGGGCCCGTGACTTGCCGCGTAACCGCATCATTCGCGAGCATTCGCTGTGGCCCCTGGCCCGTACTCAGCCGGATAACCTCGGCGCATTGGCGAAAATCGAAGACATGCACCCGCGCACCGTGCGCCAGGACGGCGAGTTTCTGCTGGACCTGATCAAGCGCGCTGCCAGCGTGCCGCCCGAACAATGGCCGCCAGCCGTGGCCGAGCCGTTGCCCATCGAGGCCGCGGCCCTGGTCAAGCGTCTGCGCGCTCTGGGGCAGGCTGAGGCCGAACGCCTGGGCATTGCTCCGGAACTGATGCTGCGCAAGAAAACCCTCGAGGCGTTGATCAAGAGCGGCTTCCCCGAGGGTCCTTACCAATTGCCTGATTCGCTGCGTGGCTGGCGTCGCGAACTGATGGGCCAGGCGCTGCTCGACAGCCTGGCCACTGCTGGAGAACAGCCTTGAAACGTATTTGCTCCATTTACCGCAGCTCGAAGAAAAACGAGATGTACCTGTATGTGCTCAAGAACGATGCCTTGACGCGTGTGCCTGAGCCCTTGATGGCGGCCTTCGGCAAGGCGACCCATGCCTTCGATCTGGTCCTGAGCCCCGAGCGGCAGTTGTCCCGGGAGGACATCAACAAGGTGCTGGAAAACCTCGACACCCAGGGTTATCACCTGCAGATGCCGCCGGCCGAGGACGAGTACATCGAGCATCTGCCCGAAGAGTTGCTGCGACGCAACGATCCGGTCTGATGCGATACCGAGGTGCCCGTCCTGGGGCCTCTGGGAACACACTGGAATTTTTTTGACGATCGCCGCATGGATGGAGCGACACTCTGTCGGCGTTCGTCTGCACTGTTTTGAAAGGTTTGATTCATGCGCGTTCTGATTGCCGAACACGACCACGCGGTATATGCCCAACTGTTGCGCCAGGCTGCACCCGATATCGAAGTGCTCACCAGCGGTGACTCCGCCGAGTTGTCCCGGCTGGCCGCCGATTGCCCGGTCTGGCTTGGCCAGCCCGACCTGCTGGCTACCCTGCTGCGCCAGGGCCATCGTCCCCAGTGGCTGCAATCGACCTGGGCGGGCATCACGCCGCTGTTGGCCGAGGGGCTGACACGCAACTACCGGCTGACCCGTGCGGTAGGCATTTTCGGTCAGTTGATGGCTGAGTACGTGCTCACCTACATGCTTGGTCATGAGCGCGAGGTGCTGGCGCGGCTGGTCAGCCAGGTCGAGCGCAAGTGGGACAACCGCCAGGGGCAGGGGCTGGCGGGGCGCAAGGCGCTGATCGTCGGGACCGGTGATATCGGTCAACGGGTGGCGCAGTTCCTCGTGCCGTTTGGCGTGCAACTCTATGGCATTGCCAGCGAAGCGCGGGAGCAGGCCCCTTTCGTCGAGGTCGGAGCGATGAAGGATCTGCCGCGTCTGGTCGGCGAAGTGGATTACGTCATCAACCTGCTGCCCAATACGCCCCACACCCATGACGTATACGACGCGGCGCTGTTCAAGCAATTCAAGCCCACCGGATTGTTCATCAATGCCGGACGCGGCGTCGCCGTGGTGGACGCGGACCTGGTGCAAGCCTTGAAAGACGGGCATCTGGCCGGTGCGGTGATCGACGTCTGCCGCCAGGAACCGCTGCCTCAGCGTCACCCGTTCTGGACGGCCTGGGGCCTGCTGTTGACCGGTCACAGTTCGGCACCGACGTCGCCGCCGCTGATGGCGCAACTGTTCCTGGAAAACCTGCGCGCCTATCAGGCCGGCGAAGCCCTGCGCGGGGAAGTGGATTTCACCCGGGGCTATTGACTCCACAAACTCCATTGTGGGAGCGGGCTTGCTCGCGAAAGCGGAGTGTCAATCGACATAAACGTCGAATGTAATGACTTCTTCGCGGGCAAGCCCGCTCCCACACCTTCGACCTGTGCAGGATTACAGGGTGGAGTTTGCCTCCGGCCAATTGCTTTACCGACAGTCGCCAACGCTTGGCCTGAAGAGGTCCCGGCACTAGACTGTCGGCCTTTTCACCATCTGATGTTGATGCTCCGAGCCATGGCCGCCAAAGTCGAACCCTTCTGGATACGCAAGACCCTCGATCAGCTAGATGCGCAGGAGTGGGAATCGCTGTGCGACGGCTGCGGCCTGTGCTGTCTGCAAAAGCTCGAAGACGAAGATGACAACAGCGTCTACTACACCCGCATCGCCTGCAAACTGCTGGACCTGAAAACCTGCCAGTGCACCGATTACCCACGCCGCCGTGAGTCCGTTCCCGATTGCATCCAGCTCACGCCGGGCAAGGCCGATGAGTTCAAGTGGTTGCCGCCGACCTGTGCTTACCGATTGGTCAGCGAGGGCAAGGACCTGCCGCTGTGGCACCATCTGGTATGTGGCGACCGCGATGCCGTGCACCACGAGCGCATTTCCCAGTCCGGGCGCATGCTGGCCGAAGGCAGCGTGCCGGAAGACGATTGGGAAGATCATCTGATTTTTCGCGCCGGCTGAATCGTCAGGCGTTGCATCACCGGGGGAGAGTCCATGGGCGCAGGATTGAAACGGCTGCTGGTGAGCGGCGGGCTGCTGGCGGTGTGCGGTCCGCTATGGGCGGCGCAGAAAGTCGATCTGGATTACCATGTGCACCTGTTGCCACAGAGCGATCAGGCCGAAGTGCGCTTGACCCTGGCCCGTGGCTCGGCGGTGCGCAGTCTGGATTTCGACCTTGGCGACGGCAGCCGCTACAGTGATTTCAAGGCGGACGGTCAATGGCAGCTGACACCCGGTAAAACCGCGCGAGGCCTCTGGCGCCCGAGCGCCGACAAGGCCAGCCTGACCTACCGGGTGCGCATCAGCCATGAGCACAAGAACGGCACCTTCGAAACCCGCATGACGCCCGCCTGGGCCCTGCTGCGCGGCGATGACCTGGTGCCGTCGGCCCGGCTCGACCAGCAAGACGGCGTCGAATTGGTGGCGCGCCTGGATGTTGAATTGCCCGCCGGCTGGAAAAGCATCGAAACGTCCTGGCCACGTATCGGCAAGCAGCGCTTTCGCATCGACAACCCCTCGCGGCTGTTCGACCGTCCCACGGGTTGGATGCTGGCCGGCAAACTGGGCAGCCGCCGCACGCGCCTGGGTGAAACCGACGTTACCGTGGCCTCGCCCCAAGGCCAGGGCATGCGCCGGATGGACGTGCTGACACTGCTGACCTTCGTCTGGCCGCAGGTGCAGGTGCTGATACCACGGCACCCCACCAAATTGCTGATTGTCGGTGCCCAGGACCCGATGTGGCGCGGTGCCCAGGCCGGCCGTGAGTCGATTTACCTGCACAGCCGCCCGCCGCTGGTCAGCGAGCGGGGCTCCAGCCCGTTGTTGCGAGAACTGGTGCAGACCCTCGCCCGTATCCACGACCGTGAGCGCAGTGACTGGATCAGCGAAGGCCTGGCCGAGTACTACGCCGTCGAACTGCTGCGCCGCGCCGGCGGCATGAGCGACGAGCGTTACCAGACCCTGAACGAGCGCCTTGTACGAGACAGCAAGGGCGTGACGACCCTGCGCGGCGAACAGGCCAGCCCCGCGATGGTGGCCAAGGCGGTGCTGTTGCTGCAGGAGCTGGATCGGGAAATTCGTTTGAAAACCCGTAACAAGCGCTCTCTCGACGATGTGCTGCAGGCGGCGATGCGCCTGGAAACGGTCGACACCCGGGAGTTCGTGCAACTCAGCGAGAGCATCCTGGGTGGGGCTTCTACAGTGCTGGATAATCGGTTGCTTCAGTAGAATCGCCATCGCGAGCAGGCTCTGGAAGCGAGCCTGCTCGCGATGGGGCCATCAGCCCCGGCACATTGTCCAGCTCAAAGCCCGGCCTTCGGCGAATCCAACGAATCATTTCCCGTCACCGTAGCTGTACCGGTAGCCGCCTCGGCGTTGGCCTTCATGCGGACCAGTTCATCGCCGGCCTGCTCGATACGGGCACGGGCGCTGCTCAGGTTCTGGCGGCTCTTCTCCAGCAGCGTCTTGGCCGAGCAATGCCCGGTGATGCCCCGCGCCAGGGCCATACCACCGATGGCCAGTTGAGCCAGACCAATGATGCCGCCACGACGCAAGCCCTTGCCCATCATCAGCACGCCGCCAGCCAGGGAGCCCGCGCGTTCCCAGCCGTGCACATTTTGCGCAGGGCGGGATTGAAACGGGGTGCTCTCGATCGGCTCGAACGGATTGTTATCGCTCATGGTCTGTCTCCAGTGTGGGGATTGGTATAAAACTGACTGCCGGAGCGAATCCGTCGTTCCATGGAATTTCCCACCGGTCAGCGGAATTGCGGCCCCGAGCGGGTGTTGTTGCCTTTGGCCATGCGGTCGTACAGCACGACGTTGACCGTGGCCGCCAGGTTCATGCAACCGGTGGTGGGGATGTACACCACGTCTTCGCACCAATCCCGGATATCTTTATCCAGCGAGCCGTCTTCAGGGCCGAAGATGTACAGCGCCCGGTCCGGGTGGGTGTATTCGGGCAGGGGGCGAGCACCCTCTACCAGCTCCACGGCCACTGGTATACAGCCCAGGGGCAGGATCTTCTTCAGGTCGTCGATGCCGATCAACGGAATGTCGTAGTGGACTTTCTTGGTGTCGGTGACGAAGTCGGCGGCCCGTTCATAGCGCTTGCCGGTGTAGAACACCGACGCCACGCCGTAGCAACCGGCGGCGCGCATGACCGAACCGACGTTTTCCGGTGATTTGGGGTTGAACAGACCGATGCAGCTGTAGCGTTTGTTGGCCACGGGCGGGGTGCCTTTGGGAAAAGGCGCGATTATACGGGGAATGGGGGAGGGTGGTCAGTTTCAAGATTGGCGGTGAAGGTAGCATCGCCATCGCGAGCAGGCTCACTCCCACAGAAGACCGCATTCCAATGTGGGAGCGAGCCTGCTCGCGATGAGGGCCTGATGACAGGCGCTCAGTGCCTTGCCGACTACTCGTCTTTCTTCATCAACCCAGCCAGCGCGGCAAACGGGTTGTGAGTCGCCTTGGCGATTTTCGGGGTGCTCAGGGAGCCGTCACCGAAGTATTGCTGGTCGGTGTAGCGCGAGTGTTCGTTGTCGTGGCAGTACAGGCACAGCAGTTCCCAGTTGGAACCGTCCTGGGGGTTGTTGTCGTGGTTGTGGTCGCGGTGGTGAACGGTCAGTTCGCTCAGGCGTTTGCCGGAGAACTCACGGGCGCAGCGGCCACAGACATGGGGGTACATTTTCAGGGCTTTGTCGCGGTAACCCATTTCCCGGTCGCGCTGGGCGTCGGCGAGGATGCGGTCCAGCTTCGCGGTATTGGAAGGAGGCGTTGACGAACTCATGGGTTCACCTTGTAGATAAGACTGATGACGGTTGAACGAAGTTTAGCTCAGCCTTTGAGCTTCTCGGCAATCCAGATGGTGTGGCGGGTGCCTTTGTTGCCATGGGCGAACACCTGCACCTCTTCAGCCTTGAAGCCGGCCTTCTTCAGTTTGTCGGAAAACTGCCGGTCGGCGCTGGCCGACCAGACCGCCAGCACTCCCTTGGGCCGTAGAGCTTTCGCGCAGGCTGCCAGGCCGCCGGCCGAATACAGCCAGCTGTTGGCTTTCTGGGTCAGGCCTTCGGGGCCGTTGTCCACATCGAGCATGATCGCGTCGAAACCCAGGGGCTCGGCTTGCAGCACCTTGGCGACATCTTCCAGGCGGATCACCGTGCGCGGATCCTCCAGTGGCCGTCCGGCCTTTTCTCCGAGGGGGCCACGGTTCCACTCCACCACGCCGGGCACCAGCTCGGCCACCACTACCTCGGCGCTCTTGCCCAGGTGCTTGAGGGCCGAGGCGAGGGTGAATCCCATGCCGAGGCCGCCGATCAGCACCCGTGAACCCGGGCGTCCGGCGACCTTGCGGCAGGGAATCTCCGCCAGGGCGTCTTCGGAGCCGTGCATGCGGGTGTTCATCAACTGCCCGCCGTCACCGCCCTGGATCTTGATGACGAAGTCTTCGCCGTACTCGAACAGGCACAGGGCACCGCCATTGTCGGGGATGGGGGTGGTGTCGAGCAGAACGAAACGTTTCATGGAAATCTCATGGGGGAGGGGCTACGGTCTAGCCTGAAGATGACAGTAGCCACGGAGCCAGTGATGAAGTGCATCATTCTAACGGCCATTGCCCTGGCGGCGCTTCCATTAAGTTATGCACAGGCCCAGCAGCCGACGATTCCGGTAACCCCGCCTAGTGTGCCTGGTTCGCCCGGTACCGCCACACCGATGCCCTACCCACCGGTTGCGCCCAGCAGTGTGCCCAAGGCCGGTCCCGAAAATGGCGGGCCGCCCTTGTTGCCACCGATCGAGATGCCCAGGCCGCCGAAGGATCAGCCGCTGCCGGGAATGGAGGTGAAGCCGCCCAAGGTCAAGTCCCCGGGGGGCTGAACTTCATTTCTGCTTGAAGACGACTCCTCCTGTGGGAGCAACTGTCTTGGATGATTTATTTAGCCATTCTTTTTCAAGGCAGCAAAAGCTCTCACAGCTCTTGGCAGTGCAGATATCTGGAGA